>JACMJU010000114.1 GCA_014380485.1 Methyloceanibacter sp.
ATGCAACGCCGCAAGATTGCATCGGCGCGGGCGATGGTCGGATCGGCGAGCTGAACGTTAGTGAAACTTGTCTGCATGGTCTCCGCCTAGATCCCCGGATACATGCGGCCGGGGTTAAGTATTCCAACCGGATCGAACGCCCGCTTGAGAGAGGCGGTCAGAGCCATCAGCGGGGGATCGAGCGGCTGGAACACGTCGATGCCGGCCCGCGCCGAAGTCTCGGCCCGGATCAATGTGGCATGACCGCCGAATTCGGCAAGGGTGCGGCGGATCTCGACCGCGCCGGCATCGGAGATCGGCGGCGTTTCGAGCCAGATCAGGCCCCCCGACCAATCATAGGCGACGCGAATTTCGATCTTGCGCGCAATCGAGCGGATAAGCTTCGGCGCGGTCGAGGGCAGCGTGGAAATGCGCCATAACGGGCGCGATGTTTTCTGGAACATCCGAAGGGCCCTGACTTCGTCCCAGAACGTGCGGCTCCGCATGGTGTCGAGCTCGAGCGCGGGCGCGTAAGCCTGAAGCATCTGCTTCAAGCGGCTCGAGCGGTAGCGGGCGGAGGCCGGGAAATTCTCAACCCTGATGGCGGTGACGGAGGCCCCGGAATTGGCGATTTCCTGATCGGAGAAGTGCTCGGCGAGGCCGGCATGCATATGCACTGTCCCCGAGACCTCGAAGGGCGTGCAAAGGGCCAGGCACAAGGCCTCGACGCCGGTCTGATCGGCAAGACCGAAACACAGCACGGTGCGCACTTCGCGCTGGGCGGGAAGCACTTTAAGGGCGATCTCGGTCATCACCGCGAGCGTCCCCCAGGAGCCGGCGATCCCCCGGCCGAGATCATAGCCGGTGACGTTCTTCAACACCCTTCCGCCGGACCTGAAGGTCTCACCCCTTCCATTGACCGCCTGCACGCCGAGCACATGGTCGCGCGCCGAGCCCGAATGAATGCGCCGGCTGCCGGACAGGTTGGCGGCAATCACGCCCCCGATGGTGGCTTGGCCTGGACCAAACCCGAGCACCGGCCCAAGATCGACCGGCTCGAAAGGGAGCGCCTGGTCATTCTCGGCGAGCAGCTGCTCGATCTGGGCCAGCGGGGTTCCGGCAAGGGCAACGAGCGCAAGCTCGCTCGGCTCGTAGAGCGGGACCCCGACCAGGTTCTCGGTGCTCAGTACCGCGCCATGCTGCATCGGGCGGCCGATTTCGCGTTTGGTGCCGCGACCCATCACCTCGAGGGGCGTTCGCGTGTCGGCAGCCTCGGCGACGAGATAGGCAAGCTCCTCCACGGTGTCAGGAGCGTGGAAGCCAACACGCATATGGCCGGTCACTGGGTTCTTTGTCCTTCGAGCGGAAATACCTTGCCGGGATTGAGCAGCCAATCCGGATCGAAGGCGGCCTTGATGCGCATCTGCTGTCCCAAATCCACCTCCGAAAACTGCACGCGCATCAAATCGCGCTTCTCGATGCCCACCCCGTGTTCGCCGGTGAGGCAGCCTCCGAGCTCCACGCACAGCTTCAAGATCTCGGCACCGCAAAGCTCGACCCGCTCGAGCTGGAGCGGATCGTTGGCGTTGTAGAGAATGAGGGGGTGCAGATTGCCGTCGCCGGCATGAAAGATATTGGCCACGTCGAAGCGGTAGCGCCGGCAAATCCAGCCAATCTCGTCGAGCGCCTTGGGGAGCTTGGACAGCGGGATCACGCCGTCCATGCAATAATAGTCCGAGAGCTGGCCGATGGCGCCGAATGCGTTCTTGCGCCCCTTCCAGATCTTGGCGCTCTCCTCGGCGCTTTGGCTCCGGCGCACCGTGAGCGGAGTAAAGTCCTGGGCGATCTCGCCGATCTTGTCGAGAAACGTGTCGATCTCATCCTCGGACCCTTGCACCTCGACGATGAGGAGGGCCTCGACGTCAAGCGGATAGCCCGCGGCGACGAAATGCTCGCACACGTGAATCGCGGGCCGGTCCATGAACTCGAGCGCGACGGGAACGATACCGGCGGCGATGATGGCGGCGACGCAGGCCCCGGCCGTTTCATTGGAACCGAAGCCGAGCAGCATGGGGCGCGCGCCTTCGGGCGCCTTGAGCAGGCGCACGGTGACCTCGGTGACGATGCCGAACTGACCTTCCGAGCCCACGATCAGAGCGAGGAAGTCGTAGCCGGGAGCGTCGAGGCTGGCGCCGCCGATATCGACGACCTCGCCGTTCATCAGCACCATGCGGACGCCGAGCACATTATTGGTGGTGACCCCGTATTTCAGGCAATGGGCGCCGCCCGAATTGGTGGCGACATTACCGCCGATGGTGCAAGCGATCTGGCTCGACGGGTCAGGCGCGTAAAAGAAGCGGTCCGTGGCGACCGCTTCGGTAATACCGGTATTGGTGATGCCGGCCTCGACGCGGGCGACGCGGTCGGTCAGGTCGATTGAGAGGACCTTGTTCATGCGCGTCAGGCAGAGCACGATGGCGTCCTCGAGCGGCAAGGCGCCGCCCGACAGCGAAGTGCCGGCACCGCGGGGCACGACCTTGATATGGTTTTGGTGGCAAAAGCGCAGGATCGCGCTCACCTCTTCGGTGCTTTGCGGCAACACGACCGCCAGCGGCAGGCAACGATAGGCGGTCAGGGCATCGGTCTCGAACGTGCGGCGGCCTTCCTTGTCGGTGATCAGAGTAGCGCCAGGCACGAGCTTCTTCAGCTGCTTTAGGAGGTCGTTGCGGCGCTGGAGGATCGCATGATCCGGGCTGGGCAGGGCGATTTGCGACATCCAAGCACGTCCGATTGTCTCTGAGGATCCGGCGATCCATGTGTTTCGCATGCTTAAGGGTTGGCGGGCAATACGCCCAGGCTTGCAATGCCACGCGCCCTTGCGCCGCCAATGCGTTAGGCATGAACCCGGCCCTTGTTTTGAGGGATTTCGATCGTTCTGCTAGATTGCGCTGGCTTATCGACCAGGCGCTGGGCAGACCTGGATTCATTGCTGAGGACGGGTCTCAAGGAGGATTGAGATGAGGAGTTTTCTGTTTCTTGGAGTTGGTGCGGCGTTTCTCGTTTTGAGCGGACCGGCCTTTGCCGAAGGCGACGCGACCAAAGGCAAGGCGGCCTACGCCAAATGCGCCATTTGCCATCAAGTTGGCGCCAGCGCCCAGAACACCGTGGGGCCGGAGCTGAACAAGATTGTCGGGCGCAAGGCCGCGAGCGTAGCCGGTTTCGCCTATTCCCCGGGCATGAAGAAGCTCGGCGAGGAGGGCTTCGTCTGGAACGAGGAAAATATCGACAAATGGATCGCCGAGCCAAAGAAAATGCTCCCGGATTCGCCCATGGCTCAGCTGTTCGTAGGAATACCGGACGCTCAGGAGCGGGCTGACATCATCGCCTATCTGAAGACGCTATAGCCGATCGCTCAGGGCACGGCTTTCGTTTCGGCGGCGGCGTTGGGCCGTGGCTCGGGGTTCGGCGGCGCCGCGGCGCCGGCCGAAGGCTCCGGCACGGATTCTTTTTGCGCCGGGTCGCGGAATTTCGCGATGTCGTCAAGGACCGTCTTGAAGAAATAGTCCCGATCGCCCTCCTCTTTGGCAATTTCGCCCCAGGCCGAGCGCAGGGACGACAGCACCGCCTCGGGCCATTGTTCGACCCGAACGCCGCTCTTGGCGGCCAAATTGGCAAGGGCGTCCGTTTGCAGGCGCGCGCTATCGGCGAGCGTCGCCTGCAAGGTCGCGAGACACGCGCCGTTGATCAGGCCGCGTTGGTGCTCAGAAAGCCCATCCCAGCGATCCCTGTTGACGATGAGCTCAAGGACGGTCTCGGGCTGCTGCCAGCCCGGCATATAAATGAGCTTGATCTTATCCTTGAGGCCCTGGCGCTCGTCGACGGCGGGCGGATAAAGCTCGGCGGCATCGATCTTGTTCGCCGCGAAAGCTGCGGGGACATCGCCGCCAGGCACCAGCACAGTGGTCGCGCCCAGCCGTGACATCACCCTGCCGCCGAGCCCAAAGATGCGCATGCGCAGACCCTTGATGTCGGCAGCGGTTTTGATCTCCTTGGCGAACCACCCGCCCGTCTCGGCGCCGCCGAAGGCGCAAGGCATGACGTGGACCTTCAGCCCGGCGTGGTCGTACATCTCCTGATAGAGCTTCCTGCCATTGCCGTTCTCGAACCAGGCAAGATACTCGCGGGCGTCGGGGCCGAAGGGGAAACCCGAGAAGAGTGCAGAGGCGGGGAGCTTCGCCGCCCAGAGGCTTGCCGTGGCGAAGCCCGCATCGACGACGCCGCTCGAGACCTTGTCGAGGATCTCGTCGGGCTTGGTCCCGTCGCCCGGCTCCTTCAGATCGAGGACCAGAGAGCCGGCCGAGCGCTCCTTGAGCAAATTGGCGAGCTTCGCCGCCGGCTCGCCGAGCCCGGGGAGATGGGTACCGTAGACGACAGGGGTGACGAGGCGGAGCGGTTCGGCTTCAACCGCCCACGCGCGCGAGATCGCCGGCATCAACACCAACGCAAGCATAATCAGCCCTCTTGGCTGCATCCGTCTTCCTTCCCGCTCGCCCGCGCTCCGGCGCCGCCCGAATTCGGATTTCTTGAGTCGCGCCGACGATGCTACATCCTGGCTCCCACCTCCCGCCACAAGGTGCAACACTTTACAGGCCCATGACCTCCACGCCCGCCTCGCCGCAAGGTCTCCATGTCGGCCTGTTCGTCACCTGCCTCGTCGACCTATTCCGGCCAAGCGTCGCCTTCGCGGCGATCAAGCTGATCGAGGCTGGAGGGGCCCGGGTCGAGGTGCCCCGCGCGCAGACCTGTTGCGGGCAACCCGCCTATAATTGCGGCGACCGCAAGAACGCCATCGCGCTTGTCCGCCAAGTGGTCGAGACCTTCGAGCGGTTCGACTATGTCGTGGCGCCATCGGGCTCCTGCGCCGGCATGTTGCGGCTCCACTATCCGCGCCTTCTCGCCGATGATCCCAATTTCGCCGAGCGCGCCGCCTCGCTCGCCGCCAAGAGCTTCGAGCTCACGTCTTTTCTCGTCGACGTGCTTGGGCTCCTCAAGGTCGATGCGGCTTTCGCCGGAGCCGTCACCTATCACGATTCCTGCTCCTCCTTGCGCGAGCTTCACGTGCGGGAGGCACCGCGTCGGCTGTTGACAAGCGTCGACGGGCTGTCGCTGATCGAGCTCGGCGACAGCGAAGCGTGCTGCGGGTTCGGCGGCGCGTTCTCGGTCAAGTATCCGGAAATTTCCGCCGCCATCCTCGACGCCAAGCTGCGCGACATCGCCGGGACAGGTGCGGCGACGGTGCTGTCGGGCGATCTCGGCTGCCTGTTGCATATCGCCGGCAGGCTTGCGCGTGCGCGCGAGGCGGTCGAGGTCCGTCATGTCGCGGAGGTGCTCGCCGGCATGACCGACGGGCCCGGGATCGCCGCGCCACGGCAGAGCGGCTGAGGCCGGCGATGGCAGATTCACGTGAGGACTTCAAAGCCGCCGCCGTCCATGCGCTCGCCGATGCGGCGTTGCAGAAGGCCCTTCTGAACGTCAAGCGCGGCTTCGTGGTCAAGCGCGAGGCGGCCAAAGCGAAACTGCCCGAATTCGATGCGCTGCGCGAGGAGGCTCGCGATGTCAAGGACCATACGCTCGCTCACCTCGACCTCTATCTCGAAGCCTATGAGCGCAAGGTCAATGAGAGCGGGGGCCAGGTGCATTATGCGCCGGGCGCGGTCGACGCCCGCGCCATCGTGCTTCGGCTCTGCCAACAGGCGGGGGCCAAGCTCGTCACCAAAGGCAAGTCGATGGTGTCGGAGGAGATCGGGCTCAACGCCGAGCTACAGGCCTCCGGCATCGAGGTGGTCGAGACCGATCTCGGCGAATATATCGTCCAGCTTAGGGGCGAGCGCCCGAGCCACATCGTCGCGCCGGTCATTCACCTCAACAAAGAGAGTATCGAGCGCGATTTCCGCCGCACCCATCAGCGCCTCCCCCGGCAGCGCAGGCTCGATCAGGCCGAGCATCTTGTGGCCGAGGCGCGCCAAATCCTGCGCGAGAAATTCTTGGCCGCCGATGTGGGCATCACCGGCGCCAATTTCCTGATCGCCGAGACCGGCTCCTCGGTCATCGTCACCAATGAGGGGAACGGAGACCTGACCGCGACGCTGCCGCGGACGCATATCGTGGTCGCCTCGATCGAGAAGGTGGTGCCGACGCTCGAGGACGCATCGACCCTGCTGCGTCTGCTTGCCCGCTCTGCCACCGGCCAGGAGATCACGACCTACACGACCTTCACCACAGGTCCACGGCGGAACGGCGATCCTGACGGCCCGGTGGCCTACCATGTGGTGCTGCTCGACAACGGACGGAGCGAGATGCTCGGCAACGAGTTCGCCGACATGTTGCGTTGCATCCGCTGCGGCGCCTGCCTCAATCACTGCCCGGTCTACGGCGCCATCGGCGGCCATGCCTATGGCTCCGTTTACCCCGGTCCCATGGGCGCGGTGCTGACGCCGCAGCTTCAAGGCATCGATCGCGCGCGCGATCTTCCCAACGCTTCGAGTTTTTGCGGCCGGTGCGAGGCGGTCTGTCCCATGGACATTCCGCTGCCCGATATGATGCGGGCGTGGCGCGAGCGCGACTTCGCGCGAGGCAATCCGGCGTTCAACGAGCGTCTCGCCTTAAGACTATGGGCGTTCGCCGCCAGGCGGCCGCGTCTCTATCATGCGTTGAGCCGTGCCGTCGCCCGCTTCTTGGCGCGGCGGGCCGGGGCGCGCGGCAGTTTGAGCCGCTTCCCGTTCCTCAAGGCGTGGACGGGGACACACGACCTCCCCGCCCCACAAGGCCGGACGTTCCACGCTCTCTATGCCCGGGCGCGACGGGGGAAAAGCCGATGAGTGTTCCTGGCGAGGCGCGCGCCGAAATCTTGGGCCGCATCCGCACCGCCCTTGGCGCCGTGAGCCTCGACCGCGCGCGCCGGAGCGCGGTCGCGCGGC
>JACMJU010000115.1 GCA_014380485.1 Methyloceanibacter sp.
CGGCACCGGAAGCGGCGCGCGCGACCTGCGGTTGAGGGCGCGGCTGCTCGACTTGCGGCCGAGGGCGCGGCTGCTCCTGATGCAGCGCGGTTGGGGGAACCTCTGGCGCTTTCAGTCCCCGGCGCTCGGCCCAGCGGCCAGCCTGAGTTGCGTCCGCGAGGGCAGTTAGGCCCAAAGCCGCAACGACGAGCCCGAGTACCGGGCCCCTTACTGCTCTGAACTTCCCCGCCATTGGGTTTCCTCAACGCTCCGCCGCGAGCGCATTCGCCGAGCGGCCGATAGTAGCACCATTCTCATGGCGCCGGGAGCCGGGAGCGCATCTTGCGCCGTTTGACGGCTATTCTTCGTTCCCTCTATCTGCTCCGCCTTTCTCCTCGCCCCCTTCCCTCTCCGATTCGGCGACAGCGTCGGGCCGCGGCGGCAACGACTTGATATAGGCGGCAATGGCCTTGCGGTCCTCCGCCGTGAGCTTGGCCATGTTCTCCTGTATCGGGGCCATGGTCTCGCCGATCACGTCGAAGTCGGGCTCATTTCCGGTTTCGAGCAGATAGGCGATATCCTCTTCGCTCCAATCGCCGATGCCGTCTTCGCTCGGCGTGATATTGGGCGCCGCGCCCCTGCCCTCGGGACTTTCCGCTCCGGCGAATTCGGCGTCCTTGACGATACCGCCGAAGGCATTGCGTGAGGAGTGGCACTCCGAACAATGGCCCGGCCCCCGCACCAAATAAGCGCCGCGATTGATCTCGGCGCTTGCGTTGGGGTCGGGCGTGAAGCTCTTGCCGTCGACATAGAGGAGATGCCAGAGGCCGAGCCCGCGGCGAAAATCGAAGGGAAAGCGGAGTTCGGACGGCGGCACTTCGCTCTTCACCGCCGGCAGACTGTCGAGATAGGCCTTAAGGTCGATCAGATCCTCATAGCTCATGCGCTGATAGGACGGGTAAGGAAAGGCCGGGTAGAGATAGGACCCGTCGGGGGCGACGCCCCGTTTCATCGCGGTCACGAAGTCGAGCGTGGTCCAGTTTCCGATACCGGTCTCCTTGTCGGGCGAGATATTGGGCACGTTGAACGTGCCGAACGGCGTCTTCAAGCAGCGGCCCCCCGCGAGCGTCTCGGCATCCTTGATCTTGAGATCGTCGCAGCCGCTGACCGGGACGGCGTGACACCCGGCGCAGCCCGCCGCCGTGAACATATATTTCCCATTGGCGGGATCGGGCGCATGGTCGGGCAGCGCCGATGCCGGCACCGTCACGGGCATGGTCACAAGGTAGAAGACCGTTGCGCCCGCAAAGCAGAAAACGATCAGAGCTAACAGCGCCTTACGCAAGGCCCATCTCTCCCAGCCCTATTCTTTGCTGGTGTCCTAGCTCCGGCGGCAGTCCCTGAACGCCTCTTCCATCAAGGTGAACCGCAGCGCAAAGGTTCGCGAGACTGACCGGCCTTACGGCCATCAGCCGCCATGCCGGGCCATGTGGTCGAGCAAAGCCGGCGATGGATGTCCCGTTACCGGCAGGCGATAGGCATATTGATACTGGCTGATCGCCTCGGCGGTGCGCTCACCGTAAACGCCATCGGGCGGACCAGGGTCATAGCCGAGCCGATACAGCGCAACCTGCGTATCGTAGACGAGATTGGGAGCGCCGTACGGCCCCGCGCCATAAGCATAGGCGCGCCGCGCATTGTCGGCTTCTATGGCGCCCGTCACGACGCCGACGCCAGCGCCGATCGCCGCTCCGCGGCCTGCTCCTCTGCCCCCGCCGATGATGCCGCCAATGATCGCGCCCGTAACTCCGCCCTGGATCCCGCGCTCGATCACTTGCGCGGAAGCGGGGCTCGGCGCGAGCACCTGACCGATGAGAATTGCGGCAGCGAACATCGCGCCGCGATTGATTGCACGAACGGCTACGGTGGCATGGTCGTTCATTAGCGGGTCTCCTCTCGCACCAGGCCTTTCAAGGCGGGGCACTCGCCCCTTGACCCCCGTCAGGCGCGCCGCGGCACGAGCTTCATTCTGCCACAGCCGGCGCACGCCCCGCCAGTTAGCTCACCAAGAGTTCATGGCAAGGGAATGGCGCGGCCTTCCCTTAGGATATCCCAGCCCCGCTCGACCGCCGGCCGTTCCGCGATCGCCAAATACCAGCGCTTCACATGAGGGTGGTCGGCGAAATCGACCGTCTGCCAAGCGAAGCGCGAGATCCACGGCCAAATGGCAATGTCGGCGATGGAATAATCGCCGGCTACATAGTCCATTTCGGCAAGACGGGTGTCGAGCACGCGCCATAGTCGCTTGGCCTCTTTGGCGTAGCGCTCCTCGGCATAGGCGCTTCGACCCGGATTGAACTTCACGAAATGATGGACCTGGCCGAGAAAGGGCCCCGGGCCTCCCATCTGCCACATCAGCCACTCGACCACGCGCCATTTGGTGGGGAAATCCTGCGGCCAGAGCTTGCCCGTCTTCTCGGCGAGATAGAGCAGGATCGCGCCCGACTCCATCAGATGGAGGCCATTGTCGGTGTCGACGATCGCGGGGATCTTGTTGTTGGGAGCGATCTTGAGGAACGAAGGCGCGAACTGCTCACCCTTGGTGATGTCGATGGCATGGACCCGGTAGGGGAGGCCGACTTCCTCCAGCATGATCGACGCCTTTTGCCCGTTCGGCGTCATCCAGGTGTAAAGCTCGATCATGGTTCCCCTCTCTTGTGCACGGCGCAACGACGCATGCCTGCGAAACGCTGCCCTGTCAAAGGAAGCGCGCGCCGCCCTTCGCACTTGCGAAAAATTGCTTCTTCAAGAGTTCATGCCCCGGCCCCTCTATCGCCCAGAACCCGTCGCGTCCGCGCCACAGCCCGATGCTACCCCTCGCCGGATAGGAGCGCGCCAATCGATGCGCGCGCCAAGGGAGGTATCGATGCTCAATTGGGCACATCGCGATCGTCAACGAGCGGGCGACACGCCGTCTCAGGCAAACTTCGCGCGCTATGCGATTTTCTACACGCCGCAGCCCGGCACCGCGCTGTCGGCCTTCGGACGCTCGTGGTTCGGCCGCGCCAATGATGGCGTCACCCTGCAGGCATTTTCCGACGCAGGCCTAAGCGGCGCGAGCTTCGCAAGACTCGCTCCCGCAAAGGGTCGCTATACGGGTCTGCATGCCCTGATCATGGCCCCGTTCACCCCGCGCGATGGCATCGGAGCCGATGCACTCAAGACGCAACTCATCAACTTCGCCGCCCGGCGCAAGCCGATGGCGACCGGTCCCTTGACCTTGGCGCGCGCCGGTCGCTTTCTCGTGCTGCGGCCGGTCGAGGCGATGCCGGCGCTTGACTGGCTCGCC
>JACMJU010000116.1 GCA_014380485.1 Methyloceanibacter sp.
GCCATGGAGAGCTTGTGGTGCTTGCCGTATTTCTCGAAATTCTCGGCGACCTGGGCGGCGAGCTCGCGGGTCGGCTCGAGGATCAAGGAGCGCGGCATGCGGGCGCGGGCGCGGCCCTGCGCCAGGATGTCGATCATCGGCAGCACGAAGCCGGCGGTCTTGCCGGTACCGGTCTGGGCGATGCCGATGATGTCGCGCATCATGAGGACGGAGGGAATGGCCTGCCGCTGGATCGGGGTGGGCTCGTCATAGCCCGACTCCGACACGGCACGGAGCAATTCGTCTGAAAGGCCGAGATCGGCAAAGGTCATGGAAGGTCCGGGGTTTGGGCCGACGCTTTTCGCGAAGGCGCTTCGCCGAGCCGCTTGTGCGAAGCGGACGGGGTTGTCAAGGCGAGGGGGTGGCCTCGGCCTTGCCGTGGCGCCGGCCGAGGCGTATCTTTCCGAAGATGAACGCGCGCGCCAAAGTCTTGCCGAGTGGCGACGTCGCCATCCCTAAGGATGTGCGCGAACGGCTGGAATGGGAGCCCGGCACGCCGCTCGAGCTGATCGAGACGCCGGACGGCATCAGCCTGAGGCGCCCCGCCAGGCCCTCGCCCTTCCCGCCCAAGACGATCGACGATTTGCGGAACCTGCCGAGATACAAAGGCAAGCCCCAGCCGATCGAGGCTATCAGTCGGTTGTCCAACGAAGACATCCTGCGCTTGCTCAAGTGAGAGCGGTCGACACCAACCTGCTGGTCCGCCTGCTCGTCCGTGACGATGAGGCGCAGGCGGAAGCCGCCGAGAAGGCGATCGGCGCCGGTCCGGCCCTGATCCTGCCGACCGTCCTGCTCGAAGCGGAATGGGTGTTGCGCTCACGCTATCTTTTGCCGCGCCATCGCATTGCCGAGGGACTGGCGACCTTGATGGGTCAGCCCGAGATTACGGTGGCGTCATCAGCCGCCGTGGCACGGGCGCTTGCGGCCTATGCCCGCAAGGGCGATTTCGCCGATCACCTCCATCTTGCCCTCGCTGCCGAACAGGGTGCGACCGCCTTCGCCACCTTCGATAGGGCTTTGGCCGCACTCGCCGACGAGGGGCCGGCGGTGGAGGTCATCGGGTGAGGGCACGTTGTTGCGAGGCGAGGGCGTACGAGCGAAATGGGAAGAATAGAGGCCAAGAAGGATACGGCTCACCAATGTTGGGCTCGGCTTCGGCTGGAGAGCGGCGAGAAAATTCTGATCTCCGTCGCGCAGTCGGGGGTGAAGATATTCAAGCTGAAGTGGGGCGGCCTCGTGCCGGGTGTAACGCTTTGGGCATCGCGCAGCCTCGTGGAGGTGGGCGAGAAATTCTTCGATTCCGACAAACCCTTTCAGCGCCCGTTAGACTCAATCATCGACAGGCTCATGGACTGTCGATCCGCTGCCGACGTCTGCGCGCATCTGTCGGAAACAAACTCGGGCCTTCAGAAGGATCCCTCGGTACAAGCGAAGGCACGAACGCCGCTAGGCGCTGAGGCAGACTCCCGCTCCGAGATGGATTGGGACGCGCGCTCGAGAATTCTCAACGACTATGGAGATCACTTGCAACGAGATCCGGTGGCCGGGACCATTTGTGACGTTAAAAGGCTCCCCCATCCGAAAGAAACGATCCTGCTTGCTATATGCGAGCAGATTGCCGTCGAGGACAATCCAGAGCGTATGGTCGGGCTCGTGATGTCCGCGCCTATGCTGGCGGACTATCAGGAGGGCGTCGGCGATGAGCCTTTGTGGGGAATTGGGATCGACCCTGGAGAAGGGGCCAAGCTGGACCCCCTTGAGCTAGCCAAACTCGTGGCGAACAGCCCTAATCGGCAGCGGTACGAAGCGTTCAGGCCGCTTGTTGAAGCGGACTATGCGAGGATCATGTCTGTCGTGTACGAGATGAAGGAGCAGCGCGACAAATCGAAGTAGGGCGGAGACGGTGGCAACCGAATGGGGACAGTTACGAGTAACTGTCCCCGGCCGATCTAGCCGCCTCAACCGCCCTCGGCCCCGCCCGCCGCCGCGTCGATCGTGGCGCGGACTCGGGCGAATGCCTCATCCGCCGC
>JACMJU010000117.1 GCA_014380485.1 Methyloceanibacter sp.
AACGCTCGTAGTCAACAAGCTCCGCGGCGGATTGAAGGTCGCCGCGGTGAAAGCCCCCGGCTTCGGCGACCGCCGCAAGGCCATGCTCCAGGACATCGCGGTGCTCGCAGGCGGCGAGTTGATCTCCGAGGATCTCGGCATCAAGCTCGAGAACGTCACCGTCAACATGCTGGGCAAGGCGAAGAAAGTGGTGATCACCAAGGACGACACCACCATCGTCGACGGCGCCGGCAAGAAGCCCGACATCCAAGCCCGCATTGCCCAGATCAAGCAGCAGATCGAGGACACCACCTCCGATTACGACAAGGAAAAGCTGCAAGAGCGGCTGGCCAAGCTCGCCGGCGGCGTCGCCGTAATCAAGGTTGGCGGCGCGACAGAAGTCGAGGTGAAAGAGAAAAAGGATCGCGTCGACGATGCCTTGAATGCGACCCGTGCCGCCGTCGAGGAAGGCATCGTGCCGGGCGGCGGCGTGGCGCTGCTATGGGCCGCCAGGTCGCTCAAGACCAAGGGCGATAATTCGGACCAGGATGCCGGCATCAATATCGTGCGGCGCGCGCTCCAGGCTCCGATCCGCCAGATCGCGGAGAATGCGGGCGTCGAGGGCTCGATCGTGGTCGGCAAGGTGTCCGACCAGAAGTCACCGTCCTTCGGCTATGACGCTCAGAACAACGAGTATGGCGATCTCATCGCCAAAGGCATCATCGACCCCGCCAAGGTCGTGCGCACGGCGTTGCAGGACGCAGCGTCCGTGGCCGGTCTTCTCGTCACCACCGAGGCCGGCGTGGCCGAGGCGCCGAAGAAAAGGGACGAGCACGCCCATATGCCGGGCGGCGGCATGGGCGGCATGGACATGATGTAATCCGCAACCTATCGGCCACGAGCGGTTGACGTTCCGCAAGGGGGCGGCCCGAGGGCCGCCCCTTTTTTGCCGCCGGTTTGCAGCCTTCCATCACTCCGCCTTACACAAACGTAATTTCCTCCGAGGCTGAGTTTGGCCCTATGGTCGGCCGGACTTCCCGCGCCCGGGGACACATTGGAGCCGCCCGCCATATGGCCAATTTCAGGACCACGGCCAAAGAATTCGCCCGCATCGCCGTGCCCTATTTTCGCTCGGAGGATCGCTGGGCGGGACGCGCGCTGCTCTTCGCCGTGATCTCCCTCCAGTTGTTCCAGGTCTGGCTGAACGTGCGCTTCAACGCCTGGTACAACACTTTTTACACGGCGCTGCAAAACAAGGATTGGGACACCTTCATCTTTCAGATCGGCGTGTTCAGCCTGCTCGCCGCCTTCTTTATCGTCAGTGCGGTCTATCAGCTCTATCTCCAACAATGGCTGCTGATTCGATGGCGGAATTGGCTGACCCGGCGCTATCTCGGACGCTGGCTTAGCCAAGGCACGCATTACCGCATGCGGCTCAAAGGCGACCAGGCCGACAATCCCGACCAGCGCATCGCCGACGACATCCGCGAGTTCGTCGACGGCACGCTCAATATCGGCATCGCACTGTTGGGCTCGATCGTTACCCTTGTGTCTTTCGTCGTGATCTTGTGGACCCTGTCGTCGGCGACGCCGCTGATGATCGGATCGCAATCCTTCGAGATTCCCGGCTATCTGGTCTGGGCGGCGCTGATCTACGCCATCATCGGCACCTGGGTGACGCATCTCGTCGGGCGCCCCTTGATCAAGCTCAACTTCAATCAGCAGCGTTACGAGGCGGATTTCCGCTTTTCGCTGGTCCGCCTGCGCGAGAATGCGGAGGAGGTGACCTTGCTCTCGGGCGAAAAGGCCGAGGAAGCGCGGCTGCACGACCGTTTCGGATCGGTGATCCGCAATTGGTACGACATCATGCGGCGGCGGAAGCGGCTCACCTTTCTGACGGCAGGCTATTCGCAGGTCGCATTGATCTTTCCATTCCTGGTCGTGAGTCCGATCTATTTCTTTGGCAGCCTGACCCTTGGCGGATTGATGCAGATCGTATCGGCTTTCGGTCAGGTGCAGAGCGCGCTTTCTTTCTTCGTCACGGCCTATACCAGCATCGCCGACTGGAAGGCGGTGTTGAACCGGCTCACCGGCTTCGAGGCCTCGATCGCGTGGGCGGAAGGTCTCGATCGAACGGCACCCCGCCTCGAGTTCCTGAGCGACGGCGGCAACGCGCTGCTGGTCGAGGAACTCGCCGTCGGCCTCCCCAACGGGCAGGAAATCGTGCGGCTGTCGCAATTGTCGATCGAACCCGGCGAGCGGGTCCTGGTTACGGGGCCGTCAGGGGCCGGCAAGACGAGCCTGTTCAGGGCGCTCGGCGGGGTGTGGCCGTTCGGGTCCGGCTCGATCCGCGTGCCGAAGGGAGCAAGCGTTCTCGTTCTGCCGCAGCGGCCTTACATGCCACTCGGAAGCTTGCGAGGGGCTCTCGCCTATCCCGGAGCGCAGGATGCCTTCGCCCAAGATGAGATCGACGATGTGCTCAAGGCGGTGGGATTGGAGTCCTTCCGCGAGGAGCTCGACGAGACCGCCTATTGGGCGGATAAGCTATCGGGCGGCGAGCAGCAGCGGCTCTCGATCGCGCGCGCGCTCCTGCAACAGCCGCAATGGCTGTTCCTCGACGAGGCGACGGGCGCGCTCGATGAGGCCTCGGAGGCCGCGCTCTATCGCTTGCTGATCGAAAGACTCCCCGGCACGGCCATCGTCTCGATCGGCCACCGCGCGAGCCTCGCCCAGTTCCATCGCCGCTTCTTCGAGCTTAAGCCCGACGAAACCGGCCGCCACCATTTGCGGGAGAGCGGCCCTAGCCGCAGCACTTCTGCCAAGGATCGGCGTAGCGCGCGGCACCAGCCGGTTCGGATCTAGTCCTTAGCTTCAGGCTTGCAGCCGCTTGCCGCGTCGAGCCCGTCGGGGGTGTCCCAATCGTTCGCCGGCACGCGCGGGAAAGACGTGCCGAACTCCTGCTTCATCATCGAAAATTTGGAGGGCACGTTGGAGTTAGCCGGGAAGTCGAGGATCCAAAAGTAATCGTAATTCTCGTCCGGCCAGGTCTTCGGCACGCCCGGCAGGATGTCGAGCTTGAACAATTGGCGGAGCGTCACCGGGTCGTTTTCGAATTTGGCCGCGAGCGCTTCATTGGCGATGTGCTCGTGCTCCCACAACATCACCACCGTCTTGCCTTCGAGCGCGGGGTTGGTGAGCACATTGCGCGCGGCCTCCTGGGTGCGGCGATTGAGCGCCTTGGCGAAATCTCCGCTGCTCTGTCCCGCTTGGGGCACGACCGAATAAAGGATGATCGGCTTGTTCCAGCTCGCCACCGCAGGAGCGGCAAGTTCGGCCGTCTGGAGGGTGATGGCGAAGAAGAAGGCGGGCTCCTCGCCGCCGGCGAACAGGGATTTGACGGCGTCGCGGCCAAGATAATTCAAGGCCAGCGCCTTCGCCCTTTGCTCACCGATCTCGCACAGCTTCCAGGGATCGGCGGTCTCGCCGTTACGCAAAATGATGATGCGCGAAGGCGCGGCGAGCGCAGAGGACACCGGCGCAACAAGGATGAGTATCGCCACGATGGCGCGAATCATGGCGCGAGCATAGCCGTCGGCTCGCGCGCGAACCACTTTCCGATTCTCACTTCATCGTCATCCTGAGGCGGTCGCCGAAGGCGTCCCTCGGAAGGCTCGCTCAATTCACCGTCATCCTGAGGAGGCCGCCGAAGGCGGCCCTCGAAGGACCGCCCGACACAAGGGCAGCGTCATCCTTCGAGGCTCGCTTCGCTCGCACCTCAGGATGACGGAGGCTCACTTCGCTCACAGCTCAAGACGACGATGCCTCACGTGAGAGGCGCTCGAGGATGGCGGCGCTGAGCTTGTTTGCGCCTGCGTTCCACGCGGCCGCGCGCGAGGCGAAAAGATGCGCCTGCGATTTCAGGATCAGCCCATCCTCCAGCACCTTCAGGTGATTGGCGCGAAGCGTGGTGCCGGTCGTGGTGATGTCGACGATCAGCTCCGCGCTTCCCGCAGCGGGCGTGGCTTCGGTCGCGCCCGCGCTCTCGACGATGCGATAGCCGGCGACGCCGTGGCTCGCGAAGAAGCGGCGCGTCAGATTCATATATTTGGTGGCCACACGCAGGCGCCTTCCATGCACGCTCGCAAACTGCGCGGCCACATCTTCGAGATCGGCCATGCGGCTCACGTCGATCCAGCAATCGGGAACGGCAACGACCATATCGGCGCGGCCGAAGCCGAGCGGCTTCAGGAACTCGACCGAGCCGTCGACATCGGCAAGCGTTTCGCGGATCAGGTCTTCGCCGGTCAGGCCCAAATGCACGCGTCCCGTCTTCAGCTGGTGCACGATCTCCGCGGCGGAGGTGTAGACCACCTCGACATCATCGAGACCGGAAAGCGCTCCGCGATAGAGGCGCTCGTGTCCCTGGTTGCGCAAGGCGATGCCGGCGCGCGCGAATAGATCGGCGGCGGCGTCCTTGAGCCGTCCCTTGGACGGAACCGCGATCAGAAGCTTGGCCGCCATCAGGAGATTCCCCTGACCGCGGCAAGCAAGCGCTCCGTATGGATGGCGGAGCCGATGGCCGGCACCTCACGCGCCGCGCCAAGATGGGCCAAGAGGCCGTCATAGCGGCCCCCTCCGGCGATGGCGTCGCCGGCGCCGGGCGCCTCGATCTGGAACACCAGGCCCGAGTAATATTCGAGATTCCGTCCGAACTCGGTGGCGAAGGCCGCGCGCCCAAGATCGATGCCGCTCCCCTCAAGACACTCGAAGCGGCGCGCGGAGGATTCGAGCGAAGGCCCAAGATCGATCCCGGCGCCCTTGGCGATTGCGGCCACGCGTTCGGCGGCCTTCCTGGGCGCCCCTGAGACCGCAAGGTAGGAGTCGATCACGGCCGCAACCTCTTTCCGCAAGGGATCGGCCCTGAGATCGGCGGCATGGTCAAGCAGCCGCGTCGTGATCTCGCCAAGCGTGCGGTTGCCCGAGAGCGGCAGCCCCTGCTCCTCGAGATAGGCGGCGATGCGCTCCTCGGCGCGGTCGGGCGCCTCGCCCGCCAGAGTGTCGGCGAGC
>JACMJU010000118.1 GCA_014380485.1 Methyloceanibacter sp.
ACGCCTTCAGGTCGTTGTTGGGCAGACCGGTGACACGGAGGCGGAAGAACGCCGTGCCGCCGATGGTCACGATATTGGAATTCTCGGTTTGCGAGGCGGCGCCTCCTCCCATCGCCACTTTCTTCCGAGTTTCGGCTAGTTCGCGCTCGAGCTTGCGGCGCTCGTCGATAATGGCGGCGAGACGCTGAATCATTTCGTCGGGCGCGACCTTGAGCAGCTCCGCCGCCTCGCGCACGCGCCCATCTTGTGTATCGAGATAGGCGCGCGCGGCATCGGCGGTCAGAGCCTCGACCCGGCGCACGCCCGACGCCACCGCGCTCTCGCTGACGACCTTGAGCAGGCCGATATCGCCGGTCCGCCGCACATGGGTCCCGCCGCAGAGCTCGATCGAATAGGCATGACCCGCCCGCTCGCTCTTGGGATCAACGCCCATACTGACCACGCGAACCTCTTCGCCATATTTCTCGCCGAACAGGGCGAGAGCGCCTTGGGCGATGGCCTGGTCCGGCGTCATCAGATGGGTCTCGACCGGGGCGTTCTGCAGGATCATGGCGTTGACCACATCCTCCACTTCACGGATCTCGTCACCCGTCATGGGCTTGGGATGGGAGAAGTCGAAGCGGAGCCGCCCGGGCTCGACCAGCGAGCCCTTCTGCGCCACATGGGGCCCAAGCACCTGGCGGAGCGCCTCATGCAGAAGATGGGTCGCCGAATGATGGGCGCGCGTCGGCGTGCGGCGGGTGTGGTCGACCTCGAGCAGCACCTCGTCGCCGGCGCGCAAACTGCCCGCCGCCACCACACCCTCATGAAGATAGAGCACGTGGAGCTTCTTCTGCGTGTCCTCGACCCGGAACTTTGCGCCGTTGGCGCCGGTCAGCGAGCCGCGATCGCCGACCTGGCCGCCCGACTCGGCATAGAACGGGGTCTGGTTGAGGACCACGATGCCGCGCTCGCCTTCATTCAACGCGTCGACCCGCGCGCCGTCCTTGACGATCGCCACGATCTCGGCGGAGGCGGCCTCGGTCTCGTAGCCGAGGAACTCGGTGGCGCCGAGCTCCTCCTTCAGCTCGAACCATAGCGCCTCGGTCGCGGCCTCGCCTGAGCCCGCCCAGGATTTCCGCGCTTCGGCGCGCTGGCGCTCCATGGCGGCGGCGAAGCCTTGCGCATCGACGCCGATCCCGCGCGCCTTCAGCGCGTCCTCGGTGAGGTCGTAGGGAAAGCCGTAAGTATCGTAGAGCTTGAAGGCGACCTCGCCCGGCAGCGTGGCGCCGCGCTTCAGGCTCTTGGTCGCATCGTCGAGCAAGCGAAGCCCGCGCTCGAGCGTCTCGCGGAAGCGGGTCTCTTCGAGCTTCAGCGTCTCCTCGATGAGGTTCTGCCCCCGCTCGAGCTCGTGATAGGCGCGACCCATCTGCTCGATCAGCGCCGGCACCAGGCGATAGAGCAGCGGCTCCTTGGCGCCGAGAATATGGGCGTGCCGCATGGCGCGGCGCATGATCCGGCGCAGCACATACCCGCGCCCCTCGTTCGAGGGCAGCACGCCGTCGGCGATGAGGAAGGAGGAGGCGCGCAAATGATCGGCGATGATGCGGTGGCTGGGCGCATGCCCGCCATCCTCCGGCACGCCGGTCAACTCGACCGAGGCCGCGATCAGCGCACGGAACAGATCGATGTCGTAATTGTCGTGACTGCCCTGGAGCACCGCGGCAACGCGCTCGAGCCCCAAGCCGGTGTCGATGGAAGGATGCGGCAGGTCGATACGCTTGCCGCCGGGGAGCTGCTCGTACTGCATAAAGACGAGATTCCAAATCTCGACGAAGCGGTCTCCTTCGGCATCGGGGCCGCCGGGCGGCCCGCCCTGGAGGGAAGGCCCATGGTCGTAGAAAATCTCCGAGCAGGGCCCGCAGGGACCGGTATCGCCCATCGACCAGAAATTGTCGCTTCCGGCGATGCGGATGATTTTTTCGTCGGGGAAGCCGGAGATCTTTCGCCACAGCGTCGCGGCCTCGTCGTCGTCGGCGAACACGGTGATGAGAAGGCGCTCCTTATCGAGCGCGAAATCGCGGGTCAAAAGCTCCCAGGCAAGCAGGATGGCGCGTTCCTTGAAATAGTCGCCGAAGGAGAAATTGCCGAGCATCTCGAAGAAGGTATGGTGGCGCGCGGTGTAACCGACATTGTCCAGGTCGTTGTGCTTGCCGCCGGCGCGCACGCATTTCTGGGCCGAAGCCACCCGCGGCGCTTTCGGCTTCTCGGCGCCGGTGAAGACGTTCTTGAACGGCACCATGCCGGCATTGGTGAACATGAGCGTCGGATCGTGGCGCGGCACGAGCGGCGCCGACGGCACGACGGCGTGGTCGTTCTTGGCGAAGAAATCGAGAAAGGCGGCGCGGATATCGTTGGTGCGGCTCGGCACCGGGACCGCGTGATGCGCTACCTGCGCGCCTCCGCCCCTGGCGTTCGCCGGCTTGGCGCCCGTCTTCCTTGCACCGGTACGTCTGGCGGAGGTCATGGCGGCGTGATGGGGGACCTTGGTTCGCGCGGGGACTGAAAGGCGCTTCCGGGAGACCCTAGCCGATTCGCCAGAGCGAAGCGCCGCCAGACCCTCTCCCAAGACGGGAGAAGGCCCGACGTCCTTAAGTCAGGACATAAGGTGAGGAAGGGGGGCTGTCCAGCGGACCTACGACGCCTAAAGCCCGGCCCGTCCCCGTCATCCTGAGGTGCGAGCGAAGCGAGCCTCGAAGGATGACGCGGACCTATGACGCCGATCCTTCGAGGGCCGCCTTCGGCGGCCTCCTCAGGACGACGGTGACTAGCCCCGGCGGCCGCGCCGCGCGGTCCCTCCGGCAAGCGGCGTGATCGCGCCCTCGCCCTCGGCAAAACCGCCCTCGCCGCCTTCCATGCTTGCGGGTTCCGATCCGCCTTCCAGAATCTGGCCCGCCAGCAGGCCCGCATTCTGCCGGATCACCCGCTCGATCCGCTCGGCCGTCTCGGGATGCTCCTTCAAATAGGTCTTGGCGTTCTCGCGGCCCTGGCCGATCCGCTCGCTGTCGAAGGAGAACCAGGCCCCCGATTTCTCGACGATACCGGCCTTGACCCCGAGATCGACGAGTTCGCCGGTCTTGGAAATGCCTTCGCCATACATGATGTCGAACTCGACCTGCTTGAAGGGCGGCGCCACCTTGTTCTTCACCACCTTCACGCGGGTCTGGTTGCCGACAACTTCCTCGCGCTCCTTGATGGCGCCGATGCGGCGAATGTCGAGACGCACCGAAGCATAGAATTTCAGCGCATTGCCGCCGCTCGTGGTCTCCGGCGAGCCGAACATCACGCCGATCTTCATGCGGATCTGGTTGATGAAAATCACCATGCAGCGGGACTTGGCGATCGAGCTCGTCAGCTTGCGCAAGGCCTGACTCATCAGCCGCGCCTGCGCGCCTGGAAGCTGATCGCCCATCTCGCCTTCGAGTTCGGCCCTGGGCGTCAAGGCCGCAACCGAATCGATCACGAGCACGTCGATGGCGCCGGAGCGCACCAGCGTGTCGGTGATCTCGAGCGCCTGCTCGCCCGTGTCGGGTTGAGAAATCAGCAGCTGCTCGAGGTCGACGCCGAGCTTCCGCGCATAGACGGTGTCGAGCGCGTGTTCGGCGTCGATGAAGCCGCAAATGCCGCCCCGCTTCTGCGCCTCGGCGACGACATGGAGCGCGAGCGTGGTCTTGCCCGAGGATTCAGGCCCGTAAATCTCGACAACGCGGCCGCGGGGCAGCCCGCCGATGCCGAGCGCGATGTCGAGGCCGAGCGAGCCGGTCGAGATCGCCTCCACCTCGACCGCCTTCTCGTTCTGGCCGAGCCGCATGATGGAGCCCTTGCCGAAGCCGCGCTCGATCTGGGAGATCGCCGCTTCAAGAGCCTTCTCTCGATCCATCTCAGCTCCTTCGACGAGGCGCAGTGCGACATTCGACATGGAAGATCTCCCTTATTTCACAGGCAGGCTCTGAGTCGCAAACCAAGGCTCCGCTCGCACCCCTCGCCCGGGGGTTCCATTCAGCCTTGCGATGGCTTGGGTCGCGAGGAGAGGTGCGAGCTGAAGGCAACTGTACACGTTTTGTTCTCCGTTCGCAATATGTTCTTTGGGCCCGCCTGCCGCCTAGGATGGCTCCGGCGCGCGTGCGCGGGTTTTGGCCCGCAGAGCCGCTTCGACGGCGTCGCGGTAGCCGAAGCGGTCGATATAGGGCTTCAGCCGTTCGACCACCTTGCGCTTGAGCCGCGCCGGCAATTCATAGCGCGAGACCTTGTGCTCGGAGCGCGCGGCGAGAAAGGCGCGCATCGGCGCCTCGGCCTGATCGAAGCCCTCGATGTCGAGGCGCCGGTAGATGTCGCGCATCGAGGCGATCGGGTCCTTGACGAAATCCTCGTAGCGCAGCTCGACCAGGCGATTTTTCGGGATCAGGTGCCGGTCCTCTTCGTAGTCTTCGGTCAGCCGCGCGAACATGTCGAGCACGTAGTCGTCGAGCCAGGGATCGAGACGCGGCGGATTGTGAAGGCCTTGCACCGAATAGAGCGCGCGCCACAGCTTCACCGTGGAGGGAAAGACGCTGAGCGGGTTCCGCGCGAGATAGACGTAGCGGGCGTCGGGAAAGAGCTTGGTGAGCAGCTTGAGGCGGGCGGCGTTGGCCGGCGTCTTCATCACCAGCGGCTTGCCGTGCTTGAGCGCGAGCCGCCGGTAGAACCACATATAAGCGTCGGCCCATTTCTTCTTCGCGGCTTCGCTCACGCCCTTGAAGTCGAGATAGTCGCTGTCGGCGGGTCCCAATCTCGGCCAGGCATGGGTGATGTAGGGCGTGCCCTGGCCCAGCATCATCATGCCGAACTCCTCCTCCTGCGGGCGGTCGAAGCCGACCGGCACGTCGTCCTGGGGGCGCTTCTTGGGCAGAAGCACCTTCATCACCCTGTCGAGATGACCCTCGGTCAGGGGGAAATGATGGGGGAAGAAGCATTCATAGGTGGTGGGATAAGCGAGATTGGGATCGACCGAGAACAAATCGTGCAGGAACGTGGTGCCGGTGCGCCAATGACCGATGACGAAGATCGGCGGCTGATCGAGGGGAAGCGCCTCGGCGCGCTTTCGATATTTCGCTTCGGAGAGCCAATAGAGCACCGAATTCCACGGCACCCAGAGGAAGAGCGCCAGCGTGTCGGGGATGCAGTTGAGCGTGAAGCGGTAGCGGCCACGGTGGAACAGCTTCATCAGGGCGCCGAAGCGCATGCCGAACCAGAAATAGATCAGCCTTCCGCCATAGCGCTCGATGGTGAGCGAGGGCAGGCGCGGCTTGGCGCGGCGGCGTCTCGTAAGCTTGCCGGCTTCGTCCGGCGGCACGACTTCGTAATCCGGCACGCAGGCACTCCAACGGGGCGATGGATCGGACGCCCGCCTGTAGACGCGATCTATGGCGAAGGGAAGTCCTGTTTGGCCGCCGGGGCGCGATCCGAGGCGCCTCGGCTCAGGCCTCGAGCGCGGCCTTCACCGCAGCGGCAAGCTGCTTGAGATCGAACGGCTTCTGCAAAAACATAAAGTCCTCGTTCGCGGCGAGGTGCTGGCGGAAGGAATCCTCGGCATAGCCGGAGATGAAGATGACCTTGAGGTCGGGACGCTCGCGGCGCAACTGCTCGCACAGAGTCGGACCGTCCATCTCGGGCATCACCACGTCACTGACCACAAGATCGACGTCGCCGTGATGGCCGGCAAAGACGGCAAGCGCTTCCGCACCGGTGGTCGCCTCGAGCACACGATAGCCGCGCTGGCCGGGAGCGCGCGCGGCGAAGCTGCGCACCGCATCCTCGTCCTCGACGAGGAGCACGGTGCCGCGCCCGGTCAGATCTTTCGGTTTCTCGGGATGGCGCTCGACCTTCTCAGCCTCGAACTCCTCGCCGGTGGCGACATAGCGGGGCAGATAGACCCGCATGGTGGTGCCGATGCCCACTTCGCTTTCGGCGAAGATGTAGCCGCCGGTCTGCTTGACGATACCGTAGACGGTGGAAAGCCCGAGCCCGGTGCCGCGGCCGACTTCCTTGGTCGAGTAAAACGGCTCGAAAATCTTCTGCTTCACCTCCGGCGTCATGCCGGTGCCGGTATCGATCACCTCAATCAGCACGTATTCGCCCTCCGGCAGCCCCGGCCCGAGTTCGCGCGCTTCGGTCTCGCCGACATTGGCGGTGCGGATGGTGAGCTTGCCGCCGTCGGGCATCGCGTCCCGCGCGTTCACGGCAAGATTGACGATCACCTGCTCGAATTGATGCAGATCGGCCTTCACCGGCCAGAGGTCCCCCGCCTGATCGAGCTTGAACTCGATATTCTCGCCAAGCAGCCGGCCCAGCAGGATCGAAATCTCCGATAGCACGTCGCCGAGCTGAAGCAGCTGCGGGCGCAAGGTCTGCTGGCGGGAGAAGGCAAGCAGCTGGCGCACCAGGCCTGCGGCCCGGTTGGCGTTCTGCTTGATGTTCATGATGTCCTGGAAGGCGGGATCGGTCGGGCGGTGATTCATCAGGAGAAAATCAGAGAAGCCGATGATCGCCGTCAGCATATTGTTGAAGTCGTGGGCGATGCCTCCGGCGAGCTGGCCGACCGCCTGCATCTTCTGTCCTTGCGCGATCTGCCTCTCGAGCGCGCGTTGCGCGGTCGTGTCGATGGCGTAGGCGATGGCGGCCTCGCTGTCGCCCTCGTCCTGCTCGATCGGGCTCAGATAGATCCTGCCGGTGCGCTCCTGGGCGCCGGCAAAGGCGATGTCGACGGGCTCGATCAGGCTCTCCCGCGCCAAGGCGGCGTCAAGCGCGCGGCGGAGCGCCTGATGACTATCGGGCTCGACCAGATCCTCGAGGCTGAGCTTGCCGCCCTCCTCGGAGCCTGCGCCGAACAACCGCATAAAGGCTCCATTGGTGGCGCCGACAAAGCCCTGGCCGTCCACCGTGGCGATGGCGATCGGGGACGAATGAAACAGCCGTGCGAATCTGAGCTCGGAGGCGCCCGCTTCCTCGATCTCTCCGGGGCGGCGATTCAAGACCAGCGCATGAGCGAGCCTCGCGGCCGAACCGCCGCGCGGAAGACGATGCAGGATGCGTACGGGAAGGCTCGTGCCGTCGGCCTTGATCAGGTCGAGGTCGAAGTGCCGCGTCGTTCCTTGGGCCGGGCCGCGGGCGGTCGGCGCAATCGACGCTGCGCTGTCGGCCGACATGATCTCCTCGAGCTTCAGCGGGCGCGAGGCGACTTCAGAGAGGTCGAGGCCGAGCCACTGGGCGAGCGTGGCGTTGAGATAGTCGATATTGCCGTCGGCGTCGGCGGTGAAGAAACCGGCCGGCGCGCTGTCCAGATAAGCGATCGCCGCCTGCAGCTTGGCGAAACTCGCCTCCTCCCGCGCGCGCTCCATGGTGATCTCATCGATTTGCCACACGACCAGGGCGCCGTTGCGGTCCGATCGTGAATCGGGGGGCATGGGCTGGACCGAGATGCGAAACCAGCGGGGGCCAAGGTCTGCCTCCTCCTCTTCGCCTTCGCCGGGCGGGGGCAGGCGGAACTCCTCCTTCAGGCTGCGACCCTGCTGAGCCGCGCGCGCGAGCCGAAAGATCGTCTCGGCGAGATGCGGATTGCCGGCAAAGGCGCGGTCCGGCGCGGGCACGCTGTTCGCTTCGGGATCGAGGCCGAGCAGGTCGCGATAGGCCTCGTTGGCGTAAAGCACGCGCCCCGTGCTATCGGCGATCAGGGCCCCGTGCGGCAGATTGTCGACAAAGGCCCTGGTGACATCGTTGCGCGCCTGGCGCGCGCCGAAATGGAGAATGCCGACGGCGCCGGCAAACAGACAAAACACACCGACCACAGCAAGACCGGCAAGGATGGCGAGAACGAAGGGCTCGGCCATTTCGCGCGACACCATGGCCAGGACGATCGCGGCGATCGCCAGAGCAAGGGCGAGGATGACGACGAGACCCACATTGCCGTTACGTTCGGTTCGGTCGGCGGCGGGCGAGGCGTAGCGCATCAGCGCGTCGATATCGGTCATGAACGGCAAAATAGCCGATTCGAATAGTCTTTAGGCACAATGTCATAAGGCGGCGCCCCTGCGGAAACGGGTCGTTAGCGGGCCGTTCGCCCGGTTCGCAGGAGCCGAAACCACCGGTCGATTACAATGCGGAGTTGGGATGTTTTCGATTGACTGTGACCAAAATGCCACGCTCGGTTTTGCTTGTGGTTAGCGGAAAGTTGCGGTAAACAAGCCTTCCGGCCTTACGATAGCCCAGCGTTGTTAGGGCAAGCGGATGAGGCAACGCCGGTAGTTTCAACCGCCACTATCGCAAGGACGCCGGCAGTTCCCTGCTAATGGTCCGACACCGACTGGCTGAGGCCAGTCATGTCAGTCCCCCAAACTTCTCCACTCCCCGCTTCGGCGGGGAGTTTTTTTTGGCAAATCGGGGCAAAGAATGGAGAAGATGCCGAGATGACGCGCGCCTCCGATTGCCTCAGCCTCGGTCGTTTCGTCGTTGCGGCAGCTCTTGTTTTGCTGGGCGTTGGAGCCTCAGCTTCGGATCGGCCCAAAGACTTCGCCTATCTCCGCGACATCGACCCCACCATCCTCCAGGACATGCGCTATGCGGGAAGCGACAATTTCACCGGAACGCGCGTGCCGGGTTACGAGGCGCCGGAATGCGTGCTGGCGCGGCCGGCCGCCGAAGCCCTGAAGGCGGTCCAAGCCGATCTCAGCCCCAAGGGTCTCACGCTCAAGATTTATGACTGCTACCGCCCGGCGCGCGCGGTCGCGGCGTTCGTCGATTGGGCCAAGGAGCCGGACCTGCCCCACGCCAAGATGACCTACTACCCCAATCTTGCGAAGGCGGCGCTGTTCCCCGACTACATCGCCATACGCTCGGGCCATTCACGCGGCGCCACGGTCGATCTCACCCTCGTTCCAATTGCGGCGCCGGCGCAAAGCTCGGCCCCGGCGGAGAGCGCCGCGCCGCTTCCCTGCACCGCGCCACAACAGGGACGGGCGCCGGACGGCGGCCTCGCCATGGGCACGAGCTTCGACTGCTTCGACGTGAAGGCGAACACTGCGGCGCCGGGCCTAAGCAATGATGAGCGAAACAATCGCGCGACGCTGGTCGAAGCCATGCAGGCGCGCGGCTTCAAGAACTATCCCAAGGAATGGTGGCATTTCACGCTCGATCCGGAGCCCTACCCGGACACCTATTTCGACTTCCCCGTAGTCCCGCGGCAGGAGTGACCGGGCTACTCGTCGCGATAGACGCGCTCGCGCCGTTCATGGCGCTCCTGGGCCTCGACGCTGAGCGTCGCGATCGGGCGCGCATCCAATCGCTTCAAGCTGATCGGCTCGCCGGTCTCTTCGCAATAGCCGTAGGTGCCGTCGTCGAGACGGGCGATCGCGGCGTCGATCTTCGCGGTCAGCTTGCGCTGACGGTCGCGGGCCCGAAGCTCGAGCGCCCGCTCGGTCTCGGAGGTCGCCCGGTCGGCGATATCGGCGTGCTGCGCCGAATCGTCGTGGAGATGCTGGAGGGTCTCTTTGGTGGAGCGCAGAATCTCGTCACGCCAATTGAGCAATTTCCGCCGGAAATAGGCCCGCTGGCGATCGCTCATGAAGGGTTCGTCCTCGGATGGGCGGTATTCTTCGGGGATTTTTCTTTTTTCCCGCATGAGGGTCATTGCCTGAGGCATTTTATTTGGCCATTGGGCCTTCCGGCCCCGCTCCCTTCGCCGGCTCGCATGAGGTCGCTGCGATCCCTACCTGGCAGCCACGTATTTACGGATGCGAGTCGACAAGTCAAGACGGAGACACCGCTTGACAAAAGCGCGAAGCACGAGAAACGCAAGCGTTGCAAATCGGTCATATTAAGGGGCACCGGACGGACCCCAGTTCTTAGGCAGTCCTTAGCGGGCGCCGGGATACGCCTCGCTGAAGGATCAGAGCGCAAGGGACATCAGGTTTCGTGGCCATCTCCACCTATAGCCAGGCCGCCGGGAATGCCTTTCGCAGCATGGGTGATTTCGCCACGGGCCTGATCGCCCCTACGGTAAAGCTCGGCGTCACCGGGCTTGCCCGTTCAGGCAAGACCGTGTTCATCACCGCGTTGGTGCACAACCTGATGGCCGGGGCGCGGCTGCCCTTTTTCGACGCCGCCGCACAGGGGCGCCTGGCGCGCGTCTATCTGGAGCCGCAGCCCGACGAATTCGTGCCGCGTTTCGCCTTCGAGAAGCACCTCGCGGACCTCACCGGCAACCCGCCGCGCTGGCCGGAAAGCACGCGCCGCATCAGCCAGCTCAGACTGACAATCGAATATGCCTCAACCAAATTCTGGAAGCGGCAGCTCGGCCGCGAGAGTTTGCACATCGACATTGTCGACTATCCCGGCGAGTGGCTGCTCGATCTGCCGCTGCTCGGACTGGACTATCGGGAGTGGTCGCGAGCCGCGCTCGAACAAAGCGCGACGCCGGGCCGCAAAAAAGCTGCCAAGCTGTGGCATGCGTCGCTGGGGCTGGTCGACCCGGCGGACCCTGCCGATGAGGCGGTTGCCGAACGGCTCTCCGATCTGTTCAAGGCTTATCTCCGCGAGACACGCGCCGACCCGCACGCGCTGTCGACATTGCCGCCGGGGCGCTTCCTCATGCCGGGCGACCTCGCCGGCTCCCCTGCCCTCACCTTCGCTCCGCTCGACGCCAAGGGCGCGGAGCAATTCTCCCGCTCTTCGCTATGGACGATGATGGAGCGCCGCTACGAGGCGTATAAGACCTATGTGGTAAGACCGTTCTTTCGCGATCATTTCGCGCGCCTAGACCGCCAGATCGTGCTCATCGACGTGCTCGCGGCGCTGAATGGCGGGCAGCCTGCCGTCGCCGACCTCGAACGGGCCATGACCGAGATCCTCGAATGTTTCAGAACCGGATCGAATAGCCTGTGGTCGAGCCTGTTCGGGCCGCGCATCGACCGCATCGTGCTGGCGGCCACCAAGGCCGATCACCTCCATCATCACAGCCATAACCGGCTCGAGGCGATCCTCGCCAAGCTCGCCGGCCGGGCAATGGCAAGGGCCGAATTTGCGGGCGCCGAGGTGAAGGTGCTGGCGCTCGCCGCCATACGCGCAACCCGCGAAGGCGAAGCGCGACGGGGCGGCGAGAGGCTTCCCTGCATCATCGGATACCCGCTGCCCGGCGAAACGATCGGCAAGCGCCATTTCGACGGCAACGACGAATTCGCGGTCTTTCCCGGCGACCTTCCCGCCGATCCGGAGGCCGCTTTGAAAGGCTGGCAGACCGAGGATGGCGAGATGCGCTTCGTGCGCTTCAGGCCGCCCGACCCCGTTCTCCTCCCTTCCGGCGGCTTCGCGCCGTTCCCAAATATCCGCCTCGACCGGGCCATCGAGACGCTGATCGGAGACCACCTCGCATGACCAAGAAATCATACCGCAAGCCCGCCGCCTTCCCGGTAGACGAGGTTGAGGTGCTCGCTCCCGTGGCGGCACCCTTTGGATCGGAGCCCGCGCCGCTTCCGGTGCCACGCCTGCGCACGGTTCCGGATCTCGGCCGCGGGCTGCGGTGGGGAACGATCCTGATCGGTGCCCTGGGCGGCCTCGTGAGCCTCCTCGCCTCGCTTTGGCTCTACGATTACGTGCTGGCGTTGATCGCCCGCAACGACTGGATCGGTTGGGCGGCCGCGGGGCTCTTGGCTCTGGTCGTGTTCGCGTTGGTCATGCTCATCCTGAGGGAGGTGGCCGGCCTGGCCCGGCTCGGACGTCTCGGCAAGATCAGGCACGAGGCCGACAGCGCCGCGCGCCAGAACGACAAGCCGCTTGCCGTCGACGTCGCCCATCGGTTGAAGCGCCTCTATGCGGGACGCCCCGATCTCGCCTGGGGGCTCAACCGCCTCGCCGAGCACGAGCACGACATCATGGACGCGAGCGAGCTGTTGCGGCTCACCGAGCGCGCGCTGGTCGCCCCGCTCGATCCCCTGGCCCGCGCGGTGGTGGCTTCATCGGCCAAACGCGTGTCGGTGGTGACGGCCGTCAGCCCCGCCGCGCTGATCGACATGCTGTTCGTCGGCGCCGAGAACCTACGAATGCTGCGCCGTCTCGCCACGATCTACGGCGCGCGGCCGGGCACGCTCTCTCTGCTCAAGCTCGCGCGCATGGTGGTCACCCATATCGTGCTGACCGGCGGCATCGCTCTTGGCGACGACGTGATTCAGCAGCTGATCGGACATGGGCTCACGGCCAGACTGTCGGCGCGGCTTGGCGAAGGTCTGTTCAACGGCGCGCTCACCGCGCGGATCGGCATCGCCGCCATCGATGTGTGCCGGCCGCTTCCCTATGTCGAGAGCCAAAGGCCTCGCTTCCGCGAGATGGTGGCGGAAGTCGCCGGCATGCGCTGAACGCGCTTTCAGGTTAAGAGTTTGCAGCCGTCGACCTCGACCCGCTGCGAGCGGCCGTCCTTGAACCTCAGCGTGACCGTGACCTTGTCGGCGCAGACCAACCCTCCCGCACTCACGCGGAAGCCTGTGTTCTGTTCGCGCGACACCTGCGATTGCGGCATTACCGCAGGCGTATTGAACTCATAGGCGACGGACGTGAGGCGCTGGGCGACCTCCTGCGGTGGCTCGAGCCAAAACTCGAAATGGTAAAACGGCCGGGCGCGGTCTTGACCTTTTACTTTGGTCGCTTTGGCCTTCACCCAGGCCGCCACTTCGCTACCCGCCGGAAGGGCAGCAAGCGGCCCGGGCGGCGGCGTTTGGGGACCAGCCGATAGGCCCTGAGGCGGGGCCGGCGTGGCGGAATCGAAGGGCACCGGCTCGACCGCATCCCAAGGAAGCTCCTCGCGCGCTTGCGACGCTCCCGCCTCGGCTTTAGGTCCCTCTTCTGCCGGCTCCTCTTCGTCGCGATCCCAAGGCTTCAGGGGAATCTCGGAAAGTCCTTCCAGCCGCTTCTCGCCGGAGCCAGTCGAAACAGACCCGGTCACCTGCTCCGGCGCCGGTTTCGGCGCCGCCGTCCCTTCGGGGCGTTTGGCGATCACGCTCTCGCCGGCCTCAGGCCTTTCGGAGGTCTGCGCGGTTCGGGTGCCCCCGCTCTCATCGGCGAAGCGGACGAGGAAGATACCGGGAATCCCGAGCGCACCCGTGCGAAGCGCGAGAAACGCTTCGAATGCGATGAAACCCGCAACCAACGCGAGACCGATCGTGCGGGCACTGCGGTGATAGCCCACGGAGCCCATGGTCCGATCCGTAAAGAGGCCGCAAGATGCGCGGGAGCCGCCGCGCAGAGAAGTTTCAGTTTAGCGATACTTTTAACCAAAGGAAGGTCTCCTCGTGCGACGGGCTGTCTCGGGGCATCACACCATGGGCACGCATCGTCCTGCCGATGCGGTGGATAGCGGGGAAAAGACCGCGGTTCCGGATGCGGCATGCTCGGCGTCATGTATCCTTGATTCGTGAGTGATCCGGTTGTGGAAGGGCGCCGGCGGAGAAATCCGGCGGCTCCGGGAAATGGCCGGAAGGCTCACAGGGCAGGCAAGCCCACGGTCGCCCATTGCCATGGGCGGCTCAAGGCGGAGGGCGAGGAAGCGCAAAGTGCCACGGTCTGGCGGCATCGCCGCAATACCGTGAGGCGGAGTCGCCGGGGTGTTTTGCGCCACAAATCCCACCGCCGATTGCTTCAGCCCGGCCAAGGCGGAAGCGACGTCGTAGCAACGCGACGCAAAATAAGGACCGTGGTCGGGTCACGCCGCCGCTTCATGGGAAACCATGAAGCCGAGCGCGTGATCCAGAGGCCGAAAGGTCTCGCGGCGCCGACCGATCGTCCCGAACGGGCGTGAGGCTCGACATCGCACAGGGAGGCGGGGCCCCAAAGCTCCGCCTTTCCTGTATCTGGCGCCTGCTACATCCGGGTTCGCCTCTTTAGCGCCTCATCCGCCCCCGCTAAGATCGCTCTGCCATGAATGGTTCCAAGCTGCCGGCCCGTACCGCGCTCAACGTTGCCGCACTGCTCCTCCTCACCGCGCTTACGGGCTGCGGCACGATGGATCGCGTGAGGGGCAAGGACGGCGCCAAAACCGAGAGCGAAGCCCGCAGCGTCGCGCCGGAGGATCCCCTGGCACGACCCATTCAGGTGGGATGGACTTCGGCGCGGGCGAGCCATTGCGGCTTCGTGTTCAATCCCGATCAGCTCAGATCGAACTTCATGGCGGCGGAGGTCCGGGCCGGCACCACCCCTGAGCAGATGCAAAAGATCGAGCACGCCTACGACTATACGCGCGAATCCGTCCTTGCCAGCATCAAGGACGATCTCGGCTATTGCAATAACGAGCGAACCGCCGCGATCAGGCGCGATCTCAATCGCTACCTTGCGGGCGACTACACACCCTCGGCGCGCATGGCGCGGTAAGACGCTGGGCGCTATGGCCGCGCCGGCGACGGGCGCGGAGCCGGTGGAGATCCGTCCGGGGCGGCGGCAGCATCGCCGATTTCTTGTCCGGACCTGATCGCCTCCGCCAGAAGCAACAAACTTGCCTCATCTCTCTCACCGGCGAGGAGATAGGCGACGCTATCCCGCGACCAGGCCACGCCGGCAATCCCGCCATATCGCTTGAACTGAGGCGCGGCGCTTGCCTCGCCCTTCTTGGCGTAAAGTGCAACGGGCGCGCCGCTCGTGCCGAGATAGAGCAGCTGCGCCAGCGGTTCGCCGCCGAAGCTCAGAAGTTGCGCACGCGCGAAGCGAAGACCCTGGGGCGCGAGGTCGGGCGGTGTCAGCGCGGCGCCGATGGCCTGCCCGAGGTGAAAGCCGATGAGTTCCCGATTGCCCTGGCTATCGCGCCCAAGCTCGAGGCTGGCGCGGCTGAGAAGCGCTTGCGCGCGTGCCACCTCCTCCTGCCAGTTACGCTTGAGGCTGCCCACATGTTCCGGGTCGGCGGGGCCGGATGCATCGGATGCGAACTCTGGCGCGGCGAGCGGCCATCCATAGCCGGCCAAAATGAGAACGAGCGCGACGACGATCCCCGCCGCAGCGACTCCGCCTTTGATGAGCGCATCCCGAGCGATGAACAGACCGGGCGCGCGCGGGAGCGGCTGCGCCGCAGCATCGGCCTCTTCGCCTGCGAGAATGGCCTCGAACGCCGCTTCGAGCCGGCGATGAGCGTCCTTCAGCGCCGCGACGCGCCGGGCGATGACATCGTCATGCTCAAGTACCTTCTCCACCGCGCTCGACTGCTTGCGCGCGAGCTGCCCGTCGACATAGGCGACTAGGAGTTCATCGCTGAGTTCGGTCATCACGGTCCCTCGATCGCCAGGCGAAAGTCCCCGAACGCCCGGTTTCCCTCTTTCGGGTCATGCTGCGGTCTCCTCCCGGTAGAGTGTTTCGATGGTGGCACTTTCGCCGGCGCGCGCGCTCAGTCCGTCGGCAAGGCTCGCGACGATGCGCACAAGACGCGCGCCGACCGTCTCGGCGGTCACGTCGAGAACACCGCCCGCGTCGATGTGATCGAAGCGTTCACCGCAGACAAGCAGCAGGGTCAGGCGCTGCTGCGGCGGCAGGCTACGGAGAAAGCCGATGGTGAACGCGTCGACCGCCTCTCCATTCTCGCTGCGGAAGAGACGCGCAAAGCTCGCATCGTCGATCTTGGGTTGCCGTATCGGGTCGGCGTGATCGCGCAGCTCGTCGAGCCAAAGCCGGTAGATCTCGGCGAACGCCCAACGATCAAGCGCGGTGCCGCGCTGATAGCGGTGCTCCTCAGCGAGCATTCGCTGCAGCGAGCGGCCGAGAAGCGCCGCACCGGCGCTCCGGCCCCCGGCCAAAAGGTCGGCAAACCGCTTGAGGCGCGGCAGCATGGAAATGAGCCCGACCCGGATGGAATCGTAGAAATCCTCTGCCTGCACTGAGCTGTCCCCCGCCGCTTGGGTGCGTGCTGGCCGCGCGGGAACACCCTCGCGAATCAAGAGGATAGCACATTTCAGCGGCGTCCAGGACCGGCCGCTTAGGGCCCCGTGAAAAAGCGCTTGTGTCTTGCCTCACGCTTGCCCAATCCTTGTGCAACAGCGGGGATAATGCCCATGTCGGCCGTGCCCCATCGATCCGACAAGTCCGAGTCGCAGCAGGCTGCCGCATCCTCGCGCCAGCAGGCCAAGACTATTGCCACGAGCGCCGCTCGCATCGCCGAGCGTATCGCCAAGCTCGCCGACGAGACCGCCAGCCAGACCAAGAACGTCACCGCGACAGCCGTGGCGGCAGGCAAAGTGGGACTGGCGCGCGCCGTCGAGATCGGGCGGGAGAACGTGCTCCCGGAACTCGAACGCGCCGGCGCCAAGCTCAAGGAACACACACGCCGTGACCGGCTGGAGCGCGACTACCGGGACTATCTGCTCAAGCTGCACGCGCGTGTGCTCGACCCGCCGATCGAGTCGCTGTTCTTCAAGCCGACCAAAGATCCGGTGCCGCTCACCGGCCTCACCATCCGCGGCAATAATCGCGCGCATGGCCATGATTACCGGCCGACGCCGTGCCGCCTGTTCGAGTGGACCATCGCCGCGCTCGACCACGACCTGTCGCGGCTCACCTTCGTGGATCACGGGGCGGGAAAGGGGCGTGTGCTGCTGCTCGCCGCCCAATATCCATTCCATGCCATCGGCGGAATCGAGTTCGCCGAGGAGCTGCATGACGACGCCGTCATGAACGTCGCGCAGTTCCCGCGCAGCCGCATGAAGTGCCGCAATGTCGAATGCGTGCTCGACGACGCCAGCGCGCTGGGGCCGCCCGACGGCGAGGCCGTGCACTACTTCTTCAACCCGTTCTCGCGCGAGGTGTTCGCGGAGGTTCTGAACAATATCGTGGTGTCGTATCGGCAGCGGCCGCGCCGGCTCTATCTTATTCTGATCGAGCCGGTTGGAACCGACCTCATCGACCAGAGCGGCGTGTTCCAGCGCCTCGCGCTTCCCCTGGTCGAGCGCCTCAAGGTGAAGCTGTTGAGCCCGTACGAGGTCGCGCTTTACCGCTCACTCGCGTGACACCCGTTCCAGGGCGCGTTACTTCACGCCGAGCTTCTTCTGGAGGCTCGACGATGAGGTGGTGTATTGGAAGATCAGTTTCTTGTCGGGATAGACATAATGGTGGGCTTGTTGCGCCATGAGCGCCGCCTCGTGAAACCCTGACAAGATAAGCTTCAGCTTCCCCGGATAAGTGTTGATGTCCCCGATGGCGAAGATGCCTTTCTCGCTCGTCTCGAATTTCGCCGTGTCGACCGGGATCAGATTCTCTTCGAGATTGAGGCCCCAATCGGCGACGGGCCCGAGCTTCATGGTCAGGCCGAAAAAGGGAAGCAGGACCTCGACCGGCTGCTCGAAGGTGACCCCGTCGGCGCCCTTGACGGTGACCGCGCTCAGCCTGCCGCCCTCGCCGTGCAGCGTGGTGACCTGACCGAGCTTGAAGCTCATCGCTCCCTTGTCCACGAGGTCGAGCATTTTCTGCACCGATGCCGGCGCCGCGCGGAACTCGGCGCGACGGTGAAGCAGCGTCAGTGACTTGGCGACCGGCTGGAGGCTCAAGGTCCAATCGAGCGCCGAATCGCCGCCGCCGACGATGAGCACGTCGCGGTCTTTGAAATTCTCCATCTTGCGCACCGAATAGAAGACGGAGGTTCCTTCATATTGCTCGATACCGGGAAGCGGCGGACGCTTCGGCGTGAACGATCCGCCGCCGGCGGCGATAACCAGCACTTTGCAATCGAGCACCGTGCCGGCGTCGGTTACCAGCCGGAAGCCGCCATCGCGCCGTTCCAGACTTTCCACTCTCTGATTGAAATGAAACTCCGCGCCGAACGGCTTGATCTGGTCCATGAGCCGATCGGTCAGTTCTTGGCCCGAGACTACGGTCAGCCCGGGAATGTCATAGATCGGCTTCTCGGGATAAAGCTCGGTGCATTGTCCGCCCGCGCGGTCGAGAATATCGACCAAGTGACATTTGATGTCGACCAGACCGAGCTCGAACACGGCGAACAGCCCGACCGGTCCGGCGCCGACGATGACCGCGTCTGTGCTGATGACTTTGTCGGACATGGGCTGCTCAGAATTGCTTCTCGGGAATGCGCACCACGAGACCGTCGAGCGCTTCGCTGACCTTGATCTGGCAGGAGAGCCGGCTCGACGGCCTGACGTCGAAGGCGAAATCGAGCATGTCTTCCTCCATTTGCTCCGGGCTCCCGGTGGGCTCGCGCCACGCATCGTCCACGTAGACGTGGCAGGTGGCGCAGGCGCAGGCCCCTCCGCACTCGGCGGCGATGCCTGCGATCGCATTCTTCACCGCGGCCTCCATCACCGTCATGCCCGGCTCCGCCTCGACCACGCGCTCGGTTCCATCGTTCTGTATAAAGGTAATCCTGGCCATGACATTGGCGGAATTCGGTGTCTTTCCGATCTCGGGAATCGGGCGGCGGCTGGCTCGCGCCCGAGAGGCGAAGGGGGCGAGAGGGGGGTACCCCCGCTCGCGGCCCGTGCTCTATAGGGCAATTGAAAGTGGGACTCCAGCGCCTTGCGCGCAACCCTTCAGGCGTTCGATGGGGAGGCTCGCGGCGGCGTTCAAGCACTCACGCGCAAGAGCGACGCCCTCGAGGGCTCGCCAATTATTAAGCCGCGATCGATGCACAAGGTCGACCGGCCGGGACGACGGTCTGTGACCCCCGGGGCACGGGCTCACTTCAGGACTGGTCGTGAGGCTGCTCGCCCTCGCTTACACATCCGGGCCTGGGCCAGAGACGCGCGTGCGGCTTGCGTCGGCGAACCCCTCAAGTAGAAACGGAGGGTGTTACCTTCCTGCAACCACCGGCCCCTCTGTTAGCCGATTCGCGGCCACGAGGTAGCCGTATTTATGAGCAATATGAAAGCCTTGTGGTGCATCAACCATACACGTCGATTAAACTTTTTTTAGCCCTAAAAATTCGTTAACGATTACAGTCCGAGGGGGAAATGCGTCGGGTGCCTTTCCGGATGGGTATCGGGTCCGGAAATCAGGGCTTTACGTCTTTGACGCTTGGACCGCTTCTGGCCTGTATCGCGTTGCAAGGCGTGCTAATTCTCTCATGAATTTTCGTCGGTTGCGAGGAACGCGTTATGGCGCAAGAGCAAGCGAAGTCGCCGTCGGGACCTGAGGCAGCGGGGTCCAAAGACCAAAATCCTCTTGAAGCGATGACCCGGGCGCGCGAGGAGAAGCCCGGTGACAGTCCCCCTCCTGAGCGGGGCCTCGACCTCCCCAAACGCACGTCTCTGGCGGAACGGCTCAAGGCCGAGCAGCGCAAACGCGAGGGCGCGGAGCCGAAACGTGAGGAGCCGCCGAAGGCGCCCGAGGAGGCGCCGAAACCTCCTGCGGAGTTCGCCGAGGCACCGGGGCAAAGCGCCGCCCCTCCTCCTCGCCAATTCGTTCGCACCCGCCGCCCGGCCGGCCCGCCGCCGCAACGCCGTCTTGGCGCTCCCGCCAATGACGATGTGCCGTCAATCGGCGGACTGATCTTCGCGCTTCAGCAGCGGCCGTCGCGCACGCCGTTCCTGGTGGCACTCGTCGCCTCTATCGCTTGGTTCCTCATCGGCGGCTTTTTTGCCTTTGGCTTGATCTCGAGCCAGGTTTCTTCAGCCGGGCTCTCGGGCCTGCTCGGCAGCGCCTCGGCGCTCACCGCCGCCGTCGCCGTCCTCGTACCGATCGTCATCTTCTGGTTCCTCGCCCTTCTGGTTTGGCGTGCCCAGGAACTGCGCCTTATGGCCTCGGCCATGACCGAGGTCGCGGTGCGGCTCGCCGAGCCGGACAGGCTTGCGGAGCAATCCGTCGCTTCGGTGGGACAAACCATCAGGCGTCAGGTGGCGGCGATGAACGACGCCATCTCCCGCGCCATCGGCCGAGCAAGCGAACTCGAGGCCATGGTGCATAGCGAAGTGGCTGCGCTCGAGCGGTCCTACGGCGAGAATGAGCACCGCGTCAGGACCCTTATCAGCGAGCTCGTCACCGAGCGCGAGGCGCTCGCCAATAACAGCCAGAGAGTAAGCGAAGCGTTGAAGGGGGTTGGGGCCCAGATCGCGCGCGACATCTCGGCCGCGTCGAACTCGATCGACAAGAAGCTTGCCGAGCGCGGGCTTCAGCTTACCGAGCTTCTCGTCTCCCGTTCGAGCGAGGCTGCCGAACAGGTGCACAAGGCGCAGGCACGTGTCGTGGAGGCCGTGCCCGGTCTGCTCGAGCGCCTGAGCAAGGAGCAAGGACGCCTCTCCCAGGTGATTGAGGGAGCAGCCCAGAATCTCGGGGCGCTGGAAGGCGCGATCGTTCAGCGCACCAACGCCCTGGACAAGACCATGAAGGAGCGCACCGAGGCGCTGCAAACGACGCTTGCGGCCCGTATCGAGGGGCTCGAGAGCTCAGTCGCCCAGGGTGCCATCCTTCTCGACAAGACGATGAAGGAGCGGACCGAGGCCTTCACCGGTCTCGTCTCGCAGGGCGCCGTGCTGTTCGACAACACCTTGAAACAACGCACCGACGCGCTGACCGTCGCCATCGGCGAAGGGGCCCAGACCCTCGACAAGACGATGAAGGACCGGACCGAGGCCTTCACCGGTCTCGTCTCGCAGGGCGCCGTGTTGTTCGACAATACCCTGAAACAGCGTACCGACGCGCTGACGGTGGCGATCGGCCAAGGCGCAGGCGCGCTGGACAAGACGCTCAAGGATCGCACCGAAACTTTCGTGACCCTCGTCGGCCAAGGCGCAGGCGCGCTGGACAAGACACTCAAAGATCGTACCGAATCGTTCGTGACCCTCGTCGGCCAAGGCGCAGGCGCTCTGGACAAGACACTCAGAGATCGTACCGAATCGTTCGTGACCCTCGTCTCGCAGGGTGCCGTCGTGCTCGACAAAACGCTCGCCGACCGCACCGGGCAGTTCAACGCCGTGATCGATCAAAAGGCGGCGCTCATGGACAGGCAGTTGCAAGACCGCACGGCGCAATTCCTGACGGCGATCAATCAGGGCGCCATTGCGCTCGACCAGACGCTCGCAGAGCGGGCCGAGACTTTCACCAATTCGTTGTTCCAGCGCGTGAAGGCCCTGGAGACGGCCATCAGTCAGCAAACCGAGACGCTCGACAGGACCATGACCGAGCGCGCCCAGGCGGTGATCATCGCGCTGGCCGAGCGGTTGAAATCGATCGACGCCACGTTCGGCCAGCGTACCGCCGAAACCGACAGGATGCTCGGCGAGCATGCGCGGGCAACGGCGGAGACCTTCGGCAAGCAGACGGCGCAGCTCAATCAGGTGCTCGCCAACAACTCGGCCGTGATTCAGCAGACCGCAAATCAGGTCGGCGCGCAGTCAAAGGAAGCCGTTTCGGTCCTTACCAGTCAGACGCAGACGCTGCGCGAGGTGTCGCGCGGATTGCTCGAGCAAATCCACGGCCTCACCCAACGCTTCGAGAATCAGGGACAGGCCATTCTCACCGCCGCCAAGGCGCTCGATTCCTCGAACACCAAGATCGACTCGATCCTGGAAGGCCGGCACCAGGCGATCATCGCCCTGCTGCATACGGTGAATACCAAGTCGCAAGACCTCGACAACATGATGCGCTCCTATGCGGGCATGGTCGAGAACGCCATGAGCCATGCGGAAGCGCGGGCCAAGCAAGTCGGCACCGCGCTTGCCCGCGATACGTCGGGTCAGGCGCAGGCGGCGCTGGCCCAGATCGAGCGCCTGCGGGAGGAAGCCCAAGCGCACACCGCGCGCGCGGTCAACGACCTCAAAGGCAGCTTCGAGACTGTTATCACCCAGATCGGCCGGCAGCTCGAGCAGATGCGCGGCCAGTTCGACAACACCTCGCGGGGCATGCGCGAGGCGGCGCAGCAGACGGCGAGCGATCTCGACAGCTTGCGCCAGGAGATGCAGAGGCGCATGGAGGCCCTGCCCGAGCACACCGCTCAGGCGACGGCGGCCATCCGCAAAGCGCTCACCGAGCAGTTGCGCGAGATCGAAGCGATCACGCCGGTGCTGGCACGCACGGCGCCCCCGCCGGCGCCTCCGCCCGATGCATACCGTCAAGCGCCGGCGCAACGGCCGGTCCAACCGCAATTCGATGCCGGACCGCTTCCCCAATTCGACGCCAGGGGCCGGCAGCTCGGGACTCCGGAGGGCGGCGATATCGGAAAAGTGGCGGGCGGACTTGCCCAGCAATTGACCGGCGCTTCCTATGCGCCTACGCCTCGCCCGCAAGCGCAACCGGGCGGCCAGTGGTCGGTCGGCGATCTGCTGGCG
>JACMJU010000119.1 GCA_014380485.1 Methyloceanibacter sp.
ACGCGGCCTGTTCTGAGCGGGGATAACCGGGGCTTACGGGCTCGCACGCCCTGGCGCGCGGGCGCAATATACCGGCAGGCCCAAGTGATTCGGGGGAGCCGTCCCCTTGCCGCCAGCTCAAGCAGACCTGCTCGGCGATGCTTTGGTCACGCCGAAGTCTTACGCCCCCGACCCGCGCAATGTGCGCAACCGGCTTAAGGAGATCCTTGCGCTGATGCGCGCCTCCGAGCGCTGGCCGTGGGAACCAGAAATGATCGCGCTCTATCGCGAGCGCGTCATTCCCTATTTCTGCGAGAAATTGCCCAAATCGGAGGCCCGGCGCTTCCGCGCCGAGTTCGAGGCCGAGGCCGCCCGGCTCGACGCCGCCGCCTGAGCGGCCACACTGCCGGGCCTCTTTCATCCCTCCCCTTGATGGGGAGGGCGGCGCGTTCTCTTGAGCGCGCGGGTGGGGTGAGGCTGCTCCCCACCCGGCTTGCTGCGCAAGCCGACCTCCCCACGAGGGGGAGGTATGGAGGTTGTTGCATCCCTCATAGCAGACATGCGGGCTTCTTGCCGCGGCGCCACTCATTTTCATCCCTCCCCTTGTGGGGAGGTATGGAGCGAATGGCGCTCAAGACGAGCGCGGCAGGCACAAAGTGGGGAGGGAGAGGAAACGCGGGGAGAAAAGGAGAGGCGCTACTGGGTGCTGGCCTGGGCGACGCGGCTCGTTACCGGGTCCATCTGCATCAGCGTCTCGATGCGCTTGCGCTCTCTGTTGAACTCGGCGAGCTGGCGTCCGGTGAGTTGCAGCCCGCGCGGCACCTGGATGGTCATCGGGTTGACGAAGCCGTTATTGACCAGAACCTCGAAATGGCAATGCGGCCCGGTCGATAGCCCGGTGGATCCGACATAGCCGATGATCTGGCCCTGCTTGACGGCGACGCTGGGGGCGACGCCCGCGCCGTAGCGCGACATGTGGCCATAGGCCGTGGCGAAGCCGTTGGCGTGGCGGATGCGAACGTAATTGCCGTAGCCGCCTCTGCCGCCCACTTGCTCCACCGTCCCGTCGCCGGCGGCGAGGATCGGGGTGCCGGTCGGCGCGGCCCAGTCGACGCCGGTATGCTTGCGCATATAGCGCAGCAGTGGATGGCGGCGATCGCCAAAGCCCGAAGTGTAGCGGCCGCCTTTGACCGGGTTGCGCATCAGGAATTTCTTGGCGCTGTTGCCCTGCTCGTCATAGTAATCGACGACATCGTCGGGCGTGCGAAAGCGGAAGAATTTGCGGCTCTGCCCGTCGATGGTCATGGCGGTGAAGAGCAGCTCGCCCACTTCCGCCTCGTTGTTGCCGCCGTCGAAGAACATCTCGAAGCTGTCGCCGGCCTTGACCTTCTGCTTGAAGTCCACGTCGTAAGAGTGGACGCGGAGCAGCCTGAGCACGGTGTCGGCGGGGATCTTTTGCGCGAGCGCGGCGTGGTAGAAGCTCGTATAGAGCGTGGCGCGGGAAGAGGCTTGCTGCGCTTGGACATCGTTGCCGATCGGCGCGGCCGAGGCCACGAACTCGCCCTGCCGGTTGCGCGCTGCGGTGGCGAGATGACTGCCCTTGGCGAAGATGCTGACCTTGGCGGGCTCCATCTGCCCGGTATCCGAGGGCGCCGGCACCATCGTGAAGCGCAGCTCCTGGCCGGATTTCAGATCCTTGGCCGAGAAGATCGGGGCCAGCGTCTCGATAATCTCGGCGGCGTGGCTCGGCTCGGTGCCGATCTTAGTGAACAGGCTCATCAAATTGTCGCCGCGCCCGACCGTCAGCGTCTTGATCTCGGCGCCTGCGAACAGATCGTCGAAGTCCTCGTCGTCCTCGGCGGTGTCATCGGCGGATTTGCGGATCACGGTGGTCTGCGGCGCAAGCGAGCCGCCAAGCCCGTCTTCGGGATGGTAGGCGGCTTGCATGAAGCGCGCCTGTCCGTCGCCGGCCGCGCCGGGCGCGCCCTCGGCATAGGCGAAGATCTCAGCAGCCTCGGCCACCAGCCGGCCGACGTCTTCGGGCTTGAGCTCGACCCCGTCTGATTGCGGCAGGATCCCGCCGGGAACCTCGACCACGTTGACGCTGACCGCCTGCGGCGCGTCCTCGGCCTCGCCGCTGGCGCCGACCGGTGTGGAATCGGAATAGAGCTTGAAGGGATTGAAAGGAGGCAATTGATCGGCATCGGCGGGAAGTTCGGTGGCGAGCCCGGCGATGATGCGAAGATAGGGCTTGATGGTTATGAACTCGCGGCTCCCGAGCCGCTCGATCACCGTGTCGTGGATGACCTGGCGGGTGGCGAAGCCCGCTTCGGTCATCTGAATGCGGTCTCCCTTCTGGCCGCCGGCGCTCTGTCCGTCTTTGGCGAGCGTGGCGGTGCGCATGGGCTCGAGCGCGGCGAGGCTCGCCCGCTTGATCGAGCTCACCATCCCGGAGCCGTCGCCCATATTCAGCGAGGCATAGATCGCGACCCCGATGAGGCACACGCCGACCATGCCGGCAACGCAGGTACTGGCCAGCCATTTGAGCCGGCAGCTTGCTCCATCGGGGCCCGTTTCGCAGAGATAGACCGGCGGCAGCTTGCGCTCGGACTTTGGCATCTCGCCAAGAAAGATGGATGGGAGTCCGGAAGCCGCGACCGGCACGAGGGCCTGGCCGAGCTTTCGACGCGCAAAGCGACCGCGGCGTCTAAACAATCCGCATTCCCCCCGTCGATCGGCTTCCGCCCGCACACTTCGCGTGCTTGTTCAAGTCTCGCGTCCGGGCGGACAACACCGAAGCGGTTGATGTCCCTCAAGCGAGGCAGGATTGATCGCCGACGGAGGTGGTTCCCTCACGAAGCCCTTGAACCGGCCTGGCGCGCTGCCGATTTATGGCAGCGTCATAGGCGCGATGTCAGGGTCTCCGGTCCTTCAGGTATCCCCCATTCGGCGAGTTCCCTTGAACCATACCTAGCCCCGTATGGTTCTCTCGCCGTTAACGAAAGCCAGATTGGCGGCCCATTCAGGCAGGAATGTGGCCCGAAGGTCACAATCACCGGGAAAAATGCAAAGCACGACCTTACGGTTACCCACCCCTTGACAAGGGCGGGGTCGCTGCTTAAATGACCTCTTCGCGCGGGTTGTTCCCACTTCCTGCGGGACTATACGCGACCGCGCGATTCTCGGACAGAAGCGGAGCAAGACCTGAGTTCGTCTCGGGAGCGGCTTCGGCTGTCGTTGACTCCGATGGGGGGATTTGCTTCCATCGGGGGTTCGGAGTGTGGCCATCGGCCGCGCTTTCGAACGGCTCTTTGACATTGTGATACGAAGAAAGGGAAACGCAGGCGGCGGAGTCCTTGCGAGCCGGCTTCTTAGGAGCCGGCGACGAGACTCTGACGGTCGTTTGCGTTTTCAAGCCAATAGGCGTGTTGCACGCGGATCCTTAACGGGATTTGCGTCGCGCCACGTTTGTTGGGAACTCGTCAAACGCAGCGACCCCTTGGATGATTCCACCAAGGACATGTCAGAATCGGATTCTAAACCTAAGAGTTTGATCCTGGCTCAGAACGAACGCTGGCGGCAGGCCTAACACATGCAAGTCGAACGTGAAGCCACCTTCGGGTGGTGGAAAGTGGCAGACGGGTGAGTAACGCGTGGGAACGTGCCTTTCGGTTCGGGATAACCCAGGGAAACTTGGGCTAATACCGGATACGCCCTTCGGGGGAAAGATTCATTGCCGAAAGATCGGCCCGCGTCGGATTAGCTAGTTGGTGGGGTAAAAGCCTACCAAGGCGACGATCCGTAGCTGGTCTGAGAGGATGACCAGCCACACTGGGACTGAGACACGGCCCAGACTCCTACGGGAGGCAGCAGTGGGGA
>JACMJU010000120.1 GCA_014380485.1 Methyloceanibacter sp.
CGCGTCGCCAGCGCCGGCAGCGGCACCGGCGCCCGCAACCGTTGAAGTGGTCAAGCCGCGTCCGCGGCCCGTCAAGCCACGCAAGCGCAAGCAGGAAGCGCCCGACGACTGGAAGAAGGGCATTCCTCTCTTCGGCGGCGGTTAAGCATCACCGCGCTTCATCCGGTCCAGCACATAGACGCGTATCGCCGCCGACAAGCTCCCTTGCGAGCCTGGCTTGCCGCTCCGCTTTTTGTCGACCTCGCCGACCAGCGCCGCCACCGACTTGCCGTCGGCGCGCGCCATGGCGCCGAGCGCATCCCAGAAGGCGTCCTCCAGCGTGACGCTCGTACGGTGCCGCGCGATGGTGAGCGAGCGCTTGTTGCGAGGCCGCGCCATGCGGAGAGGACTCTACCGTTTCGGGCCGATCATATCCTCGGGACGCACCAGCCGGTCGAAGTCCTCGGCGCGGACATGACCGAGCCGGATCGCCTCCTCGCGCAAGCTGGTGCCGCGCTTATGGGCGGATTTGGCGATCTCGCTTGCCTTGTCGTAGCCGATGTGAGGGGCGAGCGCCGTCACCAACATCAGCGAGCGCTCCAAATGCGCCTTGATGACACTCCGATTGGGCTCGATGCCGACGATGCATTTCTCCCGGAAGCTGTCAGCAACATCGGTCAGGAGCCTGATCGACTGCAACATGGCATGGGCAATCACAGGCTTGAACACGTTGAGCTCGAAATGTCCCTGGCTTCCGGCAAAGGTGATTGTCGTGTTGTTGCCGAAAATCCGCGCCGCCACCATGGTTACCGCCTCGCATTGGGTCGGGTTCACCTTGCCCGGCATGATCGAGGAGCCCGGCTCGTTCTCGGGCAGGATCAGTTCGCCGAAACCGGAGCGCGGCCCCGAACCGAGCAGCCTGATGTCGCTTGCAATCTTGAACAGGGACACGGCCACCGTGTTGAGCGCGCCATGGGCGAAGACGAAAGCGTCGTGCGTGGCCAGCGCCTCGAACTTGTTGTCCGCGGTGACGAAGGGGAGTTTCGTCATCGCGGCGATTTTGGCGGCGAAGGCCTCGGCAAAGAGGGCGCTGGTATTGAGACCGGTCCCGACCGCTGTGCCGCCTTGGGCGAGCGCATAAAGGCCGGGAAGCGTGAGCCTGATCCGTTCGATGCCGTGATCGATCTGCGCCGCATAGCCGCCGAATTCTTGCCCTAAAGTGAGTGGCGTTGCGTCTTGTAGATGCGTGCGGCCGACCTTGAGAATATCTTGAAACGCCTCGGCTTTATCCTTGAGCGCCTGGTAAAGCCGAGACAGTGCCGGATTGAGCCGGTAGGCGATTTCCTCGGCCGCGGCGATATGCATGGCGGTGGGAAAGACATCGTTGGAGGATTGACCGAGATTGACATGATCATTGGGGTGAACCGGCCGTCCTGAACCAAGAGTCTCGCCCAGCAATTCGCTCGCTCGATTGGCGATGACTTCGTTGACGTTCATGTTGCTTTGAGTTCCCGAGCCGGTTTGCCAGACGACCAGGGGGAAATGCGCATCGAGCTTGCCTTCAATAATTTCGTCGGAAGCGGCGTCGATGGCGTGAGCCAGGCGCTCTTCGAGCAGGCCGATTTCGCGGTTAGTCTGGGCTGCCGCCTTTTTGACCATGGCAATCGCCCGAATCAGGGATTTCGGCATGTTTTCCTCGCCGATCCTGAAATTCCGGCGCGAACGCTCGGTCTGGGCGCCCCAATAGCTGTCCTCAGCCACCTCGACCGGTCCCAGGGAATCGGTCTCGATGCGCGCGGAAGTTGGGGACCCGCTCTTGCCACCTCGGTCTTGAGGCATGCTCCAATCTCCTGTCGATGGCCTTCGGCGAACGGAAAGTATCGCCGGGGTCGCGTCGGCGCCAAAGGCTCTACCGGCTCTATGGGGGCTACGCTATAACACGCTCACAGGGTGGGAGAACGCGCTCGTTCGCATGCGTTGCGGCCTTCTGCCGAGGAGCGCCCAAAGCTTCCGGCTCCTTTTCCGTGACCTTGAGTGAGGAAGGCGAGTGGGTGAGGTTCCAGTGAGAATGGCGCTGCCCGCGCCGCGCGCAGAGCGTATGTCGCTGCTGCTGGCGCGTCTCGCGGCCTTTGTCGTCGCCCTGATCGGCGCGCTGATCCTGCTCGCCTGGCAACTCCCTGTTCCGCGGCTGACCGAAGCCTTCCCCGGCCTCGCCAGCATGACACCGGCGGCAGCCGGCGGCGTCGTGGCCGCCGCCATCGGCCTTTTTTGCCTGACCTTCCGCCCGATAAGGCCGATCGCCCGGCTGGTCGGCTTCGCCCTCGTCGTCCTCGGTCTTGCCATTTTCAGTCAGGATCTGTTCGGCTTCAAACTCGGCCTCGACCAAGCGCTGATCCGCGCCGGCAGCGTCGCCGCCGGGGCGGCGCAAGCCGAAGAGCTGCATTTGGCTCCGGGGGTCACGGGATTGCTAATCATTTTCGGCTTGGCGCTGCTTTACGCCAAGCAGGGCGGCATCCCATCGGCCTTCAGCCAGATCCTGGCCCTCATTATCCTCGCCCAGGTGCTGATCGTGCTTGCCGGCTTCGCCTATGGCGTTACCACCAACTACACCTTTCCCTTCACCGACATGTCGATGTACGGCGCGATCTGCGGGCTTCTGCTCGGGTTCGGCTTGCTTGCCGCCTCGCCCGAATATGGCATCGGCGCCGCCATCGTCGAGCAGTCGCCCGCCGGCGAGATGTTGCGCCGGCTCTTGCCCGGGATTGTCGTGCTGCCGCTGGTGATCGGCTGGTTCGCTCATCAAGCCGAGACGCGGACTTACTATGACAGCGCGGCGACGCTGGCCATCTTCGCCGTGGCCAGCATCTTCGTCTTGGCCCTGTTTGCCTGGACCACGATCGGCGCAGTGCGGCGGGCCGACCGCGACCGCAACGCGGCGCTGATGGAGTTGCGCGGTCAGCGCGAGTGGCTGAGCACGACGCTCGCCAGTATCGGCGATGGTGTGATCGCCACCGATCCGAACGGCAGCGTGCTGCTGCTCAACAAGATCGCCGAACAATTGACCGGATGGCAGGGAGCGAAAGCGCGGGGACGGCCGATTTGGGAGGTCTTTCGGGTCATCAACGAGAATACCCGAAAACCGGTCGACGACCCGGCGCTGAAAGCGCTCCGCGAGCGAGCGGTGACGCGGTTCGAATCGGGCGCCCTTCTCGTCACCAGCGACAAGCAGGAATTGCCGGTCGAGCATTGCGGCGCGCCGATCATCGGCTTCGACGGCTCGCTCGCCGGCGCCGTGCTCATTTTCCGCGACGTTACCGAGCGGAGGCGCACCGCGCAGCGCCAGTCGATGCTGGTGGGCGAGCTCAATCATCGCGTCAAGAATGCGCTCGCCCTCGTGCAATCGCTGGTTCAGGCGAGCTTGCGTCAAGCAACCTCGCGGCCGGCGCAGGCGATGGCCCAAACGCTCGCCGAGCGGCTCCAGGCGCTCCATCGCGCTCACGACCTGCTGCTCGAATCGCAGTGGTCGGGCGCCAGCCTCAAGGCGATGGTGGAACGCGAGCTCGACCCGTACCGGCGGGAGGACGGCCCGAAGATCGCGATCAAGGGGAACGACGTGCTGCTCCCGCCTCAATGCACCTCGATTCTCGCCATGACCCTGCACGAGCTTGCCACCAACGCGGTCAAATACGGGGCTCTGTCCTCGAACACGGGTCAGCTCGGGATCAGCTGGAAGACCGCGCGCGGCAACCGTCTGTTGCTCACCTGGGAGGAACGGGCGACGCTGGCGCAGGCCCCGGCCCGGCGCAACAACGGCTTCGGCATGCAGCTCATCGACAAGGGCATCCGCCACAATCTCGGCGGCGACACCAAGGTCGAGTTCAGGCCGACCGGCCTCTATGTCGAGCTGAACGTGCCGCTCGAGCAGTCGAAAGAGCCGCGCCCGGCGCCGCAGCAAACGGCGGCACTTTCGGCCTAGCCTCACAGCGAAGCATTCTTGCCGCTTGGGAACCGAGCGCTAAGGACGGCGAAGGACATCGTGCCGGTGAAGGGGCTATTTCTTGCGGAAGCGATCGAGATGCACGACCTCCGCCGGGGGGCGCGACATGACGACGTCGGCGCTCTGCGTGTCGCCCTCGTCCTGAACGGGCTCGAGCGCCCCGCGCGGCTCGTCCGCCTCGCCCACGAGGTCGGGGAGCGCGGCCGCCATATGCTGGCGGGCGGAATCGTTGGCCGCGCCAGGCTTGCCGAACTGGAGGCCGAACTGGGCCGATGGATCGTAGAAGGCCTTCACGGCGCTGAACGGCACCACCAGCCGCTCCGGCACGTTGGAGAAGGACAGCTTCACCTCGAAGCGCTCGTTCGTCACTTGCAGATCCCAGAACTGGTACTGCAGCACGATAGTCATTTCTTCGGGATATTGCTCTTTGAGGCGCTTCGACACCGACACGCCGTCGCCGCCCGTGTCGAAGGCGATGTAGAGGTGATGCTCGCCGGGGAGGCCGTCGCGCTGTACGCGCACCAACACCTGGCGCACCACGCCGCGCAGAGCGTCCTGCGTGAGAAGGTCGTATCGAATTTCGTCTTCTGCCATAACCCGCCGCCTTCCCTCTCGCGACGCAAGGCAGTCAACACACCGCAATAAAGTGGAGGGCTTCTGTTGCCCGGTGCCCTCCGAAACCGCGCCTAGCCCCTGCGAAGAGGATAGGACTTGAGGTTTAGGCGTCGCGCCGCTTACGCAGCGATAGCCTCCGCATAGTTGTCATTGGCAACTATATGGTTGGCCCGATAACGGCGGAACCATGCCGGGCGAAAGCACGACCTTTACACCCTCGTCGATCCTATTTCGCCCCCATTTCAGAAAACCGGAAATCACAAGCCAGGAACCGGATATGTCTTAAACGTTTGATCTGGCTTCTGACCTCAGGCTTCTGAGTGGTGGAGGCGCCGGGTACCGCCCCCGGGTCCGAATGGTTTATTACGAAGGCTATTTATCGCCATAGCCGGCTTGCGCCGACAGGAATCTATATAAGCCTCTATGGCGGCAAAAAAAAGATAGATGCTTCGACAACCCCCAGCCGCGAATCGAAACGGGTGGTATGCTGGGCGGCGGAGTAGGGCGCTCTAGTCGCGCTCGAGTTTGATGATCTGGCCGCTCGCGGCCTCGACCCTCATCTCGATCTCATGCCCGCTTGCGTCATAGCCCTCGACCTCCCAGATGCCGTCGTCGAGCTCGACCTCCTCGATCTTGACGATGCCCTTGTCGAAGGCCAGGCCGCGGACCTCCTCGATCGTGACGGGTTCGGCGGCGGCGGGGGCGGCTAGGGCGAGGCTCATGGCGAGGAAGGCGGGCACGACGCGCATTGAAGGCACCTATTCGTTGGGCTATCGACAGAGGCCGGACATTTACAGGATCAACACCGTCTAGGCGCACCCGTTCCGGGCCATCATAGGAGAAATAATCCCCGTTGCGCCAATATCTCGATCTGCTCGCCCGCGTCCGCAAGAGCGGCACCAGGAAGGGGGACCGCACCAAGACCGGAACGCTCGCCATTTTCGGCCACCAGATGCGCTTCGATCTTGAGGCCGGCTTCCCGCTCGTCACCACCAAGAAGCTGCACGTGAAGTCGATCATCCACGAGCTTCTCTGGTTCCTGCAGGGCTCGACCAATGTGCGCTATCTGAACGAGCATGGCGTGAGGATCTGGGACGAGTGGGCCGACGAAAGCGGCGAACTCGGCCCCGTCTACGGCCGGCAGTGGCGCTCATGGCCCGCGCCCGACGGTCGGCAGATCGATCAGATCGCCAACGTGGTCGAAGGGCTGAAACGCGATCCCGATTCGCGCCGCCACATCGTCAGCGCCTGGAACGTGGGCGAACTCGACAGGATGGCGCTTTCCCCGTGCCATTGCCTGTTCCAGTTCTATGTCGGCGACGGGCGTCTCTCCTGCCAGCTCTATCAGCGCTCGGCCGACGTCTTTCTCGGCGTGCCATTCAATATCGCCTCTTATGCCCTGCTCACGCTGATGATGGCGCAAGTGACCGGCTTAGCGCCCGGGGAGTTCATCCATACGTTCGGCGATGCCCATCTCTATCTAAATCACCTCGACCAAGCCGACGAGCAGTTGAAACGGAGCCCGCGTCCGCTTCCCCGCATGGAGATCAATCCGGACATCCGCTCGCTATTCGACTTCGCTTACGAGGATTTCAGGCTGGTCGGCTACGATCCGCATCCCGCGATCAGTGCCAAGGTGGCGGTGTGAAGCTAACTCGTGGGCTATGAGGGTCATGAGGAATCTGTGGGTGATATCCATTTTCCCCCAAATTTCCGATGCTCGTCGACTTGACGCTCAATTTGGGCTAGCGGACGCTTATGAAACGAATCAAGTCGCGGCAGTCTGGTGCGCGGTCGCGTGCCAAAAAGCGACGTCCAACAAGGCGGGGAGTGAACGCGAGCATGATTCGATCGTTCGTCATAGCTCGATCAGAGAACTACGTGATCGGATGCGAGACCGGGGTTCCGTGGTCTCTACCAACCGATCTAAAACTCTTCCGTCTACTGACGCTAGATCACCCCATGATTATGGGGCGCAAAACCTTCGAATCGATTGGCCGACCCTTAGACAGGCGTGACAACATTGTCGTTACGCGGGATCCCTCATTCTCCCCCAAAGGCGTGATGGTCGCTCGGGATCCAGACTCGGCATTAAAGCAAGCGGAATTGGCAGCCGAGCGCCGGGGAGTAAAGGAGATCATGATCATAGGTGGTGCCGAGATTTTTCGGCTGTTCGAGAATGTCGTCGATCTTGTGTATCTGACCGAAGTTCGTGCAAGTGTGACCGGCAACGCTTACTTCAATAAGGACTTCGATAACTGGATCGAGAAGAAGCGTATCGACTTTGCACAGTCCGACCGCGACCAGTATCCCTTCACTTTCCGCCTGCTCATCAACCGCGAATCCGAGCCGGCAAAAGACTGGGTCCGTCGCGTCACGAAGAGGTTGGAGCGGTTGCCGCTCGCTGCTTAGAGAACCGCCCCAAGGACGACCACGCCTTCGGCTTCGTCGTGCTCGACCGCCTAGAGCCCAGGTAGAATTGGGGAGGATTACTCTGCTAGGGTTGCGGGAAACACTTTGCGCGAGCGGTGAAGGCGCTTATTCGGACGGGATGACTGATGGCTAGCGCACGCTTGGCTCTGGCTGCTTTGCTTTGGCTTACTCACGTTTGGGCAACTTCTAATCAAGCGTCCGGAGCAGAGGTCGAGATTTCCAAGTTCGACCCATTCCGGCAACACGTGATTTTCAAAATGAAGGGCGAAATAAAGAGGGGCGACCTCGGCGAACTGCAGGCTCGTGCTGAGTTTCTTAAGCTTCGCACCGGACCAAAAGGCGGCAGTATCCGTCTCATCGTGTTCGGATCGTCAGGTGGCGATGTCCAAGAGGCGATGAGAATTGGCCGCTGGCTGAGGGAGAATGAGTTCACGGTTCTCATCTATCAGGAGTGCGCCAGCGCTTGTGTCTATATACTTGCGGCTGGAGTAGAGCGGATTGCGCCCGACGAAGTAGCGGTCTTAGTTCACCGTCCTTACCTGCTGGACCAGCCCTCGACTGGAAGCCTTCACCGCACCATGGGAGAGCTTCTCCAACTCTCTCGAGACTACTTCGCCGAAATGAACATCCCGGAAGCCCTGGCCGATGAGATGTTCTCCGTCGAGCCGGCACAGAGCAGACGGCTCACGGCGCGAGAGATTGCGTTCTATCGGCTTAATCAGCAGGACATGGCCTACCATGAGGCTCAGCAAATATCTGCGGCCAAGCGGCTCGGCATCGACAGAGGCGAATATCTTACGCGGCTTCGTGCCTACCAGGATGCTGGTGCTTCGCAGAAGTGCTTAAAGGAGCGCTTCCCGGAGCGTCAGATTTCTTGTCTCACGAATGAGATGCGGCGGTTTGGGCTCATGTCGCCTGACGATTAAACACGGCAGGATAGACGTCAGTAGAGTTTCTCTCTCCAGAGCACCACGATCTGTTCGAATGCGGAGGCATGCTGGGCCTTGATTTCGGCGATCAACTTGTCGGTCTCATGTTCATCTGGCCGTAGGAACCCTATTGAGATGTTCAGGTAGACCAACAGCAAGGTCGGGGTGGAGTATCGCTTTTTCGCCTTCCGTTCGAGCCTCGTCTTGAGTGCCCCTGGAATTGCCTCCGCACGAGTCACCCAATCCTTGACGGGGTCCAGTCGTATCCAGGTTCCCTCTTCCTTCAACTCGTCGTCTCGGCGCCGACCAGGGTCCATCACTTCGGTGATCTCAACCGATTTTGTTAGGCCGTCGATCTCGATGTAGGCGTCTGGCCACTCCTCGCCTGATAGCCTGAGGCGCTCGACCTCCACCTGTCTTGCGAACTCAGCAAGAATCCAAGCCTCTTGCAAGAAACGGGTTCTCACAACGACGCACGAGGGCCATTCATCGACAAGAGCGACGAACTCAGACGGCGAGTGCCATTTGGCAAGAGCTATGCGGGCTAGGTCTAGCTCGCCCGGCGATGGGGGGTCGGTGCTCATGCTTGCGCAAGCTATCATCAGGCGGTCGTCAGGGTCATTGAACTGGGTTTTCTCCATCCCCCCTCTTGGGCGACGTTGGGCCAAGGGGATGAGGCCAGTCAGAGGAGGTGCCGCGCATTGCGCCCCCTGAGTGACTGGCCTATAACCCTTTTCGACCTTGTCGCAGGACCGCCATTTTGATGCCGCTAGTCTTGTCGGCTAGCACATGACCACCGAGGCGTCCGCGCCACCCCATCACCAGACTTCAGGACGGAATTCACCATGCCTTGGAGCAATCAGAGCGGCGGCGGCTGGAAGGGCGGCGGCGGCGGACCTTGGGGCCCGCGCCAGAGCCCGGGCCAGCAACCCGACCTAGAAGAGATCTTGCGCCGGAGCCAGGACCGGCTGCGCCAGGCCATACCGGGCGGACGCATGGGCGGCCCGCTGGCGGTGCTGTTCGCGGTCGTGGCGGTCGCGTTGATCGGCTTTTTCGGCTTCACCGTTCGCGTCAATCCTGACGAGCTCGGCATCGTGCTCCAATTCGGCCAATATGTGCGCCAGCTGCCGCCCGGCCTCAATTTCCGCTGGCCCTATCCCATCGAGCAGGTCGAGCTGCCGAAAGTGACGCGCATCAACCGTATCGAGATCGGCATGCGCGGGTCCTCCGACAGTCGCGACGCTTCGAGCACGATCCGCGACGTGCCTGAGGAGAGCCTGATGCTGACCGGTGACGAGAACATCGTCGACGTCGACTTCGTCGTATTCTGGCGCATCGCCAACGCCCCCGACTTTCTGTTCAACATCCAAAACCCCGAAGGCACGGTGAAGGCGGTGGCCGAGAGCGCGATGCGCGAGATTGTCGGCCAAAGCGACATCGAGCCAATCTTGACCGAGGCCCGCGCCCAGACCGAAGCCGAAGTGCAGGAGCTGATGCAGAATGTCCTCGACAGCTACGGCGCCGGCGTTCAGGTGACCCAGGTGCAGCTGCAAAAGGTCGATCCACCGGCGCAAGTGATCGACGCCTTCCGCGACGTTCAGGCGGCGCGCGCCGACCAGGAGCGCTTGCAGAACGAAGCCCAGGCCTATGCCAACCGCATCATCCCCGAGGCGCGCGGCGAGGCCGAGCGCATCCTGCAAGCGGCCCAAGGCTATCGCGACCAGGTCATCGCCGAGGCCAAGGGTCAGGGCGATCGTTTCACCAGTGTCTACGAGCAGTACAAGAAGGCGCCCGACGTCACCCGCCAGCGCATCTTCATCGAGACCATGGAGAAGGTGCTCGGCGCCGCCGACAAGGTGATCGTCGACCACAAGTCCGGTCCCGGCGTCGTGCCGTTCCTGCCGCTTTCGGAATTTACCGTCAAACCCTCTCCGCCTCCGGAGGGACAGCCATGAACCGCTCCGCGCTGACCTTCGGCCTGGTCATACTGGGCCTCGCCGCCTTCGTCGCCTATCTGACGCTGTTCACCGTCAGCCAGACGCAGCAGGCGTTGGTTCTCGAATTCGGCAAGCCGAAGCGCGTCATCACCGCGCCGGGCCTGCAATATAAGATCCCCTTCGTCCAGAACGTCGAGTTCTTCGACAAGCGCATCCTCGACATTGACACCGCCAGCCAAGAGGTGATCGCCTCCGACAAAAAGCGGCTCGTGGTCGACGCCTTCGCCCGCTACCGAATCGTCGATCCCTTGCTGTTCTTCCAGACCTTGCGCGACGAGCGCATCGCGAGCGCCCGCATCGGCGCCGTTCTCGAAGCCTCGCTCCGGCGCGTGCTCGGCGGATCGAGCTTTTCCTCGGTGGTGCGCGACAAGCGCGAAGCGCTGATGAAAACCATTCTCACGCAAGTCAACCAGGAGGCGACGCCCTTTGGCGTCAACATCGTCGATGTGCGCATCAAGCGCGTCGACCTTCCCGAGGCGAACATGCAGGCGATCTATCGGCGCATGCAGGCCGAGCGGCAGCGGGAGGCGGCGGGGTTCCGGGCCGAAGGCGAGGGCGCC
>JACMJU010000121.1 GCA_014380485.1 Methyloceanibacter sp.
CTCAGCGCGCGGAAGTCTTTTTGGATCGCGCCGGCGGCGGTTTTCCACCACGAGCTCGCGAGTCGTAGACTCGAGCGAGATCTCGTTTTGCAGATCGGCAATCTCGATGAACTGGTCGGCCTGGCGGCGAAGCTCGTCCGCCACCATGGGCGGATTGGTGGCGAGCGTGGAAACCACGCTGACCCGCTTCCCCTTATGCTGAAGCGCCTCCACCAGCGAACGAAAATCGCCGTCCCCCGAGAACAGCACGATATGATCGAGGTGATCGGCAAGTTCCATGGCGTCGACGGCAAGCTCGATGTCCATGTTGCCCTTGATCTTGCGCCGACCGGCCGCGTCGACGAACTCCTTGGTCGGCTTGGTCACCATGGTGTAGCCGTTATAGTCGAGCCAATCGATCAGGGGCCTGATCGAAGAATACTCCTGGTCCTCGGCAAGGGCCGTATAGTAGAGCGCGCGGACGAGTTGGCCCTTGGCGCGGAACATCGTGAGCAGCCGCTTATAGTCGATGTCGAAGGTCAGCGATTTGGCGGTGGCGTAGAGATTGGCGCCGTCGATGAAGAGAGCGATGCGTTCGTTCGGATAGAAATTCATTTGCGTACCGTTCACTGCAATATGCCTTGATTGCAAAAGAGCGGCCTCTGGCAATAGGTGAGGAGAGGCCCGCAAAGACAACATAGGTATGACAGCGTGGCTCCGCAATTGCTGACGCGTGGCAAAGTCGTGATCGGTCTCGGTGCCAATTTTCCCGGAGCGTGGGGCACGCCCGAAGCGACGATTGCAAAGGCATTGGGCGAAATGGGGCGCGCCAATATTGGCGTCGCGGCGGTCTCTCCGCTTTATGTGACGGCGGCAGTCGGGAGCGCCCGGCAGCCGCCCTATGTGAATGCGGTCGCCCTGCTCGATACGCGCCTGCCGCCGGAGGCGCTGCTCCGAGTCCTCAAGGCAATCGAGCGCCGCTCCGGGCGCCGGGCCGGCAGACCCTGGGGGCCGCGCACGCTTGATATCGATATTCTCGATTACGGCGGGCAGGTCAGGCTCTGGCGCCGGGGGCGGGCCACCTTTGACGAGGCCGGGGCGCGACCTCTCACTCTGCCGCATCCACGCGTCCATGAACGCCCCTTTGTGTTGAGGCCGCTCCTCGATATCGCGCCCGACTGGCGTCACCCCGCGCTCAAGCGAAGCGCCCGCGAGCTGTGGCGCCAGGCATCGAAGCGGGGGCAGGGCGCCGTGATCAAACGGCTTTAACCTCACTTCGGCTTGCCTCGCCCGCACGAACCGCCTAAATAGGGACAAACCTCGTCCCTCTGAACAAGGATCACCTGATGGCTCGCGTCACTGTCGAGGACTGCGTCGATAAGGTTCCGAACCGCTTCGAACTCGTGCTCTTGGCCAGCCACCGCGCCCGGACCATCTCGGCCGGCGCGCAAATCGCCGTGCAGCGCGACAACGACAAGAACCCGGTGGTGGCGCTCCGCGAGATTGCCGAGAAGAAAATCGTCGCTGACGACCTGAGAGAGGACTTCATCCACTCGATGCAGAAATATGTCGAGGTGGATGAACCCGAGGCAGAAGCCGTGCCCATGCTTTCGACCGACACCAGGATGCCGGTCCTCGCCCAGGACGATCAGTCGATCGACAGCGCGATCGACAAGATGACCGAGGAGGAGCTGCTGCGCCGGATGGCGAGCCAGGCGCCTTCGGATGGCTCCAATGCAGGACCCCGCTCACGCTGACTTTGCCGGTCTTCTCAGGCGTGGCGCCTGTTGCATTGCCACGCCAGTGACGGGAGCGCGGCCTAGACCGCTCGGCACGAACGCCGGAAAGTCTGCCCCATGACTCGCCAATACGAGCTGGTCGAGCGGGTTCTCAGCTATCAACCGACTGCCGACGAGGCGCTGCTCAACCGCGCCTATGTCTATGCCATGAAGGCCCACGGCAATCAGAAGCGGGCCTCGGGCGCACCGTTCTTCTCGCACCCTTTGGAAGTGGCGGCCATTCTCGCCGAGATGCGGCTCGACGACGCCACCATCGCCACCGCGCTTCTGCACGACACCATCGAGGATACCGACACCACCCGCGGCGAGATCGACGCCCTGTTCGGCCGCGAGATTGGCACGCTGGTCGACGGCCTCACCAAGATCAAGAAGCTCGACCTCGTCACCAAGAAGGCCGAGCAGGCGGAGAACTTCCGCAAGCTCTTGCTCGCGATTTCGAGCGACATCCGCGTGCTGCTGGTCAAGCTCGCCGATCGCCTCCACAACATGCGCACGCTCGGAGCGATGAAGCCGGCCAAGCGCAAGATCATCGCCGAGGAAACCATGGACATCTATGCGCCGTTGGCCGGGCGCATGGGGATGCAATGGCTGCGCGAAGAACTTGAAGGCCACGCCTTCAAAGCGCTCAATCCGGAGGCCTTTGCGACGGTGGTGGAGCGGCTCGCGATCCTGCGCGAGCGCAATCAGGGTCTGATCGACGAGATCGCGAGTGCGCTTACCGCCAAGCTCAAAGAGACGAAGGTCGCCGGCTTCGTGTCCGGGCGCGAGAAGAAGCCATATGCCATCTGGAGCAAAATGGAGCGGAAGCAGATCTCCCTCGAGCAGCTCTCCGACATCTATGCCTTCCGCATCGTCGTGCCCGAGGTCGAGGATTGCTACCGCGCGCTGTCGGTGGTGCACACCACTTGGCACGCCGTGCCCGGCCGCTTCAAGGACTACATCTCCAACCCCAAGCAGAACGACTACCAGTCGATCCACACCACCATCATCGGCCCGCGCCACCAGCGGGTCGAGCTGCAAATTCGAACCGAACGGATGCACTCCGTCGCCGACTATGGCGTGGCTGCGCATACCCTCTACAAGGACTCCAACGGCGCGCTTGGGCCGGAGGGCGTAGTCGGCTCGCAGGACTCCAACGCCTATCGCTGGCTACGCCATCTGGTCGGCATGTTGCTCGACGGCGACAACCCCGAAGAGTTTCTCGAGCACACCAAGCTCGAGCTGTTCCAGGACCAAGTGTTCTGTTTCACGCCCAAGGGGCGCCTGATTGCGCTGCCTCGGGGCGCCAACCCCATCGATTTCGCTTACGCGGTGCACACCGGCATCGGCAACACCTGCGTCGGCGCCAAGATCAACGGGCGCCCGATGCCGCTAGTAACCGAGCTCAGGAACGGAGATGAGGTCGAGATCATCTGCTCGAAGGCGCAGCTTCCGCCCTCTGCCTGGCAGAGCCTCGCCGTCACCGGCAAGGCGCGCTCGGCCATCCGGCGCGCCACCCGCGACGCCGTCCGCGCCCAATACGGCAAGCTCGGCCGCGAGATCCTGGTGAGGGCCTTTCAGCGCCGGGAGAAGACCTTCAGCGAGGAGAGCCTTGCCGCCGCCCTCGGCCGTCTGTCGCAAAAGACCGCCGAGGACGTGATGGCCGCGGTCGGACGCGGCGAGCTGGGCTCGGCCGACGTGGTCCGCGCGGTGTTTCCCGAAGAAAAACCGCAAGAGCCTCCCAAGCGGCGGCGTAAGGTCCAGCGCAACGATGAAGGCTGGTTCGGACTGCGCAAGGTCATGGGCTTGAAATTTCGTTGGCCCGGATCGGGCGAGCGGACGTGCGAGCATGGACCGAGCGGCATCCCGATCAGGGGCCTGCGCGGCGACCTTCCGGTGAGCTTCGCCGCCGGCGGCGCCGTGCCGGGCGACCGCATCGTCGGTATCCTGACCCCGGGCCAGGGCATCACCATCTATCCGATCCATGCCGAGGCGCTGAAAGCCTTCGACGAGGAGCCCGAGCGCTGGATCGACGTGACCTGGGATATTGACGAAGACAATCCGCAGCGCTTCCCGGCGAAGATCTCCCTGACCGTGCTCAACGAGCCCGGCAGCCTCGCGCAAGTCGCCACCGTGATCGGCGAGGCCAACGGCAATATCGACAATATCAAAATGACCAACAGCGTGCCCGACTATACGGAGATGTTGATCGACCTCGAAGTGTGGGATCTCAAGCACCTCAACGACATCATCGCCGGCTTGAGAGCCAAGGACGTGGTGAGCCGCGCCGCCCGTGCGGGCGCCTAGCGCCCTGGCATCCTCGGGGAATTTTACCTAAATATGCTATGGGCCTATCGCCCGGGTGCCACCTCCGTCCGGCTTTTGGTTCGAGGTGTGCGTAGCGAGGTGGTGATGCTGTTCAGGCGGCGCGAGGCGGAGAGCTTCCTTGAGCGCATGCGGGTGCATGCGTGGCCCCGGCGGAGTTGGAGCCGCTCCAGCCGTTACGTCGTCTATCGCCTCAGGCGCTTGAGCGACACGCCCCATGCCGTCGCCCTTGGCTTCGCCGTCGGGGTGTTCTCGGCGCTGACGCCGTTCATCGGCACCCATCTCGTCATGGCCATGCTTCTCGCCTGGGTCATCGGCGGCAGCGTCGTCGCCGCCGTGCTCGGAACCTTCGTCGGCAATCCTCTGACCTATCCCGTGATCTGGTACGCGACCTACGAGGTCGGCAGTCTCATGCTAGGGGGCGGGACCCAAAAGCAAGAGATCGATCTGTCCGGCGGTATCTTCCAATCCTCGCTGGACCAGCTATGGCCGATCCTTAAGCCGATGACGCTCGGCTGCATACCCCTTGGGCTTGCTTTGGCGGCTCTCAGCTATGTGCTCGTGAAACCCATGGTCGAGGCCTACAAAAATCGCCGTCGCCGCGAGCTCGAGCTGCGCTCCGCCCGCGAAGCGTTAGGAGCCCAATGACCGCTCGTTCCGCCACGGTGGCGTGCGGCGCAAGCGCCCCTCCCATCCGTCTCGGCATCAACATCGATCATATCGCGACATTGCGGAATGCGCGGGGCGGGCGCTATCCCGATCCCTTGCGCGCCGCGGAATGCGCCGTCGAAGCCGGCGCCGACAACATCACGGCGCATTTGCGCGAAGATCGCCGTCACATCCGCGATGACGACATCGCCAGGCTCACCGCCGCCAATCTTGCGCCGCTCAATCTCGAAATGGCGGTGACGCCGGAAATGCTGGCAATCGCGCTGGCGACGCGCCCCCATGCCTGCTGTCTCGTGCCGGAACGGCGGCAGGAGCTGACCACCGAAGGCGGCCTCGATGTCGCCGGCCAGGTCGGTTCGCTCGCGCCCTTCATCGCCGAGCTGCGGCGCGGCGGCATGCAGGTCGCGTTGTTCATCGACCCCGAACCCGAGCAGATCGAAGCGGCGCGGAAAGCCGGGGCCGATGCCGTCGAGCTCCATACCGGCACCTACTGCGCTGCGGCGCTGCATGGAAACGGGCCGACGCGCGATAACGAGCTGAAGCGCCTCATAACCGCCGCGCACGACGCCGCGCGGGCCGGTCTGGAGGTGCATGCCGGTCATGGTCTCGACTATGATAATGTTGTGCCGGTTGCCTCGATTCCGGAAATCGTCGAGCTCAATATCGGTCATTACCTCGTCGGTGAGGCGATCTTCGTCGGGCTGTCCAAGAGCATCTCTCGCATGCGGGCCCTCATGGATGGCGCGCGGGAGGCCCTGCGGCATAGCGACACCGAAGCCAAGGTCGGCGGGACGTGATGATCATCGGCATCGGCAACGACATGATCGACATCAGGCGGGTCGAACGCACCATCGAGCGTTATGGCGAGCGCTTTCTCGAGCGCGTGTTTACCCCCGCCGAACGGCAGAAATCCGATGCCAGGGCTGAGCGCGCCGCCTCTTACGCCAAGCGCTTTGCCGCCAAGGAAGC
>JACMJU010000122.1 GCA_014380485.1 Methyloceanibacter sp.
CGAGGAACGCGAGAACGAAGGCGACCTCGTCATCCCGGCGCAGATGGCGACGCCCGACGCCATCAATTTCATGGCCAAGCACGGCCGCGGCCTGGTCTGCCTCGCGCTCACCCCGGAACGCTCCAAGCAGCTTCACCTCGAGCTGATGTCGCGCTCGAACCGCGCGCGCCAGGCGACCGCATTCACCGTTTCGATCGAGGCGCGGGAAGGGGTTTCGACCGGCATCTCCGCCCATGATCGCTCCCACACCATCTCCGTCGCCATCGATCCGACCAAGGACTATCGCGACATCATGACCCCGGGCCATGTGTTCCCGCTGGTGGCAAAGGACGGGGGCGTGCTGGTGCGCGCGGGCCATACCGAGGCGGCGGTCGATCTGGCGCGCCTCGCCGGGCTTTATCCGGCGGGCGTGATCTGCGAGATCATGAACGACGACGGCACCATGGCCCGGCTCCCCGACCTCATCGGGTTTGCCCGGCGCCATGAGCTGAAGATCGCGACCATCGCCGATCTGATCGCCTACCGGCTCCGCTACGATCATCTGGTCAAGGTCGTGACTGAGACCAAGGTGGAGAGCGCCTTTGGCGGGGGCTTCGATCTCAAGGTCTATGCCGCCACCGTAGAGCCGGCCGAGCACGTGGCGCTCGTCAAGGGCGACGTCGCCTCGGGCGGCCCGGTGCTCGTGCGCGTGCATGCGCTCAACACCATCGACGACGTGATCTCGACCGGGATCCATCGTGAGACCCTGGTGCACAAGGCCATGGACGTTATCGGGCGCGAGGGTCGCGGCGTGATCGTGTTGATCCGCGAGTCGAGGCCCGACGCCATTTCAGCGCGCCTCAGGCAGGAGACCGGAGGCCAGGGTCAGCAGCGGCTCATCGAATACGGCATCGGCGCGCAGATCCTGCTCGATCTCGGCGTGCGGGAGATGGTGTTGTTGAGCAATTCGCCCGCTCGCAAGATCGTGGGTCTGCAGGGTTATGGGCTTACGGTGGTTGGCCACCGGAGCCTGGAGTGATGCGGCGATGACCCGCAAAGGCCCACACTCGGTCCTCGTCATCGAGGCGCGGTTCTACGAGGACATCGCCGATGAACTGGCCCGCGGCGCCATCGAGGAGCTCGAAGCGCATCACATGGCCTATGAGCGGCTTGCCGTGCCGGGCTCGCTCGAAATTGCGCTCGCGCTCAGCCTTGCGCTCGCCAACGGCTTCGTGGGCCGGGCCGGGCGCCATAGGGGCTGCGTGGCGCTCGGCTGCGTGATCCGCGGCGAGACCACCCATTACGATATCGTGGCGCGGGAATCGGCTACGAGCCTGCATCAGCTCGCCGTACAGCATGCCGTGCCGATCGGCTTCGGCATCTTGACCTGCGACACCCGCGAGCAAGCTTGGGAGCGGGCGAGCGTGGACGGGCGCAACAAGGGCCGCGACGCGGCGCGCGCCTGCCTGACCCTCATGCAGCTCGAGCAGCATTTCTCTTCCGCGAGCCGGCGCTAGCCGCCATGGCTAAGCGCAGCAACACGAAAGCCCGCGCCTCATCCCGCAGTGCCGCACGGCTCGCCGCGGTCCAAGCCCTGTACCAGATGGACATGACCGGGATCGACCTCAACGCGGTGATCGCCGAATTCGAGGCCCATCGCTTGGGTCGGGAGATCGAGGGCTGCCAATACGCCGAACCGGAGGCCGCCTTCTTCCGCGACCTCGTGGAGGGCGTGGTGCGCGAGCAACTTCGTGTCGACCCGCTGATCGACAAGCAGCTCGCCGAAGGCTGGCGGCTGACCCGCGTCGACTCGATCCTTCGCGCCATCCTTCGCGCCGGCGCCTATGAGATCCTGGTTCGCGACGACGTCCCGGCGCGCGCGGTCATTTCCGAATATGTCGACATCGCCCATGCTTTCTTCGCCGAGGAGGAGCCGAAGGTGGTGAACGGCATTCTCGATCGCCTCGGGCATAAGGCGCGCCCGCAAGAGTTTGCTTCCGAGGGGACGAGAGATGGTTGACCGCATCGAGCGAGGCGGGGGGGAGCACCTTGACGAGTTCGCGCTCATCGCCCGTTATTTCGCGCCCCTTGCCACCGATGCCGCCGCGCTCGGCTTGCGCGACGACGCTGCCGTGCTCAGACCCCCGGAGAGCCAGGAAATCGTGCTGACCTGCGATACGATCGTCGAGGGTGTGCATTTTCTCGCCGACGATCCGCCCGAGAGCATCGCTCATAAGGCCTTGGCGGTGAACCTGTCCGACCTCGCCGCCAAGGGTGCCCGGCCTTACGTCTATCTCTTGGCCCTGGCGCTCCCCGCTGAGCCGCAACCTGCCTGGCTCGAGGCCTTCGCCTCGGGCCTGCGGGAGCTTCAGAGGGAGGCCGGGATCGCTCTTGTCGGCGGCGACACGACGCGAAGCCCCGGCCCCTTGAGCGTCACCGTCACGGCGCTCGGCCTCGTTCCGCACGGCCATGCCGTGCTCAGGCTCGGCGCCAAACGGGGCGACCGGCTATACGTTACCGGCACCATCGGTGATGCCTATCTCGGCCTTCGCGTTCTCAGACAACCCGCGGTCGGCCGCGACTGGGGTTTGTCCGAAGAGGACTTGGCTTTTGTCGTCGACCGTTATCGCCGGCCGGTGCCACGAAGCGAACTTGTTCTTCCCATCCGCAATTTCGCGCAGGGCGCCATAGACGTGTCCGATGGGCTCGTGAGCGACGTCGGGAAGCTCGCCCGCGTCTCCCATGTCGGCGCCGTGATCGAGGCGGGACGCGTGCCATTCTCCGCCGCGGCAGAGAAGGCACTTCGGCGCGAACCACACCTGCTGCCGACGCTTCTGACGGCGGGGGACGATTATGAGATCGTGGCGGCCGTGCCCGAGGCGAGCGCCGTCGCCTTTGAGGCTGAAACGCAAGCCAAGGGGGTACCGGTGAGCCTGATCGGCCGCCTGGAGGGGGCCGATACCGGGCTTCGCGTGCTTGGCCCCGACGGGAAGACCCTTGAGCTTGACCGCACGGGCTACACCCATTTCTAGGCCCGGACCGGGGGGCGCGCCCTCGGGCCAAAATACCGCTGACAGGGCTCTGTTGCGCGCCGCCTCTAACTTTGGCATTTTCCCGCAGGCTTAGCGCCACAATTCGGGGGCTTCGGGCCTGGGGCACAATTCAACGTCCCGCCTTCGCGCCTTATTCTTCTTCCGTCCATCTCAAATTGAACGCATAGAGGCAGCCGTCATGACCTGGGTTCTGTTTCTCATTATCGCTTGCGGGGCGCTCTCCATCGCCTATGGCGTCTGGACGACCCGGGCCGTTCTCGCTGCCGACCCCGGCACCGCGCGGATGCAAGAGATCGCCGCCGCCATCCAGGAAGGGGCGCAAGCCTATCTCGCGCGGCAATACACCACGATCGCCATCGTTGGCGTGGTCATCTTCGCCATACTCGCCTATCTGCTCGGCATTCCTCAGGCGATCGGTTTCGCCATCGGTGCGGTGCTCTCGGGCGTCGCCGGCTATATCGGCATGAACGTCTCCGTCCGCGCCAATGTGCGCACCGCCCAGGCCGCGACGAAGAGTCTCGCCGACGGCTTGAGCCTCGCCTTCCGCGCCGGCGCCATCACCGGGCTTCTCGTCGCCGGTCTCGCTCTCCTCGGCGTCTCGATCTATTTTCTCATCCTCACCCGCCTGGTCGGCTACGATCCCGCCTCGCGCGAGGTAATCGACGCCCTTGTCTCTCTCGGCTTCGGCGCATCGCTCATCTCCATCTTCGCTCGTCTCGGCGGCGGCATCTTCACCAAGGGCGCCGATGTCGGCGGCGATCTTGTCGGCAAGGTTGAGGCGGGCATCCCCGAGGACGATCCGCGCAACCCGGCAACCATTGCCGACAATGTGGGCGACAATGTCGGCGACTGCGCCGGCATGGCGGCCGACCTGTTCGAGACCTATGTGGTCACCGTCGTGGCCACCATGGTGCTCGCGTCCATCTATTTCGCCGGCGGCGAGGATCGCGTCATACAGATGATGCTCTACCCGCTCGCCATCGGCGCCACATGCGTCATCACCTCTATCATCGGCACCTATTTCGTGCGGCTGGGCCCGAGCCAGTCGATCATGGGCGCTCTTTACAAGGGCGTGATCGCCACCGGCGTGCTGTCGCTGATCTTGCTGTGGCCGTTGACCTCCTGGCTTGTCGGCATGGACACCGCCATGAAGGTGGGCGAGGTGAGCTTCACCGGCCGCTCGCTATTCTACTGCGGCGCACTTGGTCTCGTCGTGACCGCGCTTCTCATGGTCATCACCGAATACTACACCGGCACGCGGTTCCGCCCGGTGCATTCGATCGCCAAAGCCTCCGTCACCGGCCACGGCACCAATGTGATCCAAGGCCTCGCCGTGTCGCTCGAATCGACCGCGCTGCCTGCGCTCGTGATCATGGCCGGCATCGTCATCGCCTATCTCCTTGCCGGAACGTTCGGCATCGCGATTGCCGTGACCACCATGCTGGCACTGGCCGGCATGGTGGTGGCGCTCGATGCCTTCGGCCCTGTCACCGACAATGCCGGCGGCATCGCCGAGATGGCGGGATTGCCGAAGGAAATCCGCAAGACCACCGATATGCTCGACGCCGTCGGCAACACCACCAAGGCGGTGACCAAGGGCTATGCCATCGGCTCGGCGGGGCTCGGCGCTCTGGTGTTGTTCGCGGCCTATACCGAGGATCTCAAATTCTTCGCCGCCAATTCCGACAAATTCCCTTACTTCGCCGGGGTCGATCCCACCTTCACCCTGTCAAATCCCTATGTGGTGGTCGGCCTCTTCCTAGGCGGACTGCTGCCTTATCTGTTCAGCGGCATCGCCATGATGGCGGTGGGCCGCGCCGGGTCGGCCATCGTCGAGGAGGTTCGCCGTCAGTTCAGGGAGAAGCCCGGCATCATGAAGGGCACCGATCGCCCCGATTATGGGCGTGCCGTCGATCTCCTGACCCGCGCGGCGATCAGGGAGATGATCGTCCCGTCGCTCTTGCCGGTGCTGTCGCCGATCGCTTTCTACTTTATCATCGACTGGATCGCCGGTAAGAGCGCGGCATTCTCCGCGCTCGGTGCCATGTTGCTCGGCGTGATCGTCACCGGCCTGTTCGTCGCCATCTCGATGACTGCGGGGGGCGGGGCCTGGGATAACGCCAAGAAATATATCGAAGACGGAAATTACGGCGGCAAAGGCTCGGAGGCGCACAAGGCGGCGGTGACCGGCGACACGGTTGGCGATCCTTACAAGGACACGGCCGGTCCCGCGGTGAACCCAATGATCAAGATCACCAATATCGTGGCACTGTTGTTGCTGGCGGTGCTCGCCCATCAATAGGCGGGCATCGTCCGCGCTAGATGGGCGGAGCGCCGGTCGAAGCCGGCGGCCTCCGATCCTTGAACATGCCGCGATTGGAGATATTGCCGAAGATCTGCTCGATCAAGCCAAGATCCTTGCCGCGGGCCGGGGTCTCATCCTTGAAGTAATTGACGACGATCCCGTCTTTCAGACCGTAATGGGCAACCTGCTGCACGCTCGCCCCGCCATCGAAATAGACCGCGATGACCTGCCGGTCGATCTCGCGGGGCTTGAGAAAGGCGACGGTCTTTTGCGTGGTCGAGATGTAGTAGTAGGCATCGCCCGCAATCGTGCTCGTGGTGTCGGGCGAACCGAGCACCGTCGTGACCTGCTCCTTGGTCATGCCGGCCTGCACCGACTGAACGTCGACATCGATAAAGACATGTCCGTGCCGGTCGATCTGGGCGCCGCAGCCCGACAGCAGGCCGGCGCCGAGCAAGAGCGCCGCGAGCGCCGGACGCGAAGCCGTGACGGAGGGCAGCTTGAACCTAGACAAACGCGGATGTCCCCTCGATAAACCGAATAACGGTAAAAACGATCGAATCGAAGCCTGCCCCATGCGTGGTTGGCCGCGCCCCCGCACCGCCAAAGGCTAGACCAAATGGGCCGTCCTTTGAACCCTTTCACGCGCTTCACGCCGCGGCGTCGCAACCAAACCAGCGCCATAAAACTCTATGGCGCGATTGTGGCGCAGGCGCGGCTTCCCGTTTTCTACCAGGAGCTTGGGGTGCCCGATAGGCTCGAGGGACGCTTTCTCGTGCTGTCGCTTCACCTTTTTGCCGTGCTTCACCGGCTAAAGGCGGAAGGGGGCGACGCTCTCGATCTGCCGCAGGACCTCACCGACCGCTTCAGCACCGACATGGAGACCGTGCTCCGACCGCGAGATCGGCGTCGGTGATCTGAGCATTCCAAAAAAATGAGGGAACTTGCCGTGGCGAGCGCGTCCCTGTTGGGAGAACTTGAGCAGGCTTTGCCGGCAGGGGAGAAGACCGTTGCCGCCGTTTTGGGCCAGGCGCTGCCTGCCGATCAAACCTTGAGCAAGGCTGCAACCCGGCGGCTTGCGCACTATCTAATGGAGGCGGTGCGCCGGTTGGAGGCGCAGAGCGTCGCGGCGCTTGGTGCGGGCGACGTAATATTTCCGGGGACGATCCCTGGAGCGGAGCCGGGAGACGATTGGCATGACGCAGGACGTTGACCGTCCGGTTCTGTCGCGGCCACTCAAGGTCGATGAGATCAAGGACGGCGCTAGCGGCGAGATCGCGGTGAGTGACGCCGATATGGAGGCCATCGCCACCATGCTCGACCTTGTGGCACTCGCTGGGCTTACCCTCGACTATCGCTTCGATCACCGCGGCGGCGGCCGCCTTCGCCTCGTCGGCACACTCCGCGCCGGGGTCACGCAAAGCTGCATCGTCTCTCTCGACCCCGTCGAGACGCGCCTTGAGGTGCCCGTCGAGGCGGAATTCTGGCCGGCAGCGCTGATCGGGCCGTCGGAACCGAGCACCGAGGAACCGGAAAGGCCGGGCCTGTTTGACTGGCCCGAGGCGATTGTCGACGGCAGGATCGATCTCGGACCGATCATCTATGAAAGTCTGGCGACCGCGCTCGATCCCTATCCGAAGCGGGAAGGGGCGCGCTTCGATTGGTCGCAAGAGCCGCCGGGGGAGGCCGAAGGCGCCGGAAGCGGCCCATTTGCGGCCCTTGCCGCGCTAAAGCGGCGCTAGGGGCGCGGGGCAGGCAAAATCCGGTTGTCACTGGCTGCCTTTTACGTCTATTCGGGACTTGTTTTCCGGGGGTTGCGGCGGCCGTCACGTCGCATGGATAAAGTCCTTCCTGAACGGCAGTGGGAATGGGTGCTCCAGTCACCATCGCGCTCGACGCCATGGGCGGGGACCACGGTCCAAGCGTGGTCATTCCCGCCGCGGCGATCGTTGCAATCCGGCATCCGGAGGCGCGTTTTCTCATCGTCGGCGACGGCGCCCGCGTCGAACCCGAGCTTCGGGCCCATCCTGCGCTCGCCGCCAAGACCGAGTTCATCCACACGGACATCGCCGTCGCCATGGACGCCAAGCCCAGCCAAGCGCTGCGCAAGGGCCGCTGGAAATCGAGCATGTGGCTCGCGCTCGAAACCGTGCGGGACGGCCGCGCCGACGCGGCCGTGTCGGCCGGGAATACCGGCGCGCTCGTGGCCATGGCCAAGTTCTGCCTGAAAACCATCGCCGGCATCGACCGCCCCGCCATTGCCGCCATCTGGCCAACCATCGAGAGCGAATGCATCGTGCTCGACGTGGGCGCCAATGTCGGTGCCGACTCCCGCCAGCTCGTCGAGTTCGCCCTGATGGGCGCGGCCATGGCCCGAGCCCTGTTCGGCGTGGAAAGACCCTCGGTCGGACTTCTCAATATCGGCGTTGAAGAGGTCAAGGGTCTCGACGAGATCAGGAAGGCGGCCGCGGTTCTCAAGGACGCGCCGCTCCCCATTCGCTACCACGGCTTCGTCGAAGGCGACGACGTGGGCAGAGGCGCGGTTGACGTCGTCGTCACCGACGGGTTTACCGGCAACATCGCCTTGAAGACGGCTGAAGGAACGGCTAAGCAGATCGCCGAATATTTGCGCGCCGCCATGGGGCGGTCCCTCCTCGCTCGCATCGGCGCTGTCCTGGCGCAGGGCGCCTTCCGCGCCCTCAAAGAGAAGATGGATCCGCGCCAGCTGAACGGCGGCATATTTCTTGGACTAAACGGCATCGTCGTCAAAAGCCATGGCGGAACCGATGCGACCGGCTTCGCCAGCGCCGTCGATCTCGCCTACGACATGGCGTCGAACGGCGTGGTGAAACATTTGGCAAATGACGTTGCCGGGTTCCACGCAAAGTTGGAGCTCGAAGGCGCCGCATAAGGTTGAGGAGTGAGCAGGTTGAATATCGTGAGGACGGTGGTCAGAGGATGCGGGGGTTACCTGCCTGAGCGGGTCTTGACCAATGACGACCTCGCCAAAGTGGTCGACACCTCGGACCGGTGGATCACCGAGCGGACCGGCATCAAGGAGCGCCGGATCGCCGCCGAAGGGGAATTGACCTCGGCCATGGGTGCCAACGCGGCGCGGGCAGCGCTCGACGACGCAGGGCTGGCGCCCGAGGACATCGACCTTATCATCCTCGCCACCTCGACCCCCGACCAGACTTTCCCCGCCTCCGCCGTCACCATCCAGGCCGAGCTTGGCATCACCCACGGCGCGGCGTTCGACGTGCAGGCCGTTTGCTCCGGCTTCGTTTTCGCCTTGGCCACAGCCGACAACTATCTGAAAAGCGGACAGTTCAAGCGCGCCCTGGTGATCGGCTCGGAGGTCTTCTCCCGCATTCTCGATTGGCAGGATCGCTCGACCTGCGTTCTCTTCGGTGACGGCGCCGGGGCCGTGGTGGTCGAAGCGCAAAAACTGAATGGCGCCCTGACCGATCGCGGCATCCTCGCCGTCAGCCTTCGCTCCGACGGCCGCTATCGCGACAAGCTCTATGTCGATGGCGGTCCTTCCTCCACCGGCACGGTCGGGTATGTTCGAATGGACGGCCCCGAGGTATTCCGCCATGCCGTGACCAAAATCAGCGAAGTGATCGGGGCCACTCTGACGCAATCCGGCTATAATGCTTCAGATATCGATTGGTTCGTTCCGCATCAAGCCAACAAACGTATCTTGGACGGTGCTGCAAAAAAGCTTGGACTCGACCCTGAGCGCATAATCATTACAGTCGATAAGCATGCCAATACATCGGCTGCTTCGATTCCGCTGGCCTTGGCCCAGGGACGAGCCGATGGTCGCATCAAGACCGGCGACCTCGTCTTGCTCGAGGCGATGGGGGGCGGATTCACCTGGGGCGCCGTGCTTCTGCGCTGGTAGGCGAAAACGCGGTGCCGCGCGAATGCCACACCTTGGTAGAAAATGTTGCAATATCAGGAATTTGATCGCCGAATGGATTGACCGCATCGCATTCGCTCGATTAGCATCTTGATTAGTCCCGCGACTGGGGGAGCGTAGACGCATGAGCGGGAAGACACTCACGCGCGCCGACTTGGCCGAGGCGGTGTTTCAGAAAGTTGGTCTGCCGCGCAACGAGTCGGCGGAGATCGTTGAACTCGTGCTCCGCGAGATCATTGCGAGCCTCGAGCGCGGCGACACGGTGAAGTTGTCCTCGTTCGGCTCCTTCGGGATCCGCGACAAGGGACAACGCATTGGACGCAATCCCAAAACCGGTCAGGAAGTTCCGATCACGCCGCGGCGCGTGCTCGTGTTCCGAGCGAGCAACATCATGAAGCAGCGCATCAATGATGCACTGTCGCGGAGAAAGGCGGCGGAATAACGCTGCCGGCGCCGTTTGATTCCGAGGAGGAGAACGGTTGGACAAGGCGCCAGAGGCATTTCGCACCATCAGTGAGGTTGCCGCAGAACTTGCGGTCCCGAAGCACGTGTTGCGTTTCTGGGAGGCCAAGTTCGCGCAGCTTAAGCCTATGAAGCGAGGCGGCGGCCGGCGCTACTACCGGCCGCAGGACGTTGCCCTTCTGCGCGGCATTCGCTTCCTGCTCTATCACGATGGCTACACCATTCGGGGGGTCCAGAAGATCCTGCGCGAGCATGGACCGCGATTTGTGATGGATTACCGGCGCATCGCCGAGAATGAGGCGCGGAACGAAGCGATGATCGCTCCGCATGAGATTCCCGACATTGCCGCCGAAGCCGCGCAAGGCCGCGCCGCAACCTCGGCGCGCCAGCACACCGGCGAATTCGTGAGTGTCGACCGGCAAAAACTTGGAGCGCTGCTCGACGAGGTCGAGTCTTGCTACCGGGTCCTTGTCTTGGCCAAAGAATAGGTCTCGGGACCGCTCGCGGCTTGTTTCAAGGGCTTAAGCGTGTATATCGAAGCCAGCCTGGCACATGGTTTCGGAGCGTAGCGCAGCTCGGTTAGCGCACCGGTCTGGGGGACCGGGGGTCGGGAGTTCAAATCTCCCCGCTCCGACCAACTTTCCAAGGGCTTCCGGCAACAGGCTGGATGGAATTTTCGGAAAGGACAGCGCGCCGATGAGGCGGGCGCTTGCGGTCGCCATTGCAGGATTTGCGTGGATCGCACCGCTCGGTGCCGCGGCCGAGGACGCCACCTGCACAGTCGCAAAGCAATTGCTCGGCCGCGCCAACCAAATGCGGCTGCAGCTGGACGGCGCCGCGCGCTCGGCGCATGCAGCCGCAGCGCGGGCGAAGGGTTCGGTGCCGCAGGCCGCACAGCTACAGTTGAAGGACATCGGCAAGCAGTTGGCGAAGGACCCGCGCTTCGCTAGCGAACTTCAGAGCAGATGGTCGCGCTTCGTCGCCGAGGAGGTGTCGAGGGGTGGTACCGCCGATCCCACCGCGCTGGTGCAATTCGTGCTGCGCGAGAGTTATTTGGAGACCTTAGAGGACCTGCGCTTTCATGCCGAGAAATTAAAGACCTACAACACCCTCAAGAAATCGGTACGCGACGAAATGCTGCGCTTGCAAGGCTTTGAAGTCAAAGTCAGGAGCGGAGCCCGCGCCGTGCCGTTGATACCCGATCCCAATCTTGTGCGACTGGGCGTCATCGGCGGGGGCTCGGCGATCCAGACGTCCGCGCAGGCGCAGGCGTATATCGGAGACTTGCAGCAGAAGCTCAACGAAATCGGCGACGACACCCAACTCGCCAACGTGGACCTCCAGAACACACTGCAAAAGCAGCAGCAGGCGGCGGAGATGCTGAACAACGTCGCCAAGAAGCTGTACGACACCGCGCAAGCCGTGATCAGCCGACATCCAGATGACTAGGGATCGGCAGAGTTCAAATCTCCCCGCTCCGACCATGCCGTTTGCACCGTTTCACGAGCAGGCGCGCCGCGCGCCTACGCGCAGGCAAAGGCCCCGTCGCATGGGTCGGGCCTCGTGATTGTGCAGTCTCTACTCTGTCACCAAAAGAAAGCCCCGCTAGAGCGGGGCTGAGTGAGACTCTTGTGGCTACTAGTAACCAACACAATCGTGGTAACGACTCCACCAATATGGGCTACCCGTGATTTCGGCGCGCTGCAGCAGCCACAAGCAATCGCCGCCAGCGTAGTAATCGGGTCCGTACACCCAAACCCACGCGCCGTTGCGAAAGACGCGATGCCGCTTGGAGTGGTCGCGGTCACGATCGCGCGACACGTGTTTATTGTCGCGATCGCGGTCGAACTTGCTGTTATTGTCGTTGCGCTTGGAATACCTGCGGCCGTCCACGTCTCCGCCAGAAATCCTACCGCCTTTGTTATAACGACCACCGCCGTCGCGATTGATGTTGCCGGCGCGGTCGCCACCGCCGTCGCCCCTGACGTGGCCACCGCAATCGCTACCACCGCCACCACCGCCGCCACTGTCGCCACTGATGTGGCCACCGCGGTCGCTACCACCGCCACCACC
>JACMJU010000123.1 GCA_014380485.1 Methyloceanibacter sp.
CAAGGGGAAAGCAATCAAGGGGAAAGCTATCATGACAAGAAAATTCGACCGCCGTACGCTCCTGCAAACCGGCTTGGTCGCGGCCGGCGTCGCGGCGAGCGCCACATCGGTGATCGCACAGCACGCACCAGCCAAGCTCAGCACCCATGCCCTCGACACGTATCGGGGCACGAAGGCCGCGGGCATACGCATCGATTTTTCCCGCAAGGACGGCGATGTCTGGAAACTGCTCAAGACCGTGACGGCCGACGAAAACGGCCGCGTCGACGAGCAAGGACCGTTGATGACCGCCGACACCATCGCGGTCGGCCGCTACGAATTGCTGTTCTACGTCGAGGAGTACTACAAGCGGGCTGGCGTGAAGCTCACCGATCCGGCCTTTCTCGATACGGTGCCGGTGCGCTTCGCGATCTTCGATGCCAAGCAATCCTATCACGTCCCGCTCTACTTCTCCCCGTGGGGCATCCTGAGCTACCGCGGCAGCTAAGTCTCAAACGCGAACGGAGCTGAACATGATCAATCCGATGGATCGCCGTGAGGTTCTTGGCGTGACCTCGCTCGCGGCGGCCGCGTCCCTGCTCGGCAGCGGCGAAGCGGACGCTGAAGCCGAAGGCGGAAACCTGACCGTCCACGTGCTCGATCTTTACTCCGGCACCCCCGCGAGCGGCGTGAAGGTCGATCTGTTCATGCGGGAGGGCGAGCAGCTGACGGCGGTAAAATCGGTGGTGACGGACGCCGATGGACGGTCCGGGCAGCTGCTCGTGGGCGAGGCATTCGCGGCCGGGCGCTACCTGCTCGCGCTCGACCTGTCGGATTATTTCAAGGCCGCCGACAAGACCCTGCCGGCGAATTTCTTCCGCAAACTGTCGCTAGAGTTCGAGGTCACCGACGCGACCGTGCCGCACCACATCCCGTTGCAATGCACGCCGTGGACGCAGGCATGCTCGGTGCTGCCGGGCTGATGGGACATTGTCATCGATGCACGAGACCCGAATGCGCGATCTTCCTAAGCCAAGTGGTCGAGGTGCTATGCCGACAATTAGTAACCGGCATTGACTTCGCCGGGTTCAAGGCTCGAATCCTTGCGGGACCGCCAATCGTTCGGTGACTGCCGTAATCGCTCATCCCTATGCGTGAGGAATGTCATGCGTCCTGTCGTCGTGCTTCTCTTGACTTTGACCTTAAGCAATTCCTCCGCGGCGGCCCCCAAGCTGCTGTGGGAGGTCAAGGGCTTGGCGCAACCCGAATCGGTGGTCCAGGATCCGGCCACGGATTCGATCTATGTCAGCAACATCGCCGGCGCGATCATGCAGAAGGACGGCAACGGCTTCATCGCCAAGCTTAGGCCCGATGGAACGTTCATTGCCCGGGAATGGGTCAAGGGCCTGAACGCGCCGGCGGGGATGGCGCTCCATGAGCGCGCTCTCTATGTCGCCGATGTGGACGAGCTGGTTGAAATCAACGTGGCGTCGGGAGAGATCGCCAAGCGCCACGAGGCCAAGGGCGCGATCTTCCTGAACGACGTCGCGGTCGATCAAGACGGGACCGTCTATGTCTCCGACACGCCGATGAACACGATTTGGCGCCTCAAGGACGGAATCTTCGAACCGTGGTTGGCGAACGACGCCCTGAACGGACCGAACGGTCTCCTCGTGCAGGGCGACAAGCTTATCGTGGCGTCGTTCGGCAAGCTGCCGGACCAGGGGGCGCCCGAATTGGGAGGGCTTGTCGCCGTCGATCTCAAGGACCAATCGGTGAGCAAGCTCCGCGGCGACCCGATCGGCAATCTCGACGGCCTTCAGGCGCTCGGGCCCGGTCTTTATCTGGTGACCGACTGGGCGGCGGGCGGCCTTTACCGCGTCGACGCCAAGGGCAAGGCCGAGCGGCTGATCAAGCTCAACAAGGGCAGCGCCGATTTCGTCTATTTTCCCGACAAGAAGACGGTTCTGGTGCCGATCATGCTGAGCAACGCGCTCGTCGCTTACGCGCTGGACTAGGAAGCAAGGCGCGCAAAGCCGGCCTCGAGGTCGGCCTTGAGATCGTCGACGTCTTCGAGCCCGACATGCAAGCGTAGCGCCGGACCTTCTGCCCGCCATGTCGTCGCGCTGCGATAGGCGCGTGGATCGAACGGAAGGATCAGGCTCTCGAAGCCGCCCCACGAATACCCCATCCCGAACAGATTGAGGCCGTCGATCATGGCCGCGAGCTTTGCGTGCGGGACCGGCTTGAGCACGATGGAGAACAGCCCCGAGGCGCCGGTGAAATCGCGTTTCCACAGCGCATGGCCGGGATCGGAGGGGAGCACGGGATACATGACGCGCGCTACCTCCGGCCTTTCCGCGAGCCAGCGCGCAAGTTCGAGCCCCGACCGCTGATGGCGCTCAAGCCTCACCCCGAGGCTGCGCAGGCCCCTGAGGCCGAGATAGACATCCTCCGGCCCGGGGCAGAGCCCGAGGTCCTCATGTGTTGTGGTGACGGCTGGGGCAGCCTGTTCGTTGGCGGTGATTGTGCCGAGCATGGCATCGGCGTGGCCGACGATGAACTTGGTGGCGGCCTGGATCGACACATCGACGCCGTGAGCGAACGGTTTGAAATAGAGCGGCGTGGCCCAGGTGTTGTCCAAGATCATCACGGCGCCGGCGGCATGCGCGGCTCTGGCGAGCGCCGGCACGTCCTGCACCTCGAAGGTCTGCGAGCCGGGCGATTCGGCGAACACCACTCGCGTCTTGTCGGTGATCAACGTCTCGATCTCGCCCCCGATCACAGGGTCGTAGAAAGTGGTTTTGACACCGAGCCGCTTCAGCACATGATCGCAGAACCGTCGTGTCGGCCGATAGACGCTGTCGGAGACGAGTATCTCGTCGCCGCAAGCGACAAAGGCGGTAATGGCCGTAGCGATCGCCGACAGACCCGACGGCGTGAGCAGGGTGCGGTGCCCGCCTTCGAGCTCGCAGATCGCCTCCTCAAGCGCCCTGACCGTGGGCGTGCCGAGGCGGCCATAGCTGAAATCCTGGTCTTCCGCCTCGAGGCTCGCCAAAGTGGGAAAGATCACCGTGGAGCCGCGATAGATCGGCATATTCACAAAGCCATGCTGGCGCGCGGGCGCACGCCCGGCATGGGCGAGCCGGGTCCCGTCTTTGTGTTTCCTGGTGCGTTTGCTCATCTGGTCTCGGCCGGGCGAGAACGGCCGCATCCGCTTTAGGCCTAGCCGGTTTCGATGGGAAGGCTCTTATCGGCGCCCCATTCCGACCACGACCCGTCATAGACCGACGTCTTGCGATGTCCGATCTGAGCAAGAGCCAAGGCCAGTACGCCGGCGGTAATGCCGGAGCCGCAACTCGCCACCACCGGCTTGCCGAGATCGACGCCCGCGTGTTGGAACAGCCGCTCGATCTCGCGTGGCGATTTGAGCGTACCATCCTTGTTGAGAAGCTTGGCGAAGGGAAGATTACGGGCGCCGGGAATGTGACCGGAGCGGAGCCCTGGGCGCGGCTCCGGTACCCTTCCGGCGAAGCGCTCGGCTGACCGCGCATCGACGATCTCCGCCGACCGGTCCTTGAGCAGCGCCTTGATGTCGGCGGCGTCGCGAACCAGATCGGCGTTGCGCCGTGCCGTGAAGTGCCGCGTGGTACGATTTTTGGGCTCGCCGCTCTCTAACGGCCTTCCCTCCCGGTTCCATTTCGGCAGCCCGCCGTTGAGCACACTCACGTCCTCGACGCCCATGACCCGGAACGTCCACCACACGCGGGCCGCGCTGTAGAGCCCCTGGGCGTCGTAGACCACGATGCGCGAGCCGTCGCCAATGCCCATGCTCCGCATGCGCGATGAGAATTTCTCCGGCGGCGGCAACATATGCGGCAGCTTGCTCTTGGTATCGGCGATCTCGTCGATGTCGAAGAAGAGGGCGCCGGGAATATGCTCGGCGAGATACTCATCGTGCGCGTTCTTGCCCTCGCTCGGCATATTCCAGGAGGCATCGATAATGACGAGGTCGGGGGCATCGAGCTCGCGGGCGAGTTCGTCGGTCTCGGTCAACCATGTCTTGGTCTGCAACAAATCCAAATCTCCCGTTTGAATCTAGACGAACACGCCGGGCGCCGCTTCCTGTCTTCGGTCGAGCCATTGAGGAACCGGCAACCCCTTCTCGCGAAGGAATTTGGGATTGAACAACCGGCTTTGGTAGCGGCTACCGTAATCGGCCAGGACCGTGACAATCGTGTGTCCCGGACCGAGATCGCTGGCGAGACGAATGGCGCCGGCGACATTGATGCCGCTCGAGCCGCCGAGACAGAGGCCCTCTTCGCTGAGCAGGTCGAAAACGATGGGAAGCGCCTCCGCATCCGGAATCTGGTAGGCCTCGTCGATCTTGGCGCCCTCGAGATTCTTGGTGATGCGGCCCTGGCCGATGCCCTCGGTGATGGAGCTGCCCTCGGACTTGAGCTCGCCGTGTTTGTAATAGTTGTAGAGCGCGGCACCCATTGGATCGGCGAGGCCGATCACCACGCCGGGGTTGTGCGCCTTGAGACCCATCGACACACCGGCGAGGGTGCCGCCGGTCCCGACCGCGCAGATGAAACCGTCGACCTTGCCGCCGAGATCGTTCCAGATCTCCTCGGCCGTCGTTTC
>JACMJU010000124.1 GCA_014380485.1 Methyloceanibacter sp.
AAGGCGGCTCGCCCGCGCAGCTCGCGGTGGAGCGTGCCGGCCGGCTCGAAGCGATCCCCTTCGACCGCGCCAATTATGAGACGGTGACAGATTCCGCCCGCCTCGCCGACCTCCTCGACGCGGCCCGATATCAAGGACATTTCGCCTTCAGGGCGAAGCTGACTTCGTCAGACCCTATGCAAGCTGAGCTCGTCGGGGTCACGCTCGCACTCGTGCCGGGTCACGCGGCCTATGTGCCGCTGGCCCACCGCGCTGGCGACGAGCTCGATCTTGGCGGCGAGGCCATCGCGCAGATCGCGCCGCGCCAGGCGCTCGATTTGCTCAAGCCGATCCTGGAGGATGCGAGCGTCCTCAAGATCGTGCAGAACGCCAAGCTCGACATGGTGGCGCTCGCGCGCTACGGCATCGCGCTCACAAGCATCGACGATCCCTGCCTGATGTCCTACGCGCTCGACGCGGGCCGCGCCGAGCATCTGCCGGACCAGCTCGCGGGCCGTCTTCTCGGCTATACCTGCCTTAGCGCGAAGGAGGTGCTCGGTTCGGGGCGCAATACCGTCACGTTTGACCGCTTGGGGGTGGAACGCGCGACCGAATATGCCGGCGAGGAGACCGATATCGGCTTGAGGCTCTGGCTGATCCTCAAGCCGCGTCTCGCGGCGGAATCCGTCACCACCGTCTATGAGACGCTCGAGCGGCCGCTCGCCCCGGTGCTCGCGAGGATGGAGCGCCACGGCGTCAAGGTCGAGCGGGCGACGCTGGCGAGCCTGTCGCTCTCCTTCGCCCAGACCATCGCGCGGCTCGAGGATGAAATCAGAGAGCTTGCCGGCGAGGACTTCAATATCGGATCGCCCAAGCAGCTCGGCGAGATTCTGTTCGACAAGATGAGCCTTGAGGGCGGGCGGCGCACCAAGACCGGGGCCTGGAGCACCGACGCCGCCGCGCTCGAAGAGCTTGCCGCATTGGGCCACGAGCTGCCGCGCAAGGTGCTCGAATGGCGCGTGCTGGCCAAGCTCAAGAGCACCTATACCGACGCGCTGCCCGCCTATATTCATCCCGAGACAGGGCGCGTGCACACCTCTTACGCTCTCGCCGCCACCACAACGGGGCGGCTCTCCTCGCAAGAGCCGAACTTGCAGAATATCCCGGTGCGCACGGCCGAAGGCCGCGCCATCCGCAAGGCCTTCGTGGCGGAGAAGGGCAACAAGCTGATCTCGGCCGATTACAGCCAGATCGAGCTTCGCGTGCTCGCCCATATGGCCGACACCCCGACGCTGCGTCAGGCCTTCGCCGACGGGCTCGACATTCACGCCATGACGGCGTCGGAGATGTTCGGCGTGCCGATCGAGAACATGGACCCCGCCATCAGGCGCAAGGCCAAGGCCATCAATTTCGGCATCATCTACGGCATCTCCTCGGTCGGGCTCGCCGCCCAGCTCGGCATCTCGCGGAGCGAAGCCGGCGCCTATATCAGGACCTATTTCGAGCGCTTCCCCGGCATCCGCGACTATATGGAGGCGATGAAGGCCGAAGCCCGCCGCCAGGGCTATGTGAAGACGCTGTTCGGGCGAAAGGTGCACTATCCCGAGATCAACACCAAGAACCCGTCCTTGCGCGGCAATTACGAGCGCGCCGCCATCAACGCGCCGATCCAGGGCTCTGCCGCCGATATCATCCGCCGCGCCATGATCCGCATGGGGCCTGCGCTCGCGGAGGCGGGCTTATCCGCGCGCATGCTGATGCAGGTGCATGACGAGCTCGTGTTCGAGGCGCCAGAGGGCGAGGTCGACAAGACCATGGAGGTGGCGCGAAGCGTGATGGAGAAGGCGCCGGAGCCCGCGCTGAGGCTGACAGTGCCGCTGAAGGTCGACGCCCGCTCAGGCGACAATTGGGAGGCCGCGCATTAGCGGGCTGCGCATCAGGGCTAACAGATCATGGAACATCAACCACGCAGCATTCCTGAAATGGCGGAGCGCGAAAAGCAGTTGGTGTTCGCCGCAGCTGAACGTTACCCCCGATATTACCCACACGCTGAGAATGCCACCCTGTTATTTTCGAACTTCTTGAAGTCGATTGATAGGGACCGATTCGTGTTCGCGATGTTCCTCTCCCTCGCGAAGAAGCATCATACGCTGGCACTACTGTCCACCGTCCGCTTGCATCGGGTGCAGGCGATGATGGATTTACGGCAGGTCCTTGAGGCGGGGGCGTCTGCCGCCTTTGCAATTGCGAACCCAGAGCAGGAGCATTTCGTACAGACTGACGATCTAGGAATCCTTGAGGCATCGCAGAAGCTAGCCAAAAAACGCCACGCCTGGTTGGACGAGCACTACCCAGGGGGTTCGAAGTTCATCAAGCGCGAGAAGGAGATCATCAATCCGCTAATGGCGCACGCCAATCTTCTTGCTGCCCAGATCAATTTCGAGACCAACCATCAGCGTGGTTCATTTGAGATGAACTTCTTTGACGCCGAAGATGCGTATCTTGTCAAAAGCGATCTCTGGCTGGTTGGCAATATTGCCATCGGACTCTTGGAACTGTTTTATGGTGTCAATCAGGGACCAGGCGTTATCAAGTTCGCGGATGAGTTCGAATCACGCCTATCAAAGTTGTCGGATGAAAGCGAGACGCTGGCGGAAGAGATGAAGCAGGACGAGCGCTATAGGCAGACCGAACAGTTCCTACAAGCCGCATCCAGCACTGCTCCGGACGTGCCATAGCATGGGAGCCATGCAAATCTAGGCCAAATCGTGGATGCCCGGCACAAGGCCGGGCATGACGAAGGGTGCGGGCGGCGCGTGACGGTCTGGGCAATCGGGATTGAGGGATACTCAAGACCTCCGTCATTGCCGAGCTTGACAAACCACCGCCGCGCATCAGAGGCGGTTACTTTCTAGCACCTTGATGATAGTTTTTCGTGCCTTCCTTGTGCGCGCAGTCATTCAGGTAGAGGCGACGGAAAAATGACGTGGGATCACGGCGTGAAGCTTGTCGATGCGGTGATATGGCCCTTTGTCATCATCCTTTTGCTTCTTGTGTTCGGCCCCGCCTTGCGGCGCTTTCTAGCTGACGCAAAGGTGCTAAGTTTCAAGGGAGGGGGAGTTGAAGCGAGTGCGACGCGTGAAACAATCAAGGCCGCCGCTGCAGTAGGAGCTGCGGTCGGACGGCAAAAGACGGGCGGTGATTCTCCGACAAAGGAGTTGCCCGAGATTGCGCCCCTTATAGAAAAGGCTACTGCGCCGCGAACTCGTCGACGACTTTCAAGGGCAACAGTCCTTTGGGTGGATGATCGTCCAGCTAACAATTTGTACGAACGGCGCGCGCTACAGGCTCTCGGACTTCATATCGATCTGGCAAGCGATACCGAGGAGGCCATAGGGAAGCTTCGACGCAAAAAGTACGATCTTGTCGTATCGGACATGGGGCGGCCGTCCAGTAAGCAAGCCGGCTTCGAGCTACTCAAGGCTATCAGAGAGAACGGTGATGATGTGCCATTCGTCATTTATGCCGGCTCAAACGCCCCTGCGCATGGTGTTGAAGCTAGGCAGCGGGGCGCTCAGGGTACGACAAACGACCCTAGTGAGCTCTTTGAACTCGTTTTGGATCACATCCTAACCTGACGCTTGCTGCTGAAGGGGACGCCCGCTCGGGCGACAATTGGGAAGCCGCGCATTAGGGCCTGTGCGCTCTTCAGGTTGGAATTTGGAACTCGCGCACTTCCGCTCCCCCCTTGAGGGGGAGCACACGCGCCTCTTGGCGCGTGGTGGGGGAAACACGTCCGGGCTCGCGTGGCCTGCTTCAAAAGATTGAACCCCTCACCCTTCCCGCCATGCGCCGCGCTTCGCGCGTCGGGCGGGAAGCCCTCTCCCGCAAGGGGAGAGGGGAAGGGTCGTGCTTCGAGCCGGGCCTTCGGCCCTCCTCAGCATGAGGTGTGTTCAGCGCTTCGCCGGGCTCGGCTCCTGCCGCCTCACCCTGTCTCCGTCATGCCCGGCATGACGAGCCACTTTGGAACGGCGTAGTCTGCTAGCGGTTAGTTCTCTCGAAGGAGCGCGCCATGGCGAAATGCGAACAGTGCGGCAACGATTACGACAAGAGCTTCGCGGTCACCATGGGCGGCCGCACCATGATCTTCGACTCGTTCGAATGCGCGATTGCGGCGCTGGCGCCCATCTGCCCCCATTGCGGCACCCGCATCATCGGGCATGGGGTGCAGCACGGCGACACCATCTTCTGCTGCGTCCATTGCGCCACGCATGAAGGCGTCACCGGCTTGCGCGACCGGGATTGAGCTTGGCTCCTGCGGCACTGGACAACCGGCCTTCGCCGGTATGACGGAGTAGATTTCCCTCTCCCCTTGAGGGAGAGGGCTTCCCGCCCGACGCGCGAAGCGCCACGAATGGCGGAAAGGGTGAGGGGTGAATCTTTCTGACGCGGACCTTCGCCCGCTTACCCCTCACCGCGCGCCAAACGGCGCACGTGCTCTCCCCCAAGGGGAGAGCGGGGAATTTGTTGCACGGCCACCTCAGGATGACGATTCGGCATGACGCACCTGTCAGCCCTTCGTCGGACGGACCACGGCGATGATGTTGGTCTGCACCACGCCATCGACTTTGGCGATCTTGGTGAGGATCGCCTTGTCGCCGTCGGTGGAATCCTTGCAGTCGAGCTGCCCCACGATCTTCTCGTCCGACAGGACCACGACATTGGCGAATTTGCAGTTCTGCATCTCGAGCGCCTTGAGGGTGTCGACGGTCGTCACGGCATTTGCCGTATGCAGCAACTCGATGAAGAGATAGATATTCACCATGAAGTGTTCCTCCCGGTCTTGGCGTCAAGGTGCACCGTTATGCTGACGCAGATTGGCCGGTAAACTGCAAGTCCCTAGAGGGGGTTCCATGCGCCTTTACGCCATCCTTTCCGCCTTGTTGCTTTCCGTCACACTGATATCGACCCCGGCGCGCGCTTTGCCGGCGCCGATGTCCGAGCAGGAGCTAATGGAGAAGAGCGACCTCGTGGCCCTCGTCCGCGTGCTGTCGGTGACCTGCACGAGCCTCACCAAGGACGCTGCGACCGGCGAGGAGCTGCCAGGCTATCTCGCCCAGCTCAAGGTGCTGGAGGTCAAGAAAGGCGAGGTGAAGCCCGGCGCGGAGGTGCTGGTGACCTGGCGGGCCGTGCCGAAGTCGATCGTGGGGCCTTGGACGGTCGACTACTATCCGGGCGAAGAGGTGGTCACGCATCTGACCAAGCGGAGCGGCGGCGCGAGCTACGCCTCGACTTGGTGGAACGCCAAGGGCGACGATGTTAAGGCACCAGACACGCGAGACTTACCGTTGACCCCGGGCGAGTCTGTGGTGGCCAAGCCCGAGAAGCAAAAGCAGACCCCGCTCTGACCAGCCGCCTAGGCTGAAAATCTTTCGCGCACCCGCCTCTTGCGACCGGGCTTCCCCTCTCCCCTTAAGGGAGAGGGCTTCCCTCCCGGCGCGCGAAGCGCGACGCATGGCGGGAAGGGTGAGGGGTGATTTGTTTGACGCGGCGCCACGCAAGCGTGTCACCGCTTACCCCTCACCGCGCCGCAAGCGGCGCGTGCTCTCCCACAAGGGGGAGAGCGGTAGTTCGTAACGACTTTTGGGCTTCACCCTCGTGTGCTCCCACTCAAGGGGGAGCGATAGTCAGGGGAGCGCGTCGAGCCAGTCTTCGAACAGCCGCTTGCCGGCCACGTTGGCGGCGGGGGCGAAACGCGCGGTCTCGGCGCGCATCTTGCCGAGATCGACCTTGGAATTGGCAAGCTCAAGCGTGTGTCCGATCAACCATTTCTCGAAATCGCGCTCGGGCAGCTCGACGTGGAATTGCAGCGCCAGCACTTTGGGGCCATAGGCGAAGGCCTGGTTCGGCGTGATCTTGGTCGAGGCGAGACGGGTCGCGCCCGCCGGAAGATCGAAGGTGTCGCCGTGCCAATTCAGCACGCGGACGCCGTCGATGGCGCCGAGCGGCGACGCCTTGCCTTCCTCGGTCAGAATCATCTCGTCCCAGCCAAGCTCTTTCTCGCGGCCGGGATAGACGCGCGCCGCGAGAACCGCGGCGAGCGCCTGGCAGCCGAGGCAAATGCCGATGACCGGCACGTCCTTCTTGATCGCCGTCTCGATGAGCGACAGTTCACGCTTGAGGAAGGGATAGCGGTCGACCTCGTAGATGCCGATGGGGCCTCCGAGCACGAGGAGGAGATCGGCATCGGCGGCCGGGCCGAGGTCGTCGACGCCGGCTTCGAGATAGCGCAGACCGATGCCGCGATCCTGAAGCAGTCCTGCCAGAATACCGGCATCTTCGAAGCCGACATGGCGTATGGCGATGGCGTACTTCATGCTTCTCCCACAGGTTCGGCCAATGCCGGCATCATGCGCCCTGCTGCCGGAGCTTATTGACAATTAACGGCGCCTGATTGACCGTTTACGACACGGCCAATCGGCGCGCTCACGCCACGCGCGCCAGGCCGCCGCGGCGAGGATC
>JACMJU010000125.1 GCA_014380485.1 Methyloceanibacter sp.
CCGGCACCCGCGCCTGAGCCGCCGGCAGTGGCGCCTGAACCCGCAGCGCCCCCGGCACCTGAGCCGCCCGCGCAGTAACAACGCTTCTAGGGTGGGCCGCCCGATCGCGGCCTCTATTTCGGGACGGCTCAGCCGGCGCTCCTGGCCTGAGCCGTCCTCCTACGTTCGGCGCTGCGCTTTCGGGACAAGCTTGGCTATTTGAGCGCGGCCGCGGCCTTGAGCACCTCTTCGGCGTGGCCGTTGACCTTTACTTTGCGCCACACGTTGCGGATAACGCCCTTCGCGTCGATGAGGAAGGTCGACCGCTCGATGCCCATGTATTTCTTTCCGTACATGCTCTTCTCCACCCACACGCCGTAGGCCTGGCAGACTTTGCCGTCTTCGTCCGAGGCCAGCGGAAAGGGGAGACCGAACTTGGTCTTGAACTTGGCGTGGCTCGCAACCGAGTCGCGTGAGATCCCGATGATCGCAGCCTTCACTTTGGAGAAGTCGGGAAGAGCGTCGCGAAAGGCGCAAGCTTCCGCCGTACAGCCCGGCGTGTCGTCCTTGGGATAGAAGTAGAGCACGACCGTCTTGCCCTTGAGCGCCTTCAGCGAGGCGTTGCCGCCATTGTCGGCCGGCAGGCTGAAATCCGGCGCCTTGTCGCCCACCTCGAGACTCATTCTCGCAACTCCCTTGTCCATCTGGACCCTTGGACCTCGCCTCGCTATTTGGGCGCCAGCGCAATCGCGCGAACCGGGCCGCCCGAGCCCCCCGAAATCTTCATTGGAAGCGCAATGATTGTCGCGCCGACCGGCGGCAACTCCTCCAGATTGGCGAGATTCTCGAGCCCCGCCACATTGTTTGCCGCAGCGAGGCGATGGACAGGAAAATCTTGCGAGGTGCCGGGGTCGATGCTTGCCGTGTCGACCCCGATCATGCTTACGCGCCGCTCGCGAATGAGGAAGCTCACCGCTTCAGGCCCATAGGAGGGAAAATGCAGATCAGAGGCGTCGCCCGGTTTGTCGTCGCCGAGATAGGCAAGCCGGTCCGGCCAACGCGCTCCCCATCCCGTCCGCAGCAGAACGATCGCACCCGGCGCGATCCGGCCGTGCTTGCTTTCGAAATTCGTCACGTCCTCGACGCTCAAGACGTAATCGCGGTTTTCCTTGGCCTTGTCGCTGACGTCGATGACGATTGCCGGACCTATGAAGCGCTCGACCGGAATGTCGGAGTTGCTCCACACGCCCTCGGCAAAGTGAACCGGCGCGTCAAGATGCGTGCCGCCATGTTCCGGCGCGCAGTAGCTATAGGCCGAATAATAGAAGCCACCGGCGGTAAGGCCCTTATGGAGCGGCTTCAACTCGAAGCCCGACGGCGAAGTCGGCCAGTAGACGGTGTCCTTGTCGAAGGGATGGGTCAGATCGATGACACGCGTGGACGAAAGATCGATCTGTTGCCCGAAGGCCGGCCATGGCGGCACGCCGCAAAGGAAGGCAAGCGATCCAAGGGCCAAGACCGGGAGAAATTTGTGGCGCATGCTCGTTACTCCATCGGGCTCGACGCGCGGCGCCGCGCCGAGGATTAAGCACCATCAGGCGACCTTATGGCGCCGCAGCCAGCTGTTCGACCATGGCCCAGATTGCCTTGATCTGCGGCGCATCCTTGCCGAGATAGTCGAGGCCGGTATAGCCCCACCAATCCCAACAGCCATTTGGGTTGACCGTAGTCGCTTTCGACTGCGGGAACAGGACGATGAGCCGGTTCTGGTCGGCGATTTCGGCGAAGCCGGAGTCTTTGATGAAAGTATCGCCGATTTGATCGCGCGACTGGTCGCAGCCATGGAGCGCGATGTGGACCCGGCAGCCGGGCCGATCGGCGCAGGCCTCAGGGACATAAGCCACCCCCTCATCGGCGAAACCGTCGCCAGGCTCGGAAAAGTCGCCCTGGTCGAACACGATGAAGCGGCCGGAAGGTTCGGGCGAGGGGGCTGACAAGGGGCCATAGATCCAGGCGAGGATGGCTTGGGCCTGGTTGTAGTTGCAGTCGCTGACATATGGGGCGGCCGATATGCCGCACGCCGCGCCGCCCTCCTCGGTTAGGAAGGCGTGGCCGCCCTCCTTCTCGATGAGGCTGATATTGCCGGGATCGACACCGGCTTTTTTGTAAAAGTCCGCCGCCGCCCGCACCACCGGTCGCGTGACCGTCTGATCCTCGTTGCCGGAGAAGAGATAGACATTGTCCGCGGCGAGACCTGCAATGGGGTCTATGGCGCCCTCGTCGGCCAGCTCTTTAGCCCGCTTGGCCGATGCGGCCGGGTCCGGCTCGCCCCAGTCCGTCTTCATGCACCGGTAAAGCGCCTGCGCCGCGTTCTGCGTCACGGCGGTCGGCCAGAAAGGAAAAGCCCGGCTCGAAGTACTTTCGGCGCAGGCAAAGGGGCCGCCGGCGACGATGCCCGCCCCGACGATGTCGCTCGCATGCGCCACCTGGATCTGTACCGCCATGAAAGCGCCCGACGACAGGCCCGAGACCGAGCTCTGCGTGAGATCGGCGCCGAGCTTAGGCAGCGCCTCGGCCGCAACCGATCCCGCGGGAACGAGCCACGCCGCGGCGCAAACGAGCGGCAGGAGCGCGGCAATGAGGCGAGACGCTCTCCTCGCCCCGATGACGCCCGCTTCGCTCCCGCCACGCCGCTCGCGCGGCGGAACTTTTTTGAAAGCAATCTGCCTCATGGGTCAAAAACCTCTTGCATCGCTCGAACGTGGGTGTAAATAGCGCGACGTTTAGTCTTGAACATCTGCTGGTTGGGGAGGACGCCATGTCCAGTGACGCCCTCTTCCAATTGGGGATGGACTTGGATCATGGTTCAAGCACCGCCCAAACGGAAGAAAAGCTTTCCCGGTGCCTCTCTCCCAACGGAGAGGGACGCAAGGACTTTTTCTGTGAGCGTGATGGGGTTCGTTATGCCGGTACCCATCTCATCATCGATCTCGTTCGGGCGGAGCGGCTCGACGACCTAGAGCACATCGAGCAGACGCTCAGACGATGTGTGGAGGTTGCGGGCGCGACGCTGCTACACATCCATCTTCATCATTTCACGCCGAACGGGGGCGTATCGGGGGTCGCGGTTCTCGCCGAGTCGCATATCTCCATCCATAGCTGGCCCGAATACGGCTTCGCCGCGCTTGATGTCTTCATGTGCGGCCAGACCGATCCACGGGCTTCTATAGAGGTCCTGAAGGAGGCCTTTTCGCCTCGCCGGATCGTAGTAAAGGAGTATATGCGCGGCAAGGAAATGCATCGATGGAACGCTGGGTCGAAGAGACGCTGCACCGTGGCTTCCGTGTCAATCTGAAGGCGGACAGCGTCCTTTTCGACAGTGAGACCGAGCACCAGCGTCTGATCATCTTCGAGAACGCCGATTTCGGTCGGGTGATGATGCTTGACGGCATCGTCCAGGTCACGACCAACGACGAGTTCATCTATCATGAGATGATGGCCCATGTGCCTCTGTTCGCCCATGGGCGCGCCAAGAGGGCGCTGATTGTCGGCGGCGGCGACGGCGGCGTCTTGCGCGAGGCGCTCCGGCATCCCCAGCTCGAGCAGGTCACGCTGTGCGAGATCGATCGTGGCGTCATCGCTCTCTGCCGCACCCATTTTCCCGAGATATCCGCCGGCGCCTATGACGATCCTCGCACCAGGATCGTCATCGCCGACGGCACCAAATTCGTGGCCGAAACCGACGACCGTTTCGACGTGATCATGATCGATTCCACCGACCCCATCGGGCCCGGCGCCGTGCTGTTCACCCGCGAATTCTATGCCGGCTGCCGGCGCTGTCTCAAGCCGGGGGGACTGCTCGTGACCCAGAACGGGCTCCCCTTCTTGCAGGCAGGCGAGCTCAAGCAGAGCGTCGCCTATTTCCGCGAACTGTTCGCCGACGCGTCGGCCTATCTCGCCAACACCCCGACCTATTTCGGCGGTCCCATGTCTTTCGGCTGGGCCACCGACAACAAGAAGCTTCGGGAGCATCGACGCAAGAAGATCGAGCGCCGCCACGAGAAGGCCGGCGCCTTCCCCACCCGCTACTGGTCCCCTGAGGTCCATGTCGCTTCCTTCGCGCTTCCCCCTTACGTGCGCGATCTGGTCGAAGCCTAGAGGCGCTCGAACTTCGGCAGTTCGCCCACCAGCGGCCGGCAATAGGCGTGGAAGGCGGCACTAACATCGTTCGTCCCTGAGATGAATTCCGGCGGCACATGCCGCGTGCGCCGCGCCACGGCCGCAAGCTCGGCACGAGCGCAGTCGCTTCGATAGGCGTCCGGCGCGTTGGAGGTGCGGACGATGATCACCGAGGCCGAGGCATCGCCGCTCGCCGCAAGCTCGGCGGCATAGCGGCCGACCGCGCGCGCCTCCCCCCTATCCACCGGCGACGGCTCCGGCCAGCAACGCTGGATATAGCCGAACGTGTCGGCACGCACGCGGGGAGCCTTGCCGCCCTTTGGCGTGAGTTGCGTCTTGACGAGATCGGCGAGCCCGTCGCCGAGCGCGCCTGAGCCCGACAGCTGCACATTGCCATGGGCGTCCACTTCGCCCGGCCACCGCATCAGCTTGGGCCCGATCTCCTCGCCGTGAGCGTCGCGGATGCCTTCGCTGACCGCGATCTGGCAGCGGCCGAGCTTGGCGTAGACCGCCTCCACATCGGCAAGGAAGGCATCGGTCGAGAACGGCACTTCGGGCAGATAGATGAGATGCGGTGCGGCTCGGTCTTGGGGCGCGGAGCCGAGCGCCACGTCGCCCCGGGCGAGCGCGGCCGCCGCGGTAAGAAAGCCCGCGTTCCGTCCCATGATGACATTGATCTTGATGCCGCCGAGGCTCGCATTGTCGAGCCCGTCTCCCATCAGCGCGAGCGCCACGTAGCGCGCGGCGGAGGGGAAGCCGGGCGTGTGGTCGTTCTCGACAAGGTCGTTGTCGATGGTTTTCGGCACATGGAAACAGCGCAGTTCGTAGGAGGAGGTCGACGCCTTTTCGCTCACGATGCGGCAGGTATCGGCGGAGTCGTTGCCGCCGATATAGAAGAAATAGCGGATGTCGTTCCGCCGGCAGCTATCGAGGATCTTCTCGCAATAGGCCTCGTCCGGCTTGTCGCGGGTCGAGCCGAGCGCGGCCGAGGGCGCGCGGGCGATGGCCTCCAGCTTCGCCCTGTCGAGGGCGGTCAGATCGAGGAGCCCGTCGGTGGAAGGCTTGATGAGCCCGCGCACGCCATGCCGCATGCCGAAGATGCGGCCGACCTTGCCCGAGGCGGCAAGCCCGGCGCGCAGGCCCTCGATCACGCCTGCGAGCGACTGATTGATGACGGCGGTCGGCCCTCCGGACTGGCCGATCACCGCATTGCCAGCGACAAGATCGGGCACGTTCTACCTCTCTATCGCAACGGCGGGCACCATGCCCCGGACCGTTGCGCCCTGGCAAGATTTTCCCTCTCCCGTCGCGGGCTCTTCCCCTCTCCCCTTGAGGGAGAGGGCTTCCCGCCCGGTGCGCGAAGCGCGACGCATGGCGGGAAGGGTGAGGGGTGATTTGTTTGACGCGGCGCCCCGCAAGCGTGTCACCGCTTACCCCTCACCGCGCCGCAAGCGGCGCGTGCTCTCCCACAAGGGGAGAGCGGAAGAGATTTTCTGCGCCGCATCTGCAATCATCATCCTTCAAGGCTCGCTCCGCTCGCACCTCAGGATGACGAATCCGGTTGCCTCCGGCGTCGCTCTTGCGACGCTGGGGTGGGGGCTCGCAGCAGCACAAGGTCCCAGCTTTGGCCCCTATCATGTGCGACTGTGTCGCGCGCCATAAGCAGGAGTGTCCCATGTCGTCATCGAGTGTCTGGCCGGAATTGCCTTATCACGCGTGGAAAGATACCTGCGCCACCTTGCAGCTGTGGACTCAGATCGTGGGCAAGATCCGCCTCGTGCAAACGCCGTGGCTCAACCACTCGTGGCATGTCGTGCTTTATGTGTCGGCGCGGGGTCTGACCACCTCCCCGATTCCCTTCAACGATCGCAGCTTCCAGCTCGATTTCGACTTCCTGGACAACGTGCTGCGGGTTTCGACCAGCGATGGCGGTCAAAAGGACGTCGAGCTCTGCCCGCGGACCGTCGCCGATTTCTACGCGGATCTCATGCGCTCCCTCTCGGAGCTTGGCATAAAGGTCCGCATCAATGAGTTGCCCAACGAGATTCCCGACGCAATTCGTTTCAGCGAGGATCATGTTCACGCCTCCTACGATCGGGAGTTCGCGCAGCGCTTCTGGCGCATTCTCGCCCAATCCACGCTTGTGCTGGGCAGATTTCGCACGTCCTTCATCGGGAAGTGCAGCCCGGTCCATTTCTTTTGGGGAAGTTTCGATCTTGCCGTCACGCGTTTCTCGGGGCGCCGCGCACCTCCATTTCCGGCCGGCGGCGGCAGCGTGCCAAATATGCCCGAGGCGGTGGTGCTCGATGCCTATTCGCACGAAGTCAGCAGCGCCGGGTTCTGGCCGGGCGGCCAAGGGATCGACTATCCCGCCTTCTACTCTTACGCCGCGCCGTCGCCACCCGGCTTCGCCACGGCACCGATACGTCCGGCGCAAGCCTTCTGGAACCCGGACCTGAACCAGCATCTCCTGCCCTATGACGCCGTTCGCACCGCCGGCGATCCGGAGCAGGCGCTGATGGAATTTTTGATCAGCACCTATGAGGCGGCTGCTTCAGCCGGCAATTGGGATCGCGCGGCGCTTGAATCTCCACTCGGCGTGCCGGGCGTGCCGCGCAAGGTCTGATGAGGTGAACGCATGCGGGGCTCTTCCCCTCTCCCCTCGTGGGAGAGGGTGCCCCGGCGAAAGCCGGGGCGGGTGAGGGGGCTGTTCGGTGACGGCGCTTCGCGCCTAACCCCTCACCGCGCCGCAAGCGGCGCGTGCTC
>JACMJU010000126.1 GCA_014380485.1 Methyloceanibacter sp.
CCCTACACGACGCTCTACCGATTTAGCAGTTCGAGATGCGCACCCAAAAGCGTCTGCTCGATATCGTCGATCCGACGCCGCAGACGGTGGACGCGCTGATGAAGCTCGACCTCGCCGCCGGCGTCGACGTCGAGATCAAACTGTAACGGCGCGAGACGAGGCAAGGACCAGAGACCAATGCGATCAGGTGTCATCGCGCAAAAGGTCGGCATGACCAGGATCTTCACCGATGCCGGAGAGCACATTCCGGTGACGGTGCTGCGCCTCGAGCATTGCCAGGTGGTGGGCCATCGCACCTCCGAGAAGAACGGATACATCGCGCTGCAGCTCGGTGCCGGGCGCCCCAAAGTGAAGCGCCTGAGCCGCGCGGCGCGCGGGCATTTCGCCGTCGCCAATGTCGAGCCCAAGCGCAAGCTCGCCGAGTTTCGCGTGAGCCCGGACAATCTGATCGAGGTGGGCGCGGAGATCACGGCCGACCATTTCGTCGAGGGCCAGTATGTGGACGTATCCGGCACCTCGATCGGCAAGGGGTTCGCCGGGGCGATGAAGCGCCACGGCTTCGGCGGCTTGCGCGCGAGCCACGGCGTTTCGGTCAGCCATCGAAGTCACGGCTCGACCGGCCAGCGCCAGGACCCCGGCAAGGTGTTCAAAGGCAAGAAGATGGCCGGCCATATGGGCGACGTGAGCGTCACCACCCAGAATCTGCGGGTGGTAAAGACCGATCCGGAACGCGGGCTGATCATGATCCGTGGTGCGGTGCCCGGGGCCAAGGGCGGCTGGGTGCTGTTGCGCGACGCGGTTAAGCGCGCACTACCGGACGCGGCGCCGAAGCCGGGCGCGTTCCGCCAGGGCGATCGGCCGAAGCAGGCGAAGAAGGCCAAGGCCGAGAAGGCCGAGAGCGAGGCGCCCGAGGCGGCGGCTGGGAGTCAGGACTGATGAAGGCCGACGTAACCACTCTCGACGCCAAGAAGGCGGGCACCGTGGAGCTTCCCGACCACGTGTTCGGGCTCGAGCCGCGGCCCGACATCTTGCAGCGCATGGTGCGCTATCAGCTCGCCAAGCGCCGGAGTGGCACGGCTCACGTGAAGGATCGCTCAGAGATCAACGCCAGCACCGCCAAGGTCTATCGCCAGAAAGGAACGGGGCGCGCCCGCCACGGCAGCAAGAAGGCGCCGATCTTCAGAGGCGGCGGCAAGGCCTTCGGGCCTAAGCCGAGAAGTCATGCCATCGATCTGCCGAAAAAGGTGCGGGCGCTCGCGCTCAAACATGCGCTGTCGGCCAAGGCCAAATCGGAGACGCTCATCGTCATCGATAAATGCGAGCTGAAGGACGCCAAGACGAAGGAGCTCAAGTCGCGCTTCGCCAAACTCGGCTTCGGCTCGGTGCTGATCATCGACGGGGCCTCGGTGCCCGAGGCGTTCGCCCGGGCCGCGCGCAATCTGCCGCAGGTCGACGTGCTCCCGGTGCAGGGCATCAATGTCTACGACATCCTCCGGCACGAGAAGCTGGTGCTGACCAAGGCGGCGATCGAAGCGCTGGAGGCCCGGTTCAAATGAGCGCGCTCACCGCATACGACGTGATCCTGGCGCCGGTCATCACCGAGAAGGCGAGCGCCGTTTCCGAATCCAACCAGGTGGTGTTCAAGGTGCGCCGCGACGCGACCAAGCCCGAGATCAAGGCCGCCGTCGAGGCGCTGTTCAAGGTCAAGGTGCTGTCGGTCAATACACTCACCCGTAAGGGCAAGACCAGGAACTTCCGCGGGGTCAAGGGCAAGCAGCAGGACGTCAAGAAAGCGATCGTCAGGCTTGCCGAAGGCGACAAGATCGACGTGACGACGAGGATCTGACGGGATGGCGCTCAAGACCTATAAACCGACCACGCCGTCGCAACGGCAGCTCGTGCTCGTCGATCGCAGCCAGCTGTGGAAGGGCGCGCCCGTCAAAGCGCTCACCGAAGGGCTAAGCAAGACCGGCGGCCGCAACAATCACGGTCGGGTGTCGATGTGGCACCGGGGCGGCGGGCATAAGCGCGCCTATCGCAAGGTGGACTTCAAGCGCGGCAAACCCGGCGTGCCCGCCACGGTCGAGCGGTTGGAATACGACCCGAACCGCACTGCCTTCATCGCGCTCATCAAATATGAGGACGGCGAGCTCGCCTATATTCTCGCGCCGCAGCGGCTTGGGCCTGGCGATACCGTGATCGCCGATATCCGCGCCGACGTGAAACCCGGAAACGCAATGCCGCTCGCCAACATGCCGATCGGCACCATCATCCACAATGTGGAAATGAAGGTGGGCAAAGGGGGGCAGATCGCGCGCGCCGCCGGGACCTATGTGCAGCTCGTCGGCCGCGATGCGGGCTACGCCATTCTGCGACTGAATTCGGGCGAGACGCGCATGGTGCCGGCCGAATGCATGGCGACCGTGGGCGCGGTCTCCAATCCCGACACTGCCAACGTCTCGATCGGCAAGGCGGGGCGCATGCGCTGGAAGGGCCGAAAGCCCGTGGTGCGCGGCGTGGCGATGAACCCGGTCGACCATCCGCACGGCGGCGGCGAGGGCCGCACCTCCGGCGGCCGCCACCCGGTGACGCCGTGGGGCAAG
>JACMJU010000127.1 GCA_014380485.1 Methyloceanibacter sp.
CCACCGAGGATACCGGGCGCGGCACCTATCAGATCGTGGTCACCGAGATTCCCTATCAGATTCCGAAGGCGCGGCTCGCCCAAGACTTTTCCGTCCGCTATCCGCTGATCGACGGCCAGGGCAATTTCGGCAATATCGACGGCGATAATCCCGCCGCCGACCGCTACACCGAGGCGCGGCTGACCGAGGTCGCGCAGGCGATGCTCCAGGCCATCGACGAGGACACCGTCGATTTCCGCGCCAATTACGATGGGCGCGAGCAGGAGCCGTCGGTGCTGCCGGCCAATTTCCCCAACCTGCTCGCCAATGGCGCCTCGGGCATCGCCGTTGGCATGGCGACCAACATCCCGCCGCACAATGCAGGGGAGCTCTGCGACGCGGCGCTGCATCTCATCAAATTTCCGAATGCGACAGCGGACAAGCTGGTCGATTTCGTTCCCGGCCCCGACCTGCCGACCGGGGGCGTGATCGTGGAGCCGCGCGCCGAGATCGTTACCGCCTACAAGACCGGCCGCGGCAGCTTCCGGCTCCGCGCCCGCTGGACCACCGAGGATACCGGGCGCGGCACCTATCAGATCGTGGTCACCGAGATTCCCTATCAGATTCCGAAGGCGCGGCTCGTCGCCCGCATTGCCGAGCTTCTCCTCCAAAAGAAGCTGCCGCTGCTGGCCGACGTCCGCGACGAGTCGGCCGAAACCGTGCGGCTCGTGCTCGAACCCAAGAGCCGCGGCGTCGATCCGATCTTGCTGATGGAATCGCTGTTCAAGCTGACCGAGCTTGAGACCCGGCTTTCCCTCAACATGAATGTGCTGAGCCGGGGCCAGGTCCCGACCGTGCTCGGGCTCCGCCAAGTCTTGCGCGAGTGGCTCGACCATCGCCAGGCGGTACTCGTCCGCCGCTCGAAATTCCGCCTCGCCAAGATCGACCACCGGCTCGAAGTGCTCGACGGCTATCTCATCGTCTATCTCAATATCGACAAGGTCATCAAAATCATCCGCGAGAAGGACGAGCCGAAGCCGGCGCTCATGCGCGCCTTCAAGCTGACCGAAGTGCAGGCCGAGGCCATTCTCAATATGCGGCTGCGCGCGTTGCGCAAACTCGAGGAAATGGAGATCGGGCAGGAGCACGAGGCTCTGACCAAGGAGCGCAAGGAGCTGAAGGCGCTGCTCGCTGCAAAGGACAAACAGTGGAAGCGGATCGCCGACGAGATCAAGTCGCTCAAAGACGAGTTCGGCCAGAAGACCCCGCTCGGCAAACGCCGCACGAGCTTCGCCGAGGCCCCCGAAGGGGTCGAGACCGAGCTCGCCGAGGCCATGATCGAAAAGGAGCCGGTCACGATCGTCCTCTCCGAGAAGGGCTGGATCCGCGCCATCAGGGGCCATCAAACCGATAACGATAGCCTCGCCTTCAAGGAGGGCGACCGGCTGAAGCGCGCGGTCAAGGCGCAGACCACCGACACGCTGCTCCTCTTCGCCACCAATGGCCGCTTTTATGCGCTCGGCGCCGACAAGCTGCCCGGGGGCAGGGGCCATGGCGAGCCTTTCCGTTTGATGATCGACATCGAGGAGGCTTCCGAGGCGGTGGAGCTGTTCGTGCACGAGCCGGGTCGCAAGCTTCTCGTGGCCGGAACGAGCGGCCACGGTTTCATCGTGGTGGAGGACGAAGTCGTTGCCATGACGCGCAAGGGCAAGCAGGTGCTCAACGTGCCGCCGGGCGAGGAGGCTGCCGTGTGCACGCCGGTTGACGGCGATAGCGTGGCGGTGATCGGCGACAATCGGAAGCTTCTGCTCTTCCCCTTGAAAGAGCTGCCGGAGATGCCGCGCGGCAAGGGGGTGAGGCTACAGCGCTACAAGGATGGCGGCTTGGCCGACGCCAAGGTGTTCATCAAAAAGGACGGGGTGACCTATATCGACGCGGCCGGCCGGTCCTTCGTCCTCACCGAACTGCGCGATTGGTGGGGCGCCAGAGCCCAGGCCGGGCGGTTGCCGCCGAAAGGCTTCCCCAAGTCGGGAAAATTCGGAGCGCGGTTCTAGGCCGAACGGGCCGGAAGCTGGAAACCCGAAGCCCGACTATCCGCGCACAGCTTCTGACTTCTCCGATCGGGTTTCTGATTTTTGTGGGTCGGTCCGCACCCATCCCTTCGCGGTGAGACGCTCCTGCGGGGCGAAGCGGTTCTTGTAGCGCATCTTGCGCGACCCCTCGATCCAGTAGCCGAGATAGACGAAGGGATGGCCTTGCGCGCGCGCATAGGCCACATGATCGAGGATCATGTAAGTGCCGAGGCTGCGCTGAGCGTGGCTCGGATCGTAGAAGCTGTACACCATCGAGATGCCGTCGCTGAGGCGGTCGCACAGCGACACGGCGATGAGGGGAGACTTGCCGCCGCCACGCGCATCGGGCCTCAGCCGGTACTCGGTCACGAAGGTCTCGACCACGCTGTCCTCGACCATGAGCGAATAGTCGAGCACCGACATCTCGGCCATGCCGCCATCGGCGTGGCGCGCGTCGATATAATCGCGGAACAGCGCATATTGCTCCGAACTTGGCGCCGGCTGCATGCGGGTGGCGACAAGATCGGAATTGATGCGGGCGATGCGCCTGAGCGAGCGCCGCTGGACGAACTCATCGACCAGGATGCGGACCGGCACGCAGGCCGAACAGGCGTCGCAATAGGGCATATAGGCGATGTTCTGGCTGCGCCGGAATCCGGCCTTCAGCAGATTGTCGATGAGGAAGCGCGGCTTGTCGCGGGTGAGATGCGTGAACAGCTTCCGCTCGAGCCGGCCGGGAAGATAGGGGCAAGGCTGCGGTGCGGTGATGTAGAACTCGGGAAAGTTGTTCTTGTGCTCTGTCACGTTGTGCCGACCGGAGACGAATCCGAACCTGTGGGCAAGCTTAGTGGATGGAAGGCGGCAAACGCAATCCACCAGACGGCCCCGGAAGGGCTTGGACGTCGTCGGTCAGACCTTAAAATAGGCCGGAACTACCGCCGGTTGATCACCACCACCCCGGCAAGGATGTCGTGCAGGCAGCGCTTGCGGGAGTCGAAAAAGGCCCACAACAGGATTGGGCAGAACACCACCAGCGA
>JACMJU010000128.1 GCA_014380485.1 Methyloceanibacter sp.
CGCCGCGCTCGAGCGCCCGCGCCGCCGCTCTCACCTCCGCAGATCGTCGTCCAAGGCGCGCCAGCGGGTGCTTGAGCAAGGCCATGAGCTCGGGCGGCGCGAAATTCATTTCGACCGCGCCGAGCACGAGATCGAGGAAGGCGCCCGGCACGGTGCGCGCGACCGGCACGCCCGCAGAGTCGTCGACGGCAAGCTCATAACGCTTGAGCCGCGCGGCCACGCGCCGCGCCAAGGTCCGGTCCGGCGTGACGAGGGCGGCCGTCTTACCCGGCGTTCCGACCGCTGATCGGAGCATGAGCGCGATGGCTTCCGCCTCGTCATGCGCGGTCGGCGCCACCACGAGACGGATGCCGGCGAGAGCATTGGCGAGGCTTGCCCTTCCCTCGGCGGCGAGCAGCCGCTCCCACCGATCGGTGCTCTCGGCCGGGCGCAACGCCTCGCTGGTCAAATGCAGGCGCGCGCGGGCGACAGGATCGGGCGCGCTCCCGGTCACATAGCCGACTTCGGCACGGGTCACGCCAAGTTTGCGCAACAATTCCGCCATGCCGCATTGCGGATGCTCCGGGTGTTCGGCCAGGCTCGACCAGCTCTCGTCATCGAGACCCTTGTCGAGGCCCGGCAGCACGACCGCGCCGTTCGGGAGCGCGGCGATTGTTGCCAACAGCCGGGCCGTGGCCGGCACCGTACCGGTCGATCCTGCGGCGATGACGGGATACGGAGAGCCTTTGGCCAGGCGCTCCCTTTCGCGCGCCATCAGCAGATTGCGGCGCGCGACCGGCGAGGCGAGACCGTTATCGCTGAGATAGCGCGGCCATTGCTCGGTGACGATCTTGAGAAACTCCACGGTCATCTGCCAATGCCCGGCGAATTCCTCAGGCACGATTTGGTCGAGCGCGGAAAACACCACCTCCTCGGTCTCGATAATGTCCATGAGGCGCGCCAGGTCGGCGGCGAGATCGGAAGCTTGGCCTGGCGTCAAGGCGAAGATCGGCGACGCGGAAATATGCTGCTCGGCCGCCGCCTCGACACGCAGGAGATGCCCGAAGGCGAGCACGAGCCTCATCAGGGCAAGGCGTCTCGGCAACGCATCGATAGCGGGCGCTCCGGTGGCGCCGTCATCTTCCGTGCCATCCTCCGCCCCGAAGAGAATGGCCGCGTCCTCGTCGGGATCGCCGAGCGTCCTGATGCGCGGCAGGAGCAGCGCCGTGCCTTTCGATTCCGCGAGGAAGGCCTCGCGCAATGCGCGCCCCGCGCGGCGGGTCGGGAGATAGATGGTGGTGCGCGGCAGGGTGAGCGGATCGGGCTTCGGTCCGCCCGGCGACGGCAGCTCGCCTTCGAGAATGGCGCTCGCAAGCGTCGTAAGGAATGGCGCGGATGGCGGGATGGTAAAAAGCCGGGGGGTCTCTCGTAACGGCTCAGGCACCTTCGCGCTCAAATGCGGCCTCCGCTTCGGCCAAGGCATCCGGGGTCCCGACATGCATCCAGTAGCCGTCGAGCCTTATGCCGTAAAGCCTGCCCGCGGCCAGCGCCCGATCCCATAACAGGTTCAGCGAGAATTTCCCCTCGGGGGAATCCCGGAACAGCCTCTCATCGCACAGCGACACACCGGCAAAGGCGAACGGCACCACCTCGTCCGCGCCCCTGCGGGCGAGCCGCCCATCCTGGCTCATGGCGAAATCACCCCTGGCCGTATAGCCGATGCTGGTCGCCACCGGCGCGAGCAACAGGAGACAATCCATCGCCGCCGGGTCCCACTTTCGCAACATGCGTGTGAGCGCGGGCACGGCCACCTCGCTCCAAACGGAATCGGCATTGTGGATGAAGAACGGACCCGGACCGAGCAAAGGCAATGCCCTCTTGGTGCCGCCCCCGGTATTGAGCAACACGCCGCGTTCGTCGGAGATGATCGTCTCGGGCGGCCGACCCCGGCGGCTGTCAAGATGGGCCTCGAGCTGATCGGGGAAATAATGGATGTTGACCACGGCCGTCTTGATCCCCGAGGCAGCCAACCGGTCGAGCACGTGATCGAGGAGCGCCCTGCCTGCAAGCGTCACCAGCGGCTTCGGCATCGTCAAGGTCAAAGGGCGCATGCGCTCGCCGAGACCTGCGGCCAACACCATTGCCGTCCTCGCCTCGGTCACGATGCGGCCCTCTCACACCAAGGAGCGGATTTCTTCGGCGGCGGGAAACTCGCGTTCGTAGAAGCGGCGCAGCTCCGCCAAAGACGGGTGGGCAAGGTCGCGCTCGAGATAGCGTGCGACCCGCGGGATGTGAGCGAGATAGCCGCGCTTGCCGTCACGTTTTGCCAATCGCGCAAAGATGCCGAGGATCTTAGTGTTACGCTGAGCGCCAAGCATGGCGTAGAGCGAGACGAACCGATCGCTCGAAAACGGCTTGCTACCCGCGCCCCGGGCGGCACAGTAGCGAGCGAGAAGCTCCCGTTCAAGCGCTTCAGGTACGTCGAGCCGGGCATCTTGGAGCAGCGACACGAGGTCATAGGCCAGCGGACCCCGTAGCGCGTCCTGAAAGTCGAGAATCCCGACCCGTTTGATGCCCTCCCGTTCCGGAAGCCACATCAGGTTCGGCGAATGATAATCCCTGAGCACCCAGCCCAAGTCGGCCTTTTCCGCCTCTGCCAGCAGCGGGCGCCACAAGGCCTCGAATTCCTCGACCAAGTCCCGCGGCGCCTCGGTTCCGTGCAGCACCGGCCAGAACCAGTCGACGAGAAGAGACGCCTCGATCAGCATCGCGCCGGCGTCATAGGGCGGAAGAAGATAAGGGGCGTTGCCTTCGATGGGCAGGCGTTCAGGGGGGTCCTGTCCGGCCAGCGCGGCCAGAACGTCGACGGCAGGGGCCCAAAGCTCGTCAAGGGGCCGGCCGCGGCCGACCTCGCTGCCGAAGACCGCTTCGCCGAGATCCTCCAACACGATGAATCCCTGGTCGAGATCGAAGGCGTAGATGGCGGGCGCCGATAGCCCGCTTTCCCTAAGCGCTCCCGCCACCGCGACGAACGGCGTCACGTCCTCGGCAAGATGCACAAGCGCGCTGTAAGGCCGTCCGCCACGAATGGGCGGCCCGTCGGGCTGGCGCGGCAAATTCATCAGAATGGCGGAACGGCCGGGAAGCGCGAGGCGCGCGTAGGAACGCGTCGAGGCGTCGCCTTGCAGGTAACGGACGCCCGCCTTGGCATACGGCGTCCGGTCGAGGAAGTTCGCCAAGGCCATGAGGCGATCGAGCCTTTCCGCCCAACTGCCACGTCCCGTCAGCTCGATGCGACGCGCATGCGGCATCGCCGTCTCGTCGATGGCGATGTCGAGGCGGTCGTGCGGTAGCCAGGATGAGGCGCGTTCCGGCCATTCGACAATCACCGCGCCCTCGCTTACGGCGTCATCGAGACCGAGTTCATCGAGCTCGGCGGGCTCCAGGCGGTAGAAATCGCAATGGGTGAGGATGAGGTGGGACACCTCGTAGCGTTGCATCAACGCGAAGGTCGGGCTCGGCACCTCGGCCGCGCCGCCGAGCCGGGCGATGAGTGCGCGGGCGAAGGTCGTCTTGCCGGCGCCAAGCGGTCCGGAAAGCGCGAGGACATCGCCGGCTTTCAGCACAAGGGCCAAACGGCCCGCGAGGATGTCGAGCCGAACGAGGTCGACATCGTCGAGACTCCAACTTGCGGTCATCCGGCGCGGCTTGACGTGTAGCGCGGCTGATCGGGCGCCGAGCTTTCTCCAGCCGGCTCACGCCCATGGGGTAGCAGCAGCGTAATGCGCGTTCCCCGCCCCGGCGCCGAGTCGAGCGATACCGAGCCGCCATGCAGCTCGGCGAGACTCTTGACGATGGCAAGCCCGAGTCCGGCACCGCGATGGCGCGAGCCGTGGGAACGGCTCTCGAAACGATCGAACACGGCCTGCTGGTAGTCCGCAGGGATGCCGACGCCCTGATCGGCGACGGTGAAGGCGATCAAGGAGTTCCTCCGCCCGCAGCGGAGCGCGACCTTCCCGCCCGCGTCGGAGAAACCGATGGCATTGGAGAGCAGATTGTAGAGCATCTGGGTGACGCGTTTCCGGTCGGCGACGAACTCATCGATGCCCGGCTCGATTTCGATGTCAAGGGCGACATGGTTCTGTTTCAGGCGCTCCTCGACGCCCTGTACCGCCTGTTCGACCACATCGCTTACTTTTACCGGCGCAAGCTTTAGCTCGAGCGCTCCGGCATCGATGGTCGCAAGATCGAGGATATCATCGATGATGGCGAGAAGCGTACGGCCCGAAAGGCGGATGTCGCCGAGATAGTCGCGTTGCCTGTCGGTCAGGGGGCCGGCGACCGGGCTCGCCAGGAGCTCGCTAAAGCCGATGATGTTGGTGAGAGGTGTGCGCAGCTCATACGACACGTGACTGATGAAAGCGGTCTTGAGGCGATCGGCCGCCTCGAGAGCGTCGGCGCGCTCCATCAGCGCGCGCTCGGCGTGTTTTGCATCCGACACATCGACATAGGTGAGGAGCGTCCCGCCATCAGGCAGCGGCAGGGCGGCGCAAGCGAGCACGCTGCCGTCGGGCCGGTCGAATTCCTTCTCGTAGGGAACGCGTTCGGCGACGATGGCCGTCACCGCCGCCTTGATGCGCTCCCATTCTTCCGGCTCGTCATAGAGCGTGCGGCACCCCTCGATGATTGCCTCGATATGCGGCTCGCCGTCGAGCTGGCGCGGGTTCAGCCGCCAGATGGCGGCGAAGGCCCGATTGTAGAGGCGCAGGCGGCCGCTCGGGGCGAACACGGCGACGCCCTCGCGCAAGGTATCGAGCGTTTCCCGTTGCACCTCGATGAGGGCATTGTAGCGGCTCTCCAGCAGGAGCCGCTCGGTGACGTTTTCGTAGAGATAGGTCACCCCGGCCTCGCCCTGGCTGTCGGCGACGACATGCAGCGTGCGGCCGTCGGGAAGGTGCCACTGATCCTCGGCCTGGGCGTTCGAGCCATAGGCGGAAAGCCAGCCTCGCTTCCACTCGCGATAGTCGGCCTTCTCCGGCAGCCGCCGGGCTTGGCGGAGGCGATCGAGGATCTCGCCGTCGCGAGGGCGGGTCGCCAGCCATTCGGGGTCGAGCTTCCACAGCACTACATAGGCCTGATTGAAATGGGTCAGCCGCTGCTGTGCGTCGAACACGGCAAAGGCGGTGGCAAGCCGGTCGAAGCTGCGGAAGCGCGTGTCGAGGCTCGGTTTCGTCTCGGCACGGGTAAGCTCGGCCTTTTTCGCCTCCGCCAGCAGTACGCGCAGCGAAGCGACTTGCTCCTCGAGCTGCCGGTGCCGGCCGACGCTCTCGGCAAGCTCGAGCCGCTGTCCGGCCAGATCGCGCAGCTTCAGGACGATGGTGCGGCCGGCAGTGCGGCCGTCGGCCTCGACATACCGGTCGCGCTGCGTCCGCAACATCAGATTGAACGGCTCTCCCCGCTCGACCAGCCAGTCGATGGCCTCGTCGAGCTCCCGGGCCGCGGCGGCATCGAGCCACGCGGCGAAATTGAGGAGGTCGCCCGTGTCCTGGGGCACGCCGAGGGCGGTCGGCAGGGTGGCGATCAGAAGCTCCGCCTCGCCCGACTCGGTCACGGCGAGGAGCGCCTGCGGCTCTGCCGTAAGCAGCGTGTCCAACATCCCGTCGCTCGAGCGATAGCGCTCAGCCTCGCGTTCCGCGGCGGCCTCGGCCCGCCGCGCCCGCTCGGTGGCGCGGAGACAGGCGATCGCCGTCCCGACCGCAAAGGCGATGAGGCCGAGATTCATGCCGAGCATCAGCAGCGTGCGGGCATCGAATATCGGCCCTTCGCCCGCGGCCATGGCGGCGTCGAGGGGAAGCACGGAGAATGGCATGGAGACAGCAAGGAGGCGGAACAGCACCTTTGGCCACCTTGATGAAGGTGTAGCCCTGCTCCCGCTGGTCCGCATGGTCCCTCGCTCCCACGCCGCCGCCCATGGCCCCGCCTCGCTTCACGCTGCCACAGACTGAACGCGGGCCGATCGACCCCGCGAGCCTCAAGGCGAATCAGGCTTAGCTTAGCTGTATCGGTGATTCTTGCCCACTGGCCCTGAGCGTCGGTTCACCGCCCCACCGGCCTCGGGGCTCCGGGCGCAGCGTGGCCCTAATAGCGGTAGGTGTCGGGCTTGTAGGGGCCATCGACCGGCACGCCGATATACTCGGCCTGATCGGGCTTGAGGGTGGTGAGCTTGGCGCCGACCTTGCCGAGATGAAGCCGCGCCACTTTTTCGTCGAGCTGCTTCGGCAGGGTGTAGACCTTCTTCTCATATCGGCCCGGATTGCTCCACAGCTCGATCTGCGCCAGCGTCTGATTGGTGAAGGAGGCGCTCATCACGAAACTCGGATGGCCCATGGCGTTGCCGAGATTGACGAGCCGGCCTTCCGACAACAGGATGATGCGCTTGCCGCCGGGGAACTCGATCTCATCGACCTGCGGCTTGACGTTGTGCCATTTGAAGTTGCGCAGGGCGGCGACCTGAATCTCCGAATCGAAATGCCCGATATTGCAGACGATGGCGCGGTCCTTCATCTGACGCATATGCTCGATGGTGATGACGTCCTTGTTGCCGGTGGCGGTGACGAAAATGTCTGCGCGCGGCGCCGCGTCCTCCATGGTGGTGACCTCGTAGCCTTCCATCGAAGCTTGCAGGCCGCAGATGGGATCGATCTCGGCCACCAATACGCGGCAGCCGGCGTTGCGCAAGCTGGCGGCCGAGCCTTTGCCGACATCGCCGAAGCCTGAGACCATCGCCACCTTGCCCGCCATCATCACGTCGGTGCCACGGCGGATGCCGTCGACCAGGCTCTCGCGGCAGCCATAAAGATTGTCGAACTTGGACTTGGTGACGCTGTCATTGACGTTGATGGCGGTGAACAGCAGCGTGCCCTTCTTCTGCATCTCGTAGAGCCGGTGCACGCCGGTCGTGGTCTCCTCGGTCACGCCGCGGATATTCTTGGCGATCTCCGAATACCAGCCGGGGCGCTGTTTCAGCCGCTTCTTGATCGCGGCGTACACGACCTCCTCTTCTTCATTGGTCGGCTTGTCGAGGAAGGGGGTGTCGCCGCTCTCGGCCCGCACCCCGAGATGAACGAGGAGCGTGGCGTCGCCGCCGTCATCGAGGATCATGTTTGGGGTTCCGCCATCGGCCCATTCGAAGATGCGATGGGTGTAGTCCCAATATTCCTCGAGGCTCTCCCCCTTGAAGGCGAAGACGGGAATGCCTTTGGCGGCGATGGCTGCGGCGGCGTGGTCCTGGGTCGAGTAGATGTTGCAGGAGGCCCAGCGGATATCGGCGCCGAGCGCCGCCAGTGTCTCGATCAGCACGGCAGTCTGGATGGTCATGTGCAGCGAGCCAGCGATGCGCGCGCTCTTGAGCGGCTGCCTTGCCGCATATTCCGCGCGGACCGCCATCAGCCCCGGCATCTCGGTCTCGGCGATGGCGATTTCCTTTCGGCCCCAATCGGCGAGACCGATATCCTTGACGTGGTAGTTCATGCCGTCTCCGCCTCACCCTTCCGTTCCGATAAACATATAAAGAAGTCCTTATACCTAGTGCAAGCGGTTGCCAACGGAAAAGGCGGACCCGCCGGCGTTGCCGCCATTTGCGGACAAATCTCGCATTTCTTGAGGGCATGCCCCGGGGTACCTTCCGTGTCCGCATGAAGCGGACCGGCACCGGTGGCAAATACACATAATTTGAACCTATCGACGGCCACGGGCGGAAGGGTTCGATGTCCGGAAATCCGGTAAATGATCGCCACTTTCGGCGCCTTGCCCGGGAGGCGGTGCGGAATATCGCGGCGGCGCTTGACCCTCGGCGCCTCTTTCTAGGCCGCGCCGGCGCGGTCAAGAGGCCAAGCAGGACGCCTGGCGACGCGGCCATCCCTCCCAGAGGGTCTTTAGAAAGAGGCGTGCCGTCAAAAGAGGCCCGGCTCCTGAGGGAGGCACGAAGGCAGGCGGCCGGAGATAGATCTGTCGCCCGCGAGATGTGGCGACTCGGCTTCCTGCCTGACAAGGCGCGGCTCTACGACTTTGCGAAATTCGCGCCGCAGGATTATTTGACCGACTTGCAGCATGCCTACACGAGCCCCCTCAACGGCCCCTACGCCGAACTCCTGAACAACAAACCCATATTTCACGCCGTGTTCGGAGCGACGCTCCCCGTTCCCGCGGCCATCGCCTGCTCCTTCGGAGGGGACATGATCTGGAAATTCCAAGCGCAATTGGCGGCGACCGGCGAGCCCTATATCGTGACAGCGGCAGTCGAGCAGCATCCGGTGATGGCGTCGTTTTTTTCCGAAACGGTGAATACGGTGCGGGTGCTCATGATGCGGGAGCCGGGCGGTGACGCCTTTGTGGCCGGCGCCGTCCTCAGGCTGGGCACCAGCTCATCAGGCGGGGTCGATAATTTCTCCAAGGGAGGACTGTCGTTTTCCATCGACACGGTCACCGGAAAGATCGGTCAGGGCAGACGCAAAACGGGCGCAATATTCGAGAGCCATCCCGACACCGGCGCGCCTGTCTCCGGCTGCTGCATTCCGCATTGGACTGCGGTTCTCGATTGTTGCCACGCTGCCATGGCCCAACAACCGGGCCTCCAATATGTTGGATGGGACGTGGTAGTCGCGCGGGACGGACCCGTGTTGATCGAGGGCAACAACAAAAGCGATGTGAATCTGATTCAGGCGCACCGCCCTCTGTTAGCTGACGCCAGGGTCCGGGCCTTTTACGAGCGGCATGGACTCTTGCGCCATGTCCCGACGAGAAGTCTTTAATTGGCGATCGCGGGACGTTCGCGGAGGGCCCCCCGCGAATTTCCTGCCCAAGCTTCCACGAAGCTGAACCGCCTCTTGGCGGCGCTTAACCGCCGGAACGGAAATTGCGACCCGGCGGACCCGCCGGCGTTGCTGCCATTTGCGGACAAATCTCGCGTTCCTTGAGGACATGCCCCGGGGTACCTTCCGTGGTCCGCATGAAGCGGATCGGCACCCTGGCAAAGACACGTAATTTGATCCTATCGACGGGCACGGGTGGACAGGTTCGATGGCCAGAAATCCGGCAAATAATCGCCACTTTCGGAGCCTTGCCCTGGAGGCGGTCCGGAATATCGCGGCGGCGCTTAACCCTCGGCGCCTCTTTCGATTCCGCCCCGGCGCGCTCAAGAGGCCAAGCAGGGTGCATGGAGCCGCGGCCATCCCTGTCACGAGGCGTTTAGCGGAAAGAGGCGAGGTGTCACCAGAAAACCGGCTCCTGCAGGTGGCACGAAAGCAGGCGCCACGATATCAATCCGTCGCCCGCGAGATGTGGCGACTCGGCTTCCTGCCGAGCAAGTCGCGGCTCTACGACTTCACGAAATTCGCGCCGCAGGATTTTTTGACGGACTTGCAGTTTGCCTACACGAACGCCCTCAACGGCCCCTATGCCGAACTCCTGGACAACAAGCCCATATTCCACGCTGTGTTCGGAGCGGTGCTCCCCGTTCCCGCGGCCATCGCCTGCGCCTTCGGAGGGGGCATGGTCTGGTTCACCGAGGCCAAAGGCCCGTTCTTCGCCAAGCCCGCGCACGGACTCGGTGGCATGGGCATTATAAGGGGATGTTTCGAAGGCGATTCCGTAAGGCTCAACGGCCGGCTCCTGGGGCGGATGGAATTCCAAGCTCAATTGGCGTCGACTGGCGAGCCCTATATCTTGACGGCGGCAATCGAGCAGCATCCGGAGATGGCGTCGTTTTTTCCCGAAACGGTGAATACCGTGCGGGTGCTCATGATGCGGGAGCCGAGCGGCGAGGCCTTTGTAGCCTGCGCCGTGCTCAGGCTGGGCACAAGTTCATCAGGCGGGGTCGATAATTTCTCCAAGGGAGGGCTGTCGTTTTGGATCGACACCGCCGTCGGGAAGATCGGTCAAGGCAGACGCAAAACGGGCGCAATATTCGAGAGCCATCCCGACACGGGCGCACCTGTCTCCGGGCGTTGCATTCCGCATTGGGCTGCGGTTCTCGATTGTTGCCACGCTGCCATGGCCCAACAACCGGGCCTCCAATATGTTGGATGGGACCTGGTGATCGCGCCGGACGGACCCGTGTTGATCGAGGGCAATAACCATAGCGGTGTGCATATGATTCAGGCACACGGCCCTCTGTTAGCGAACGCCAGGGTTCGCGACTTTTACGAGCGGCATGGAATCTTGCGCCATGTCCCGACGACAAGTCTGTAACGGCGGATGCGGACTTTCTACCCTTAATCGTCTTCGCCAAAGCCGCTCTCGACCAGCGCAATAAGAGCTTCGAGCGCTGCGCGTGCGTCCATCCCTTCCACTTCGATCAGGATGGTGTGGCCCTGACCGGCGGCGAGCATCATCAACCCCATGATCGAAGTGCCGCCCACCGTATGACCTTCGCGTGTCACCCGAACCTGGGCGGTGAAACCCGCGGCGCAGCGCACGAATTGCGCCGAGGCCCGCGCATGCAGTCCCTTCTTGTTGGGGATCACCACCTCGGCGAAATGGAGGCCAGCGCGCCGCTCTTTCCTGATATCGCGAGCCCGTGCCACGCTCTAATTCGCCGCAAGGATCTGACTGGCCACGCTGATATATTTGCGCCCCGCTTCCTGCGCCTGGGTGATGGCCTCCTCGAGCCGGCACTCGTTTCTCACGCTCGCGAGCTTTACCAGCATCGGCAGATTGACGCCGGCGATCACCTCGACGTTGGATTGCTCCATGGCCGAGATGGCAAGGTTCGACGGGGTGCCCCCGAACATGTCGGTGAGGACGATAACGCCGTTGCCGGTATCGACGCGGGCGAGCGCCGTCAGCATGTCGCTGCGCCGCATGTCGAGATCGTCGTCGGGACCGATGGAGATCGTCTCGATCTGCTCTTGCGGGCCGACCACGTGCTCGAGCGCGGCACGAAACTCGTGCGCGAGTCTGCCATGCGTGACGATGACGACGCCGATCATGTTGTCCCTGACTTCAGGTCCGCCCGGCCAAAGGCCGCTATCTTTGTCAGGAGTGGTGCCATGCGCAAGTGCGATCCTTGCCTTAATTGGGGTTGGTCGGTGCCGCGAGGAAGAGCGCAATTTTAAGTTTTATCGGCGCCGAGGCTTCGAACGGCGCAAGCTTCACCGCCGGCACGGCGATCCCCGCGATCACGGCTTGTTCCCAAGGTTCCGGCGGCATTCGCGGCACGTCCATCTCGTCGACGAGGTCGCATACCAGCGCAAGCTCCGCCTCCGCCAGGAAGGGCAGTTCCACGATTCCAATCCCTCTCACCTCGATCTTGCCGGCAAGGGTCGCTGGCGGCGAGGCCAAGAGCGCGCCATTGGCGCCGGCCTCGACCCAGACCTGATCGTCGGCCACGAGCAGAGGCCGCGTGACCCCGTCGCCCGGCAGCGCCAGGAATCGAAGCGCAAGGTCCGACTTGCCCGAACCGGAGCCCCCGCGCAACAGCGCCCCCCGTCGCCCGAAGGCCACGCAGGTGCCATGGACGAGCTCTCGCGCCGCTGTCAAACAGACCTCTCGTGTCGCTGGTGTCAGGTTGCCGGCAGCCGGATCACGAATCGCGCGCCGCCGCTTCCGGGCTCGGCCGTACTATGCCCCTTGCCGCGCGCCGGGCCCTCCGGCGGACTGTTCTCGGCATAGAGACGCCCGCCATGGGCGACGACGATCTGGCGCGAGATATTGAGGCCGAGGCCGGAGTTTTGACCGAAACTCTCTTGCGGACGGTCGGTATAGAAGCGCTCGAAGATGCGTTCGAGATTCTCCTCCGGAATGCCCGGGCCTTCATCCTCGACCGCGATCTGGATCTCCGCTCCGACACGGCGCGCCGCCACCGTCACGCGTCCGCCGGGCGGTGAGAACGAGATGGCGTTGTCGAGCAGGTTGACGATGACCTGACTGAGACGGCTGTCGTGACCGGTTACGCGGTAGGGATGAGCGCCGGATGCATAGGCGATCTCGAACGCGACCCCGGGCGCATCGCCGCGGTGGATGTCGTTGAACAGCGAGACCGTGGTGCGTAGCAAGTCAGCCATGTCGACGGGCTTGGCGTCCTCGCGTGCGAGCTCGGCATCGAGGCGAGAGGCGTCCGAGATGTCGCTGATCAGACGGTCGAGCCGCTGCACGTCGTGCTGGATGATCTCCATCAGCCGTTCTTTCGACTCGTCGGTCTTGACGAGGGGCAGGGTCTCGGTCGCGCTCCGCAAGGAGGTGAGCGGGTTCTTGAGCTCGTGCGCCACATCGGCGGCGAAGCTTTCGATAGCGTCGATCCGCTTGTACAGCGCGGTGGTCATGTCGCGGAGCGCGCCGGAAAGATGACCGATCTCGTCGGTGCGGTCGGTGAAGTCCGGGATCTCTGCACGAGCCCTGACGCTATGGCGCACGCGCTCGGCCGCCGCCGAAAGCCGCTGTACCGGACCGGCGATGGTGTTGGCGAGAATCACCGAGAGAACGATGGTGACCGCCGCGGCGAACAGGGACACCCGCACGATCCCCCAGCGCTCGGCGGCGACGATATTGTCGATGTCGCCGCCCCGCGTGGAGAGGAGCAGCACGCCGAGGACGGCGCGCATGCGCTGGATCGGCACCGCCACGGAGACCACCAGCTCGCCCTTTTCGTTGATCCTGACGATCGGCACCGACGTTCCGGTCAGCGCCGTCGCCACCTCCGGGTAAGCCTTGCCGTTGGCGCCGCCGATCTCGGTATAGAGCGGCAGGTCGTATTGGCTCATGCGCGTCTTCATCGCCTGCCAGAATCGCGTCAGCGCGTCGGGCTCCTCGGCGGCGGGCGGCGGCAGGTCGTAGCGCAGCACTTCGCCGCGCGAATAGAAGGTGTCGGAATCGAGGATCAACGCCCCGTCGCCATTGTAGATGCGGGCGCGGCTGCCGGTCGGTTTCACCAGCGGGCGCAAGATCGGGGCCGCGCGCTCAGGGTCGATGGTGAATTCGAGCGAGCTGGGCAAAGTGTCGTCATCGGCGCCGGCCTGACCCTGCTCCGCCTCGAGCAGCTTTTCCGGGTCGAGCTGGACTTCGTCGGTATCGACGCCGGCCGAGGCCGCGACGGCGCGGGCGATGATCTCTCCCTGCGTGAGCAGGCTCTGCACCTTGGCGTCGATCAGCCCGGCGCGGAACTGGTTGAGATAGAGGATGCCCGAGACGAGGATGGCGAGCCCGATCAGATTGAGCACCACGATGCGCCGCGTCAGGCTGGAAAAACCGTGCCGGAAGGGGAGGTACTCAGCGAGCCAAGATAGGACGCTCCGCGCACGCTCGCGCCCGGCCCGGAGCAGGCGGCGCGCGCGTGCCTTGACCGTTGCGGCGTCAGGCCGGTGCCACGACCTGTCGGCCTCGGCGGTCATCGGTCGCGTCCGTCACTCTTTGAACCGGTAGCCAACGCCATAAAGCGTCTCGATCACGTCGAAGCTTGAATCGACCGCCTTGAACTTCTTGCGCAACCGCTTGATGTGGCTGTCGATGGTGCGGTCGTCGACATAGACCTGGTCGTCATAGGCCGCATCCATGAGCGCGTCGCGGCTTTTCACTACGCCGGGCCGGGCGGCCAACGATTGCAAAA
>JACMJU010000129.1 GCA_014380485.1 Methyloceanibacter sp.
GCCGCCGCCACCACCGCGGTCGCCACCGCCGTCGCCGCCACCGTCGCCGCCACCACCGCCACCACCGCCGTCCCTGACAAGCGTGACGGTGCTACTATCGACGAGAGCGCCTTTAAGACCGGGTGGGCTTGTTGCCTGAGCTGACTCCCAAATGAAAGTTGACATGAGCAGACTGCCCGCGAGGGCTGTTCCTGCTGCTAGCGTCGTACGCATTGCAGTTCTCCTCTTAAAGTTAGAGCCTGTTAATCGAACTCAATGGCGCGCCGATAGTTTCTTCCGCAGGTTCACAAGTTCATGAGGATATGAGGATATGAGGATATGGCCAAGCCCGCGCGTCACAGGCCGGGACTGGTCCGCTGCGCCGCCTGGTGCTGATTGGTGAGTGGGCCCGTAGGTTCGGGCCTATCCCGCCGCTGCGCGGATCGCGCGCCTAACCGCGGCCATACACATCATCGAGGCGGATGATATCGTCCTCGCCCAAATAGCTCCCCGTCTGCACCTCGATCAGTTCGAGCGGGATCTTGCCGGGATTGGCCAGCCGATGGACGGCGCCCAGGGGGATGTAGGTCGATTCATTCTCGTGAATGACGCGCTCCTCACCCTCGATCGTCACTTGGGCGCTGCCGCGTACCACCACCCAATGCTCGGCCCGGTGCATATGCTTCTGCAATGACAGGGCCGCGCCCGGCCGAACGATCAGGCGCTTCACCTGGAACCGCTCGCCCACGTCGACCGCCTCGTAAGACCCCCAGGGGCGATGATGGCGCCTGTGACTGCTTGCCTCGGGATAACCCGCGGTCTTCAGCGCCGCCACGAGATCCTTGACCTCCTGGGCGCGCGCCCGCGGCAGCACCAATACGGCGTCGGGCGTCGTCACCACCACCAGGTCCTTGACGCCAACGACCGCGGTCAGGTGATGATCGGCATGGACCAGGCAATTCTCTGCCTCGAGCGCCACGGCCGGCCCGCGGAGGATATTTCCGGCCCGGTCTGTCTCGCCGATTTCGAACAGCGCATCCCAGCTTCCGATGTCCGACCACCGGAAACCCGCTTGAACGACCGCGGCGCGATCGGTCTTCTCCATCACCGCATAGTCGATCGATTTGCGCGGGGCCTGGACGAAGGATTTGTCTTCGAGCCGAAGAAAGCCGAGATCGCGCTCCGCTCTCGCCACTGAAGCTTCCGCCGCTTCGGCCATGGCGGGCTCATGACGGCCAAGCTCGGCGAGAAAGTCGTCGGCGCGAAACAGGAAGTTTCCCGAGTTCCACAAATAACCTTCGGCGACGAAGCGCGCCGCGGCGGCGGCGTCCGGCTTCTCGACAAAGGACTCGACCGCGTGCACATGCTTGATGTTGAGCGGCACCCCGGGCTTGATATAGCCGTAGCTGGTGCGCGGCTCCGTGGGTCGGATGCCGAACGTCACCAGCCAGCCGCCGCTCGCCGCCTCGCGGCCGGCCTCGCAGGCCTCCTGGAACGACTCTTGATCGAGGATCACGTGATCGGCGGCGAGCGCCAAAACCACCGCGTTCGGATCGCGCCTGCGCGCGAGCACCGCGCCGGCGGCTATAGCGGGACCGGAATCGCGGGGCTCAGGCTCGAGCACAATATCGGGCTCGGCGCCGAGCTGCTCGGCCTGATGACGCGCAAAGAATCGAAAATCGTTGGCCGTCACCACGATCGGCGAATCGAACAGGGCGGTATCTTTCACCCGCTCGAGAGCCTGCTGATAGGTCGAAAGATCCCCGGCAAGCGGCAGGAACTGTTTCGGCATGCCGTCGCGCGAGACCGGCCAGAGTCTCGTGCCGGATCCGCCGGCGAGAAGCACGGGGGTGATCTGCGGGTTGGACATCGAGATGACCTTTGTGCCGAACGCCTACGATCGAATTAACACGGCTGCGATTGCCACGGGAGAGGCGGTGCAATCCTCAGGCCCGTCTTTGGTATCGGTCCGGGAGCAAAGGTAGCAGCAGAGCTAACCTTTTGGGTAAGGCAAGATGTGCGCCCGCCGGCTCTTCGCCCGGCTAGGAGACGCCGGCGCCGACCTCCGAAATGTAGAAATCGACGACTTCGTGGGTCATGTTTTCCACGGTGAACCGCTCGGCGACGATTTTTTGCAAGGCGGCGGCACGCTCGAGGAACGGCTTTGGACCGGCCAGAAAGGCACGTAATTGACCGGCGACCGCCTCGACATTACCCGGCGGGATGAGCGGCATGTCGACGCCGCCGACAATTTCGGGGATGCCGCCGACATCGGTCGCGATCAGGGGCATTTGCGCCGCCGCCGCTTCGAGCACGATATAGGGAAACGATTCCGCCCGCGACGGCACCACCACACAGCGGGCGCGCGCGAAAGCGCTCCGCGCCGATTGCGCGCCTGCGAAGGAGACCCTGCTGTTGAGGCCAAGCTTGCGCGCGAGCCGCTTCAACCGTGCCTCATCGGGACCGCTGCCGACGATCAATGCGCGTCCAGGAAACACCGCCTGATGGGCGGCGAGCGCTTCGAGCAGAATATCGACGCCTTTTACATATTTGAGTTCGCCGACGAAGACGAAATCGACCGCATCATCGGCCAGCATCGGCTCATAGAATTCGTGGCGGTAAAGCCCGTTGGGCACGATCCGCGCCGGGCCGAGCGGCTGTCCCACCAGTCCGACGTAGCGATTGGCCGCGAAGTAGCTCTCGAACAGGAAACCATCGGTGATGGGAAGCATCCTGCGTTCGGCCGTGAGGTAAAGCCGGCCCATGGGCCGCGAGGGCGAATAGTGCAGGCTGCCGCCATGCGGCGTGTAGATCGCTTTCGCCTTCATGCCTTTGCGCTTCAATTTGCGGCCGGCAAGCCGCGCATATGCCCCGCCTTTGGCACCGTGACCGTGAAGGACGTCGATCTGAAGCTTGGTGCCCAGGCGTGCGATCCTTCCGGTTACGCGCCAGTCGCCGAACCCGACATTGCGCGACATGGGGATACGGGTCAGCCCGAGCACGCAATTATCGGCCAGGCGGCCGAGTGCAACCGGATCCCCTTCGCTGCTGGAATCGCAGACAATGCCCACCTCGGCCCCAAGCTGGGCCTGGCCCAGCGCCAGATCGTGGACGTGCCGGAACAGACCCCCCGCAGGCGCGCGCAGGCAATGCAGAATACGAAGCGTCGAGCTCACTTGACCCCGCGTTGAAAATCCTCGGACGGGACGCGGTGAGCTTTAGAAGAAGCGTCCGACAAGGTAAATAGCGTCGAGCCGCACCCAGCCGGCCCGTCGATGGGCAAGCGAGTGTCCCGTCCGCACATGATGGGGGGGGACGGAATGGGGGGACGTTCAGTCGGGCCGCTGCATCCAGCGGATGAGGAGCGCCGCCGGAACCACCCAGGCGAGCCCTGCGGTCAGAAAATAGGCGAACTGCGCCCAGGCAGGCGCGAGCGCGATCCGGCCCCCGCCGATCGCCGTCGCCGCCCACGCATAAACCGCGAGAAAGACGAGCAGCACGATCGTGCCGATGAGCTTGCGGGACCGCACGCGCATTTAGTCTAACCTCCGCTCTATCTCGAGATCGGCCCCGTTTGACTTGTCCACCGAGGCGAATTTGAACGCGGCACCGCTGATGGCCCGCGTTAGTATTGACCTCCCGCGACACTGGCTTCGCTATGAAATTTGACGCCGCTTAGGCACTCGCACAAAGAAAATTTTGCGAGAAGCTCAAATCCGCGGGGAGCGACAACCGGGCAGACGCCGGAGTTGAGTTCATGCGCTCCGGCCGCTATCAGACCCTATGTCTTCGACCGCAGCCCTTGCCGGCTCTGGAAGCGAGGCCGCGATCCCGGCGCGCCATCGCCGCGCCCTGACTGTTTGGCTTGCGAGCCTTGCCGCGCTGATCGTCGCCATGATCCTCGTCGGCGGCGCCACGCGGCTCACCGATTCAGGGCTCTCCATCACCGAGTGGCAACCGCTGGTCGGCGCCGTCCCGCCTTTGTCGGACTCTGATTGGCATCGGGCCTTCGCCGCCTACAAGACCATTCCGGAATATGCCGAACTGAAGCGGGGCATGAGCCTCGACCAATTCAAGACCATCTATTGGTGGGAATGGGCGCATCGGTTCCTTGGGCGGCTGATCGGGGTCGCCTTCATCGTGCCCTTCGTCTTGTTCTGGATCGCGGGGTATATCCCGCGTGCGCTTCTGCCCCGGCTCATCGGTCTCTTCGTTCTTGGTGCCCTCCAGGGCGCGGTCGGCTGGTACATGGTGAAGAGCGGGCTCACCGGGCGCACCGATGTGAGCCAGTACCGCCTTGCCGCGCATTTCGGTCTCGCCCTTCTCATCCTTGGCTACGCACTCTGGCTCCTATTCGGGCTTGGCGGGGCGAGGGGCGTGCAGGCGGCTTCGCGCGAGCGCGGTCCGATTTGGGTCGCGGGCTTCATGGTTGCGCTGATCTTCGCGCAGATGCTGGCGGGAGCGCTCGTGGCCGGCCTCGATGCCGGCATGGGCTACAACACCTGGCCGCTCATCGACGGCGCCTTCGTGCCCTCTGGCCTCGCCGAGGTCTCGCCCTGGTATCTCAACCTGTTCGAGAATCCGCTGACTGTGCAGTTCGACCACCGCATGCTGGGCTATGCGGTCGTCGTGGCCGCGCTCGGCCAATACTCCTGGCTTGCGCTCACGGGCGCGCCTGCACCGCTTTTGGGAAGCGCTTTGACCCTTTCGCTGCTCGCGCTCCTGCAAGCCACGCTCGGGGTGTGGACGCTGCTCCTGTCCGTGCCAATCGGGCTCGGCCTGGCCCATCAAGCGGGCGCCATCGCCGTTTTCGCCGTAGCGCTCTATCATTTGTGGCTTGCAAGCCGCGCGCCCTTCGCCGCGGCGAAGGCTCACGCCGCCGCGAGCGCCTGATCGAGATCGGCGATCAGGTCCTCGACGCTTTCCAGACCGACCGACAGCCGCACCACCTCGGGTCCGGCGCCGGCGCGTATGCGCTGCTCGTCGGTGAGCTGACGGTGGGTGGTCGAGGCCGGGTGAATGATGAGGCTCCGCGTGTCGCCGATATTGGCGAGATGGCTGAATAGTTTGACGTTGCTGACGAGCGCGATGCCAGCCTCGTAACCCCCTTTCAGCCCGAAGGTGAACACCGCGCCCGCGCCTTTGGGCGAATAGCGCTTGGCAGCTTCGTGAAATTCGTTACCCGGCAGGCCGGCGTAATTCACCCACGCGATTTGGTCGTGACCGGACAACCAGGTGGCGACGGCGAGTGCGTTGTCGCAGTGACGCTGCATGCGGAGCGGCAAGGTCTCGATCCCGGTGAGGATGAGGAAGGCGTTGAAGGGGGAGATCGCCGGGCCGAGATCGCGCAACCCCAGAACGCGGCAGGCGATGGCGAAGGCAAAATTGCCGAAGGTCTCGGCCAGCGTGATGCCGTGATAAGAGGCGCAAGGGGCCGAGAGCGTCGGATAGCGGCCGCTTTTCAACCAGTCGAACGTGCCGCAATCGACGATGGCGCCGCCGATCGAGTTGCCGTGACCGCCAAGGAACTTGGTCAGCGAATGCACGATGATGTCGGCGCCATACTCGATCGGGCGCATGAGATAGGGCGTGGCCAGCGTGTTGTCGACGATGAACGGCACGCCCGCCTGCTTGGCCACCGCGGCAACCGCTTCGAGGTCGGTGATGATGCCGCCTGGATTGGCGATCGACTCGACGAAGATCGCCTTGGTCTTGGGCGTGAGCGCGGCGCGGAACGACTCGGCGTCGGTCGTATCGGCCCACCGCACCTCCCAGCCGCATTTCTTGAAGGCATGGGTGAATTGGTTGATCGACCCGCCATAGAGCTGGCGCGCGGCAATGAACTCGTCGCCGGGCGCGAGCAGAGTATGGAATACGAGCGCCTGCGCCGCGTGGCCCGAGGCCACGGCAAGTCCCGCCGTGCCGCCCTCGAGCGCCGCCACCCGCTCCTCCAGCACCGCCTGGGTCGGGTTCATGATGCGGGTATAGATGTTGCCGAACGTCTCGAGATTGAACAGCGCCGCCGCGTGCTCGACATTGTCGAACACGAAGGACGTGGTCTGATAAATCGGCGTGGCGCGGGCACCCGTCGCAGAGTCAGGCTGGGCGCCGGCATGGATGGCAAGCGTGTCGAAGCCGGGCTTGCGCTCAGCGGTCATCGTCATGTTCCCTTATGGCTAATGGTCGGGCCGACTATAGCAAGAAACCGGTTCAGGCTTTGGTGGCAAGCACGCGGTGCTGCACGCCTTTGGGACCGAGCAGCGGGCGCCGGCTCGATATCATGCGGGAATTCACGCCGGCCCAATTGAGCTCGCCGGACAGCCTGCCATATTCGATCTTCGGACAGCGGTTCATCACCACCTGCAAGCCCGCGTCCTCGGCAAGGCCCGCCGCCTCGTCGTTGCGGACACCGAGCTGCATCCATACCACGCGAGCGCCGATCGCGATCGCCTCGCGGGTGATGCCGAGCGCGGCCCCCGAGCTGCGAAAAATATCGACGATGTCCACCTTCTCCTTGATCTCGGGAAGCGCGGCATAGACCCTCTCGCCGAGGATCGTCTTCCCCTCTTGCCCCGGATTGACCGGGATCACGCGGAAACCCTTCTCCTTCAAATATTTCATGGCGAAGTAGCTCGGGCGCGACGGGGTCGGGCTCGCCCCCACCATGGCGATGGTGCGGCTTCGCGCGAGAATGTCCCTGATATAGGCGTCGCTATAGGAGTCGTGATTTTTCATCGGTGGGTTTGAGTCTGGCGGCTCCTGCCGAGAGAAGCCCGGTCTAGCGCGGCCAGCGCGGCGTGCGCTTGTCGATAAACGCGCCGATGCCTTCTTCCGCCTCATCATCGAGCATGTTCTCCACCATGACGGCGGAAGCGTAGCGATAGGCCTCTTCGAGCGGCATGTCGAGCTGGCGGTAGAAGGCCTCCTTGCCGATCGTGAGCGTCCGCTTGGGTTTCAGCGCGATCTTGCGGCCGAGCTCGATCGCCTCGTTGACGACGCGGTCGGGCTCGACCACAAGGTTGACGAGGCCGAGCGTTTTGGCCTCGTCGGCGCTCACCATCTCGCCGAGGAGCAGCATCTCCATCGCCGCTTTCCGCGCGACGTTGCGGCTGAGCGCCACCATGGGCGTCGAGCAGAAGAGACCGATATTGACGCCGGGCGTGGCAAAGCGCGAATCGGCGCCGGCTACGGCGAGATCGCAACTCGCGACGAGCTGACAGCCGGCGGCGGTAGCGACGCCGTTCACCGCCGCAATCACCGGCTTTGGCGAGCGCACGATGCCGAGCATCATCTCAGAGCAGGCGCCCATGGTCTCGGCGAAGAATTCACGGCCCCTGTCGAGGTCGTTGCGATGCGCCGTCAGCTCCTTGAGATCGTGGCCCGATGAGAAGGCCGAGCCGGCCCCGGTTACGACGATTGCGCGGATGGCGTCGTCGCCGTCAATCTCGCGAATACCGCCGGTCACGGCGCCAATCAGCTCGCGCGACAGCGAATTGCGCGCCTCAGGCCGATTGAGCGTGAGTACCGCGATCGGTCCCTGATCCTGGCGCAGCAAAACTTGCGCGTCACGCGCCTCCCGTCTCGCAATATTGGCCATGCTCGCGGCACCCGCTGAAAATGGTGGAGGCCTTATAGCAGAGATTCCTTTCATTGCTTCCGCATGGTGGGCCGCGCGGGCGCCTCGGGCAGGGGAGATCAGGTATTATGATACCACATCACTAAGAGCCTGTATTCATTGAAGACTCCGTTTGTCCTTGACCTCGTCTGAGGCGGAAGCTAGAAGCGCCGATCCTCGAAGCCCCGGACGCCTCCATGAAGACCTTTTCCGCCACGCCGAAGGACATCGACAAGTCCTGGATCCTCATCGACGCCGACGGCCTCGTGGTTGGCAGGCTTGCCGTACTGATCGCAATGCGGCTCAGAGGAAAACATAAGCCGGGCTACACCCCGCATCTGGATTGCGGCGACAATATTGTCGTGATCAATGCCGGTAATGTCGTGCTCACGGGCAACAAGCGGGCCGACAAGGTCTATCATTGGCACACCGGTTATCCCGGCGGGATCAAGGACCGGACTGCCGCCAAGATCCTCGAAGGCAAGCATCCCGAGCGGGTGTTGCAAAAGGCCGTCGAACGGATGTTGCCGCGCGGGCCCCTCGGTCGCCAGCAACTCAGGAATCTACGCATTTATCCAGGGCCGGATCATCCTCACGAGGCGCAAAGTCCCGCGAAGCTCGATGTTGTCGCCCTCAACGCCAAGAATGCAAGGAGCGCCTGACGCCATGAGCGAGACCATGACGCTTGAAGATCTTGCTCCGCTGAAGGCCGAAACGAGCGCGCCCCAGGCCCGCGTGTATGAAAAGAAGGTCGATGCGCAAGGCCGCGCCTACGCCACCGGCAAGCGCAAGGACGCTGTCGCCCGCGTCTGGGTGAAACGGGGTCCTGGAAAGATCACCGTCAACGGCAAGGACCATGTCGCCTACTTCGCCCGCCCGGTTCTCCAGATGATTCTGAAGCAGCCTTTGGTGACGTCAAAACGCGAAGGTCAGTTCGACATCGTCTGCACGGTGAGCGGTGGCGGGCTTTCCGGCCAGGCCGGCGCCGTCAGGCATGGCATCTCGATCGCGCTCACCCGCTACGAGCCCGAACTCCGCGGGGTCTTGAAGAAGGGCGGGTTCTTGACCCGGGACGCCCGCACCGTCGAGCGCAAGAAATACGGCAGGGCCAAAGCGCGACGAAGCTTCCAGTTCTCGAAGCGCTAACCGCGGTCATGCCGGCCTGGGCCGGCATCCGTCAAAGCCGCGAGGAGCGATTGCCGGTTACCGGCTTTCGCCGGTATGACGTAATCCCGACTCGGCTTAATCCATCTCTCGTCACACGCGTTCAAGCAGGCCCCACCATGGCCAGAACCAAGACCATCAGAGCCGCCGTGCTCGGCGCCTCCGGCTATACCGGCGCCGACATGATCAGGCTCGCCGCGCTCCATCCCGCGATCAAGATCACGGCGCTCATCGCCAAGGGCCATGCCGGCCAGAGTCTGGCCCAAGTCTTCCCGCATCTCGCGAGCCTCGATCTGCCGGCGCTTGTCAGTCCGGAACAGGCCGATTGGGACGAGGTCGACATCGCCTTTTGCGGATTGCCGCACGGCACGGCGCATAGCGAGATCGGCAAACTTCCGAAGCGCATCAAGATCATCGACATGTCGGCCGACTTCCGACTGCGCGATCCCAACGCCTATGCCGCGTGGTACGCGAACGAGCATAGCGCCCCCGCGCTGATCAAGGAGGCGGTCTACGGGCTCACCGAGCATTATCGCGACAAGATCAAGGGCGCGCGGCTCGTGGCCTGTCCCGGTTGTTATCCGACCGGCGTGCTGCTCGCGCTTCTCCCGCTCGTCAAGGCGAAGCTGATCGAAACCTCCGACATCATCATCGACGCGAAGTCGGGTGTCTCCGGAGCGGGCCGCGGCTTGAAACAGAATATTCTGTTCCCGGAGGCGGGCGAGGGGCTTTCACCTTACGGCATCGGCAATCACCGGCATGTGCCGGAGATCGAGCAGGAATTGGGCGTTGCCGCGAGATCGCCCGTCACCGTCAACTTCACGCCGCACCTTGCGCCGATGTCGCGCGGCGAGTTGTGCACCTCATATGTGCGCCTCGCCGGCAAGGCGAGCGCCGGCGATCTCCGCAAGGCGCTGACCGCGTCTTATGCCAAGAGCCCGTTCCTGCGCATCGTGGAGGAGGGAGCGATCCCGGCCACCCAGCATGTGCGCGGCTCGAATTTCTGCCATATCGGGATCTTCGCCGACCGCATCCCGGGACGCGCCATCGTCGTCTCTACGATCGACAATCTGGTGAAGGGCTCGGCCGGCCAAGCGCTGCAAAATTTCAACGTGATGTACGGCCTCGACGAGACGACCGGCCTCGACCAGCTTCCGCTGTTCCCGTGATGGCGCTAGTCGGGGTTCTTCACATAGGACCCCGGTGCGTCCTCGATCGCCCAGAGCGGCCCGTTCGAGGGGTTGCGGGCGGGAATCTTGGGGCCTGAATAGGCGGCAAGCCAGGTCGCCCAGTCGGGCCACCACGAGCCCGCCGTTTCGCGGGCCGTCGCCGTCCACTCGGCGAGCGACCCCGGTTTTCCATCCGACCAGAACTGATATTTCTTCCTGGCCGGAGGATTGACCACGCCGGCGATATGGCCCGACCCCGCCATGACATGACGCACCGGACCGCCGAAGAGTTTGCTGCCGCCATAGACCGAGGCGGCCGGCGCGATGTGGTCTTCCCTGGTGAAGAGCTCGTAGACCGGGATGCTCACGCGAGACAGATCGAGCCGCACCCCGCCGAGTTGCATCTCGCCTTTGGCGAGGCGGTTCAAATGATAGAACTCACGCAAATAGAAGGCATGGTTGGCGGCGGGCAGCCTCGTCGAGTCGGCGTTCCAGTACAGGAGATCGAACGGGAAGGGCTTCTTGCCGAGAAGATAATTGTTGACGACGTAAGGCCAGATCAGATCGCGCGGGCGCAGCATGTTGAACACCGCCGCCATGCGCGAGCCGTCGAGATACCCTTGCTCGGCCATCATTTCCTCGAGCGCCTTGAGCTGGGTGTCGTCGATGAACACAAGCAGGTCGCCGGCCTCGCTGAAATCGACCTGCGCGGCAAGGAAGCTCGCCGAGACCACCCGGTCGTCACCCTTGGCCGACATATAGGCAAGGGCCGCGGCGAGCAGGGTGCCGCCGACACAATAGCCGAGGGCATTGATCTTGGGGCTGCCCGTCTGGCGGATAACGGCGTCGATGCCTGCGAGAATGCCTTCGCGCATGTAGTCCTCGAAGGTCTTCTGCGCGAGGCCCGCGTCGGGATTGACCCAAGAGACGAGAAACACGGTGAAGCCCTGCTCGACCGCCCATTTGACGAAGGACTTCTCCGGCACGAGATCGAGAATGTAATACTTGTTGATCCATGGCGGGACGATGAGCAGCGGCCGCTCGTACACCTCCTCGGTCGCGGGCGCGTATTGAATGAGCTGGATCAGCTCGTTCTGAAACACCACCTTGCCCGGCGTGATCGCGAGGTTACGTCCAATCTCAAAAGCGGCGAGATCGGTCTGGCTGATGCGGAGAAGATCCCTCGACTGCTCGAGATCGTGAACGAAATGAGTCATGCCCTGCACCAGATTCTCGGCGTTGGTCGCGAGCGTGGTGCGAAGCACTTCGGGATTGGTGAGGGCGAAGTTCGACGGCGACAACGCCGCAAGCATCTGGTTCAGGTAGAAGAGCGCCTTCTTGCGTGTCTTCTCGTCGACGCCCTCGGTGTTGCGCGTGACATCTACGGCCCAGCGCGAGGTGATGAGATAGGCCTGCTTCCAGAAATCGAAATACTGTCCGCTGGACCAGTCGGGGTCTTGGAAGCGGTTGTCGCCAGGCTCCGGCTCGACCACGGGCTCGACCTCCTCGCCGAGAAACCGGCGGAAGGAACGGCCCCACAGATCGGCATAACTTTTGAAGAGCTCGCCCTGCGCGGCGGCGAGCTTGCCGGGCTCGGTCACCCAGTGGCGCGCAATCTCACCCAGCGATTTTGCCGCCTCGCCGGCCTCCGAGGCCATGGTGTACGGGCCGGTCCCGTTCGAATTGGTGCGCTCAGCCAGCGTCGTAACGGCCTTGGCCCCTTGGTCGAAGAGGCGCACCATATTCCGGGCTAGGGTTTCGAATTGATTGGTTTGCGCTTGGTCGCCCTGGCTTTCACCGAGGTCGTTATTCTTCTTCTCCTGCATTAAAATGTCCTTGTTTTACCCCCGTGTAACCTTGCTGAAGCCACTATACGGTAGAAGCTCAGTTCCCCGGCGGCAGTTCCAGACAAGGACTCATTGTGCTATGCAATATCGTAAGTGGGGACGATTGCCAATCGCCACGGGAAACCGACAAGAACAGGCTCTTAATTTCATGCCGCGCCCGCACGCTCGCTCATTCCTGCCCCTTCTGGGACTCCCGCTCCTTCTCGGACTTTGCGCCTGCGCCGATACGATGACCTCCGAGGATTCCCCGCCGACTTCGCGTCAACTCCAGCGCGACTACGACAAGACCCTGACCAAGGCCGAGCAGGAGGCGGTGATCAGCGATCTTCAGAGCGCGACCAACAAAAAGCAGGGTAAGGCCACGGCCGAGAGCGGCGCCTCGACCGGCGCAGAACCGTCCGCAGACACGAATTAGAGGCCGGACTTGCAGGCGGGGGCAACTTGCCCCTCGACCCGTTTCTATGGTTCAAGTGGGCTCCCTTCGGGGTCTGATCGGGGTGGGGACCCTCGCGTCCGTGAACAGCGATTTTCATAGAATCAAGCGCCTGCCGCCCTACGTCTTCGAGCAGGTCAACAGGCTCAAGGCCGAGGCGCGCGCCCGCGGCGACGACATCATCGATTTCGGCATGGGTAATCCCGACATGCCGACGCCCGACCACATCATCACCAAGCTGACCGAGACGCTGCGCGATCCGCGCACCAACCGCTATTCGGCGTCGAAGGGGATTCAAGGCTTACGCCGCGCGCAGGCCGCCTATTACGCGCGCCGTTTCGGCGTGAAGCTCAATCCCGACACGCAGGTGATTTCGACCCTCGGGTCCAAGGAAGGCTTCGCCAATGCCGCCCAGGCGATCACGGCGCCGGGTGACGTCATCCTCGTGCCGAACCCGACCTATCCCATTCACGAGTTCGGTTTCATCATGTCGGGCGGTGTCATCAGGCATTTGCCGGCGCGCACCGACTCCCAATTCTTGACCTCGCTCGACCGGGCCGTACGTCACTCCGTGCCGAAACCGTCGGCGCTGGTGCTCAATTATCCCGCCAATCCCACGGCGGAGGTCGCCGATATCGACTTTTATCGAGAGATCGTCGCTTTCGCCAAGAAGCACGACCTGATCGTGCTTTCCGATCTCGCTTATGCCGAGATCTATTTCGAAGGCGAGCCGCCGCCCTCGATCCTGCAAGTTCCGGGCGCCATCGATATCGCCCTGGAGTTCACGACATTATCGAAGACCTACGCCATGCCCGGCTGGCGCGTCGGCTTCGCTGTCGGCAATGAGCGCCTGATTCACGCGCTCACTCGCGTCAAGTCTTATCTCGATTATGGCGCCTTCACCCCGATCCAAGTGGCCGCTTCCGCCGCGCTGAACGGACCGCAGGACTGCATCGACGAGATTCGCACAATCTATAGGCGGCGCCGCGACTGCCTGGTTGACGCCATGAGGAGAGCCGGCTGGCCGGTTCCTTCGCCGCCGGCGACCATGTTCGCCTGGGCGCCGATCCCGGAGATGTTCGCCCATCTTGGCTCGCTCGAATTCTCCAAGCTCCTTCTGGAGCGGGCCTCGGTCGCGGTGTCTCCCGGCGTCGGTTTCGGCGAGTATGGCGAGGGCTACGTGCGCATCGCGCTGGTCGAGAACGAGCAGCGCATCCGCCAGGCGGCGCGCAATATTCGGAGGTTTCTCGCCGAATCCGCCAAGACCATGCATAATGTTATTCCCATTGCGTCCAAGGCCAATCGGTCGTTCTGATCTTCTTCGATGATGGATGGATTGAAGCTTGGAGTGGCCGGGGTCGGCACCGTCGGCAGCGGTCTATTGCGGCTCCTTGCCGCGCGCAAGGAGGAGCTTGCCGCGCGCGCCGGGCGCCCGATTGAGGTCGTCGCCGTATCGGCGCGCAGCCGGCAGAAAAATCGCGACGCCGACATTTCCCCTTTCCGTTTCGTGCAAGACCCGATCGCGCTCGCCACCGATCCCGCCATCAATGTGTTCGTCGAGCTGATTGGGGGCGAGGGCGGCGCGGCCAAACGGGCCGTGGAAGCGGCCCTTGCGTCCGGCAAGCACGTCGTCACCGCAAACAAGGCCCTGTTGGCCCATCACGGGCCGAGCCTCGCCGCGCTCGCCGAAAAGAACCGCGTGGCGCTGAATTTCGAAGCGGCGGTGGCGGGCGGCATTCCCGTCGTCAAGGTTATCCGCGAAAGCCTCCAAGGCAACGCGATCTCGCGCGTGTATGGTATCCTCAACGGCACCTGCAATTACATTCTCACTTTGATGGAGAAGGAGGGCAGGAGCTTCGCCGAGATCTTGAAAGAGGCGCAGGCGCAAGGCTACGCCGAGGCCGATCCCACCTTCGACATCGGCGGTTTCGACACCGCCCATAAACTCGCGCTGCTGACGAGCCTCGCTTTCGGCACGCGCACGAGCTTCGAGTCCGTCTATGTCGAAGGCATCGAGTCGATCACCCCGGCCGACATCGAGGCCGCAGGGGATCTCGGCTACCGCATCAAGCTGCTGGGGGTGGCGCTTCGCACCGAGAGCGGCATCGAGCAGCGCGTCCACCCGACCATGGTGCCGAAGCATACGGCAATTGCCGAGGTGGATGGCGTGTCGAACTGCGTGGCCGTCGACGGCGACTTTGTCGGCGACGTCATGTTGATTGGTCTCGGCGCCGGTTCCGGCCCGACGGCGTCGGCGGTGACGAGCGATCTTATCGATATCGCCCGCGGTCACATTCTTCCCCCCTTCGGCACCAATGCCAAGGCGCTGAAGCCTTACAAGCGGGCGCAGATGCGAGCGCACGAGGGCGGCTACTACATTAGGCTTTCGGTCTACGACCGAACCGGCGCGTTCGCCGCCATCGCCGGCCGTATGGCTGATCAGGGCATCTCCATCGAGAGCATCGTGCAGCGCCGCCCCGGCGCGGAGCTTCCCGGTTTCAACCGGCGTGAGGAGTCGCCCGCCTTCGTCGTGCTAATTACCCATCAGACCACCGAGGCCGCGATCCGCAAAGCTTTGGCCGCGATCGAGCGCGACGGCCATGTCGATCAGAAGCCGCAGATGATCCGCATCGAAAAACTGTGATAGTGAGGTGGTACCCCTACAGGCGAGGGCCACGAGCGCCTGAGCGTCGGGAGGACCATAGGTGTCGAAAGCTCCGGCGAGGACCGAGCTCGACCGCGCTTTGGCGCTCGATATCGTACGTGTGACCGAGGGCACGGCCGTGGCCGCGGCGCTCTGGCGGGGCCGCGGCAACGAGGCTGCCGCCGACGAGGCCGCCGCCGCCGCGATGTATGGGGAACTCGCGCGCGTGCCGGTCGAAGGGGTCGTGGTGGTGGGCGAGGGGGAAGAGAACGAGACCCCGCTCCTCTATATCGGCGAAACCGTAGGCAGCGGCGGTGCCGCCGGGCTCAAGGTGGATCTCGCCGTCGCTCCTGTGGAGGGTTCCACACTCTGTGCCAAGGCGCTGCCCAACGCGCTCTCGGTGCTTGCCGTCGCCGAGCGCGGCAGTCTCCTGAAGGTGCCGCCGATTTATATGGACAAGATCGCCATAGGACCCGGCTATCCCGAAGGCCTGGTCGATCTCGACGCTACGCCGGCCGATAACCTCAAGGCACTTTCCCTCGCCAAGAACGTGCCCATCAGCGAGATTACCGTTTGCATCCTCGATCGCCCGCGTCACGCCAAGCTCATCGAAGAGGTACGCGAAACCGGAGCCGCACTTCGCCTCATCGGCGATGGCGATATCGCCGGCGTGATCCATGTCACCGAGCCGCGTGAAACCGGTATCGACATCTATATGGGCATCGGCGGCGCCCCCGAAGGGGTGCTCGCGGCGGCAGCGCTCGCCTGCATCGGCGGTCAAATGCAAGGACGGCTCGTGACGTCGAGCGGACAGCACCGCGCCCGCGCCCCTGCCGGAATTGTGGATCTTGGCCGCAAGTACCACATGCGCGACATGGTGACGGGCGATCTCGCCTTCGCCGCCACCGGCATCACCGACGGCTCGCTCCTCGAAGGGGTCCGCTTCACCAAGGACGCGATCTTCACCTATAGTTTGGTGATGCGCGCCTCGACCCGCACGGTGCGCTGGATCAAGACCGAGCATCCCGACATCAGCAAATTCGACTGAGCCCTCACGAGGGAGGAGGAGCGGCCCCGAATCACCTTACATTCGCCCGGCGCGGAGAAGACCGCGCGGGGATGGCGTAGCGTGACAGCGGCCCTGAAATTCCCGATACCTGAGACTGTAAGCCCGGTCCTTGGCGTGGAACGCTCGGCGCGCGGCAATCGCTGGGTCGAGCGCCTCGATCATCCCCGCGCGCTGGCCGCCGCCGCCATTTCCCAGGCCAATGCCCTGCCCGAGCTGCTCGGCCGCGTGCTTGCTGCGCGCGGCGCCGAGACCCACACCGCGTCGCGCTACCTCGATCCATCGCTCCGCACGCTTCTCCCCGATCCGGCGCGCGTAAAGGACATGGAGAAGGCGGCCGCGCGCTTTGCCTCCGCCATCGGCGCGCGGGAGAAGATCGCCGTATTCGGCGACTACGATGTCGATGGCGCGGCTTCGGTCGCGCTGATCGAGCGCTTCCTGCGCGCCCATGGGCAAAGTGCCGTCACCTATATTCCCGACCGGCTGACCGAAGGTTATGGACCCTCGCCAGAGGCCCTTGTCGGGCTTGCCGAAGGAGGGGCGCGTCTCATCCTCACCGTCGATTGCGGGACGACGGCGGAGGCCGCCATCGCCGCCGCCAACGCCGCCGGCGCCGAAGTGATCGTCATCGATCATCATCAGGCCGATGAGGCGCTGCCTCCCGCTTTTGCCGTCATCAACCCGAACCGGCAGGACGATCTCTCTGGCCAGGGACATCTCGCCGCCGCGGGCGTCGTGTTTCTGTTCCTGGTGGCGACGACGCGCGCGCTTCGCCGCGACGGCTTTTACCGCGATCTGCCCGAGCCCGATCTGCTCGGCCTGCTCGATCTTGTGGCGTTGGCCACGGTCTGCGACGTGGTGCCGTTCAGAGAGGCGAACCGCGCTTTCGTGGCGCAGGGGCTGAAAGTCCTGCGCCTCAGGCACAACCAGGGCCTGAGTGCGCTCGCCGATGCCGCGCGCATCGACGCGGCGCCGACCTGCTATTCGCTCGGCTTCGTGCTCGGCCCCCGTATCAATGCCGGCGGCAGGGTGGGTGCCTCGAGTCTCGGCGCGAGACTTCTTGCGACCGAGGACCCGATCGAGGCGCGCGCCATAGCAACCAGGCTCGAAGCGCTCAACGCCGAGCGGAAGGCTATCGAGGAGCGGATGCTCGAAGAGGCTTTCGCCGCAGCCGATACGTCGCTCGCCGCCGATCCGAGCCTGCCTTTGCTCTTCCTTGCCGCTGAAGGCTTCCATAAGGGGCTGCTCGGATTGGTTGCCGGCCGCGTCGCCGAGCGGTTCCGCCTGCCGGCTTTCGTCGCCTCGCTCGATCCCGATGGTTTCGCCACCGGCTCCGCCCGCTCGATTGCCTCCGTCGATCTCGGCGCCGCAATCAGGAGCGCGGTGCATGAAGGGCTTTTGGTCAAAGGCGGCGGTCACGCCATGGCGGCTGGGTTCAGACTGGAGCGCCGGAAAGAGGAGAAGCTCGTCGCGTTCCTCCATGGACGACTGGCAGGGCCCGTGGCGCAAGCAGGTTCCACGCGGGCGCTTGCGGTTGACGGTGCGCTCTCTGCCGGCGGCGCCAACAAGGAACTCATGGACCTGCTCGATCGCGCGGGTCCTTACGGACCTGGGTACCCCGAGCCGCGCTTCGTCTTCCCCGCGCATCGCCTCGCCCGCGTTCGCGCGATCAAGGAGGCGCATGTTCGCTGCACCTTGAAGGCTCAAGACGGCGCGCGCATCGAGGCCTGCGCTTTTCGTATCGGCGACACGCCTCTCGCCAAGCTGCTCCTCGACGGGGAAGGGCAGCAATTTCATGTCGCAGGACATTTGCGCCGCACGTTCTGGCAAGGGCGCGAGAGCATCGAACTTCTGATCGAGGATGCCGCCGACCCGCGCGACAGTCAGCGCTAGGCCCCTGTCCTTGCTTGCCCCGGCGTGGCCTTCTATATGACGAGGCTCGGCCCGCGCCCCCTTCGTCTAATGGTCAGGACGTCAGGTTTTCAACCTGAAAACAGGAGTTCGATCCTCCTAGGGGGCGCCAATGAACACAATAACTTCAGCTAGCTGTCCCAAATCTGTCTCATAGCGCGCACTGGGAAAGGTTCTGGGGTCAGCAGAGAATGCTCCAGCGCGGACGCCCTGCGCCAGGACACGACGCAGGGCTCTTCGACGTTGACCGACCTTCTCGCATGCCTACGGACAGGGTATGACCTCCCCGCTACTGCCCTTGTAGCATTTCACGTCGAGGATACAGACCCCGTCGGAGTCGCAATCGTTACAGTGCGTGATGTCGTCCTCGCCGTGCGTGCAAGTTATGGCGCGAGACGTTCCGCTAGAGCCCTTGAAACCGAGAGGTTTCTTTCCGTGCTTGGTGACTAGTCTCTCTGCCACGGGGCTGACGCCTGCCGCGGTTAGGCGGTCAGCACTGGCGGCCTCGTGCATCGCCGCCGCAGTGGCGAACAGTATGATCGCGACCGATAGGCCGGTGAGCGAAACCTGGGTTTTCATGGTCTGTCCTCCTTCTTCCGGATCGGCATGAGCGCCAATCTTCCCCTTGGACGAGTCGAGGACGAATTTGGTTCAACTTCCTGAATTGCGGAGAGCGACAGCGACGCGTTAGCAGCCACTCACGCGCCCCAGGGAAATGCCCTTTTCAACCTGAAAACAGGGGTTCGATCCCCTAGGGGGCGCCATCTCACCACTTGCCGGTGTTTGGCATCGAGGCCCAGGGCTCTTGCTTGGGCTTTGGCTTGCCTTTCTGGAGCAGCTCGATCGAGATGTTGTCGGGCGAGCGGATGAAAGCCATGTGGCCGTCGCGCGGCGGCCGGTTGATAACGACACCGTTCTTCATCAGCCGGTCGCAGGTTGCATAGATATCGTCGACCTCAAAGGCGAGATGGCCGAAATTGCGCCCCTCGCCGTAGGCCTCGGGGTCCCAGTTATAGGTGAGCTCGATCTCGGCCTCCGCATCCTCTGGGGCCGCGAGATAGAACAGGGTGAAGCGGCCTTGCTGGTGCTCCGCCCGGCGCACTTCCTTCAAGCCCAGCTTGTTGCAATAGAAGTCGAGCGACCGATCGACATCGGAGATGCGCACCATCGTGTGCAAATACTTCATACCTAGCCTCTTCCTCGATACCTAGCCTCTCCTCGCGCTGTCACACGCCGAGCGCTCCCCTTAGCGCGGCGGGCTCATCTGTTGCAAGTCCATCACGCTGCGCTTTATTTTTTAGTCGCCGCCATGCCGATTGCGTCATCATTGTTGCACGGGGTCCACAGAGCGCTCACGATGCCGCTTCGGCATCGCTGAAAGTGAAATTTCTCTCGACAGCAGAAATGTTTGCGCCGTCGCAACGTCAATTGGTCGCCGTTTTTGCGAAAAGAGCGGTCGAATGTCTGCTTTTCCACGAGATTCGCTTGCCGATCAGATGGTTGCGCGCATCTCTTGCCTGGAGATGGCGGAGTCGGGGGGTGATTGTGGAGAAGCAGGAAGCGTTCGGAAAATTCCAGTGGCCTGAATAGGCGGCAATGCTATGTTCGCAGCGAGTGTGTTCCAGCCGAATCGTGTGTGGGGCGTCGGTCGGCTGCGTCTAAGTGGAAGCGGGGGAATGCGGCATGGGGGCGAAAGAACCGCCACTTGTAGAGGGCCTTACCCAACGCGACGAGGAAGTCACAGTTGATGTCTTCGAAGTGTCAGGATCCATCAAGTGGTTCGATGCGTCAAAGGGTTATGGATTCATCGTTCCGGACGAAGACCTTCCCGACGTTCTCCTGCACGTGACGTGCCTGCGACGCGACGGGTTTCAGACCGCCTACGAGGGGGCGCGGGTCGTTTGCGAGGTGCTGCGGCGGCCGAAAGGCCTCCAGGCCTTTCGCATTCGCGCCATGGACGATTCGACGGCGATCCATCCATCGCAATTGCCACAGCGGACCCATGTCGTGGTGGTCCCCGAGACCGATTGGGAGCAGGCTACGGTGAAGTGGTTCAATCGCTTACGCGGTTTTGGCTTTCTCACCCGCGGCGATCAGAGCCTCGATATCTTCGTGCATATGGAGACGCTGCGGCGCTGTGGCTTCACCGAGCTCCGGCCCGGCCAGTCGCTTCTGGTGCGCTATGGCCGCGGACCGAAAGGGCTGATGGCGGCCGAACTCAAGCCCGACGGCTCGCAGGGACCATCGTCCCACTAGTACTTCACAACATCGACCGGTTCGTCCGCACCGCGGTGGTTTTCCTTTTCGCGTGTGGGCTCGTTTTCAACGGGGATACTTTTGCCGCCGGCGCCGGCACAATCGTGCTCAAGACTGAGACCGGCGACCACCGCTTCAATATCGAAGTGGCCACGAACGACCAGGAGCGCGCGCTCGGGCTCATGTTTCGCCGCTCGCTGCCGGAGAATGGCGGAATGCTGTTCCTCTACGACCGGCCCCAATCCGCTTCCATGTGGATGAAGAACACGCTGATCCCGCTCGACATGGTGTTCATCGCCCCCGACGGCAGGGTGCACCGGATCGAGAGCAACACCGAGCCCTTTTCCACCGGCCTGATCTCCTCGGAGGGAGCGATCGTGGGCGTGCTCGAGCTGAATGCCGGGCAGGCCGACCGCATCGGGCTCAAACCCGGCGACCAGGTGATCTATCCGGGACTGGGTACGAGCCGGTAACCGGCCTTCGTTAGGGCTTCGGTCACGGCTTAAGGACTAGCCTCCGGCGCGCTCGCGAATTATGTATCTGGCGCGGGCGTCGGCTCTACCGGCCACGGCCGTGAGCCAACGATATGATCGGGGCATAGCGCAGTCTGGTAGCGCACCTGCTTTGGGAGCAGGGGGTCGCAAGTTCGAATCTTGCTGCCCCGACCATCGCCCGGCTCTTGGCGACAGCGAGGAGGCCCCATGGCCGCACGGATCTATAAGCCTGCGAGGAACGCGATGCAGCAGGGCATGGCTGCGCGCCCTTGGGTGCTGGAATATGAGCCGGAGAAGCCGCTCCTCATCGAGCCGCTGATGGGCTGGACCAGTTCCGCCGATACCAAGTCGCAGGTGCGGCTCCCTTTCGCCACCAAGGAGGAGGCAGTGGCGTTTGCGGTGCGCCACGGCATTGCCTTTCGTCTGGAGGAGCCGCAAGAGACGGCGTTGAGACCGAAATCCTACGCCGAGAATTTCAAGTTCGGGCGTCCCGACCGCTGGACGCACTGACGGTCATCGTTTTCGGGTTATAGTCCCAAGCCGATTGGCACGCGGTCCCGTAGCTCAAGGGATAGAGCATCTGCCTTCTAAGCAGAGGGTTGAAGGTTCGAATCCTTCCGGGATCGCCAATCGTTTGGGATTTGCGGCTGGGCCTGACCGTCGAGGGGCCTGGGGCCATGTCTGCTTCCGATCGGCTAGTAACCCCTCAACTCGGTAATCTGAGCTGAGGTTAGGCCGTCGATGTCTTCTTTCTTTAGGTTCTCAACGCCGACTTTGGCAGCCTTTGCCTGGACTGCCTTGAATTTGGCTGATGGATCCAATTTGGCCCCGCTGGTGCGGGTCTTCTTTTTCACGGCAGCCGAGCGAGGTGAAGAATGCCACACCGCCTGAGAGCCCGCCTGCGGTGGCGTAGACTTCCCATACCGGGCCGCGCGTCCAGGCGGGTAAGGTAGCGGGGAAGGCGGACGCATATAGCGCGCCGGGGGCGGCCAATACGCCCGGACAGCTGGTGACAACGGCGCATAGACCACTGGATAGGGGGGCGTCGCATAGACGACCCTGGGCCGCGGAGCACATGAAACTATGGCCAAGCAAATTGCAGTTGTGGCCGTAAACCTGAGAACTTGGCGCACTAAAACCAACCCCCGCGCGGGCGCTCCTTTGCACCCGGGGTTAATCTTAGCCCGAAGGCGTTACCAGAAGGTCACGGCCCGGACGCAGTGGGCGACGTATGGCCCGCTGAGAGCCAAAACGGACCTCAGGGAACGAGGAGGCGTCACATGGGAACCGCCTCGGCGACTGTGATATCTTCCCCGCGCTATGCCGGGTACATGCCTTGCGGATCGCTGCAAACAACCGCGGCCAGTGGCGTCCCCGCACCTGGTTCGGCCCCAAGGGGAAAGCAATCAAGGGGAAAGC
>JACMJU010000130.1 GCA_014380485.1 Methyloceanibacter sp.
ACAATTGGTAACAGGCTCGCGCGCCTCCAAGGCGCTTTCGCGAACGAAGAGCCGCTCCCGCAGGGGCGCGGCTCTTTGGCCGTTCCGGCAAGGCTGCCACCTACTCTCCGCGGCGGCTCTTGTTATCGCCCGATCGCCGCAATTCGAGTGCACCCCCTTCCCTGAGCACCGCTTCGGCCCCGGCGTGTAACGACCGTCCCGAGATTCCGGGACCATCAACGCGTCCGGATCAGCCTGACAGTGACTGACCCTAACGTCGCGCTCGAGACGGAACCGCCCCTCGCCGATGACGTTGCCCTTTCAGAGGCGCGGATCAGGAGATCGAAATGTCCAGAACTCAATTCTTACTTTTCGCCGCAATGCTAATGAGCAGCGCGACAGCTTTCGCAGCTGATACTACCCCTGCCCCAAGTGATAAGCCTGGGCCAAGTGCCGGCGCCGTTACGTCTGGATCGAATCCTAGTGTGCCGAGTGGAGTTAGTCGAGACTCTGAGGCAGGTTCGCCCAGTAGCCCTCCGGCAGGTGATCCCACCGTGACGGAAAACAAATCCAAATTGCCGGTACCTGGGGCAAATTCCATCCCAAGCCCCGGCGAGGTGAATAAAGGCAAACCGCAAGTTGCTCCCCAGTAATTTGTTGCTCGCCGGTGTCCCTAGGGCGCTCGCTTCAGCGGGTGCCCTTTGCGTGCTAGAGCCGATTACATATTGGCCCCCGACGGGGTCGTGTTTACTCAAGCCCCGCCCGCTCGTGGGGCTTTTGAATTGCGTGTTAGCCTGAGGCGTAACCGTCCGGTTATGGTGTTTTAGTTTCGCCTGTTGCCGGTGGTTGGGTGCTTGGCGGCGTGATAGCCGGTGCTTGAGTGTCCGACTGCGTGGTGACCGGTGCTTGAGAGCTGGGCTGCGTGGTGCTCTTTTCGCGGGTATCGAACATTCCCGCGCCAAGTAGGGCAAGCGCCATAAGCACACATACAAACACGATACCCATCACTATGTAATTAGTACCGAAGCGGGAAGCCCCGGCGGGGGCTTCACGGGTATCTCTGGGAAGGGGTCTGTCAGTCATGATGCGCCTCCATGTCCCCCGTCTAGACGCATTGCACAACCAATCGGTACCCTCAGGGTTCCAAGGTGGGCATTCGTCGAGACCGCTGCGAGCAACCCATCAGTGGGTTGGAAATCACTTTCTGCCTGTCCACTATATTGGTCCATTTGCCTCTTTAAGCCTCCGGCAGGGCTGTGGAACTAACGACGCGGTGGTTGGTTTAAACACTCGGCGGCGGCAGCCCCGTCCAACCCAAGCTCGCCTACGCCAATGATGAGCCCGGCCCCGCCCCCCTGCGAGCCGGGCTTCTTCTCGGCGGGCCGTCACGATCGATGTTGAGAGGGTTACCGCCGGCAGCTTCGGCCTCAGCCTGCTCACACCAGACGGCTAACTGCGTGGCTCGGCGGATGATGATCGCGTGAGCCTCGCTAGCATCTCCATCGGCAGTCAGTTGAGCCAATATGTCCTTATACCGGCGTGCATAGGCCGTGCGGCCATCAACCCCACCAACGAACAAAGAGCCGCTCCCGCAGGGGCGCGGCTCTTTGTTCGTCCCGGCAAGGCTGCCGCCTCATCTTCCGCGGCGGCTCTTGTTATCGCCCGATCGCCGCAATTCGAGTGCAGTTCCGTCCCTGAGCACTGCTTCGGCCCCGGCGGTGTAACGGCCGTCCATTTCATGCAGCACGAGGCCGGGGAGAAGACTGATCCCGGCCCGGCTTCCTTTCTTGGCCTGCACGATGATGCGCGTTGCAGCGCCGCCCGCTTTTTCCCAAAGCGGGAAGATGACGATGTCGCCGAACCTCCCGTCGAGCAGCGCTATCAGCTCGCCGAGACAATCCGGCCGATGAATCAAAGTGAGCAGCGCATTCGGCGCAGCCATTGCCGCGCTGAAGCGTACCCAGGCGGCGAGGCCACCTTCGCGCATGACGTGAGCCGCTGCGCGCGCGGAATCGGGGGCCGCTCTCACTTTGGTTTCAGCATAGAAGGGCGGATTGGCGATGAGGTGATGGTAGCTTTCTCGCGTGAGCCCCGCTTCACGGAGCGCCTTCCCGGGAGCGGTTACGTCGGCTTCGATGATCTGGAATTGCTCAGCCAAGCCGTTTTGGGCGGCATTGCGGGCGGCGAGCGCGGCCAGTGGCGCATCGATCTCGACGGCGGTGACTTCGAGGTTTCCCACGCGCGCCAACAGGCACAGCCCGGCCACGCCGACGCCGGCGCCGATATCGAGCACGCGTTGGCCTTTGCGCGCAGGCACCGAGGCGGCCAGGAACACCGCATCGCTTCCGGCCCGGTGCCCGCGGCGCGGCTGAGCCACGCGGATATGGCCCCCGAGGAAATCGTCGGTACTGGTGGCGCCTGCTTGCGCCCGAAGGTTAGGCTTTCTGGTCGTCGGCGATGACATGGCCGATGCCGGCCTCGGTGAGGAGGTGGCGCGCTTGCACGATCTTGTCGCTCTCGACCAAGATGCGCCGGGGCAATGCGCCGATCGAGCCCTCGAGCACGCTCATATTGAGATCGGCGACGATGAAGTTGATACGCTCCTCCTCCAGCAAAGCGCTGACATAGGACAGGAGTACCGGATCGTTCGACCGCAATAATTCCTTCATGGCGTGATCAGCGTCCCTTGGCGGATTACCTTGACCTTGACGGCGGAGCGCCGACAATATCGGTACGGAAGCCTGTCGAATGTAGGAGTTGGCCCATTGGGAGTTGTGGTTAAGCTTGCCGGCGCGAACGATCCGAGAGCCAGTCTTGCGCCGCTGGTTGCGCTTGTCGAGGAGGACATGGCCGATGTCAACCGCATCATCCTCGACCGGGCGCGATCGAATGTCGAGCTGATCCCCGAGCTTGCCCGGCATCTCATCGATTCGGGCGGCAAGCGCCTGCGGCCTATGCTTACCCTGGCCGCGGCCAAACTCTGCGGCTATGGCGGCGACGGTCATGTGCGGCTCGCGGCCAGCGTCGAGTTCATGCATACCGCGACCCTCCTGCATGACGACGTGGTGGACGAGAGCAATCTCCGCCGCGGAAAGGCCGCGGCGCGCCTGGTGTGGGGCAACGAGGCCAGCGTACTGGTCGGCGATTTCCTGCTCGGGCAGGCCTTCAAGATGATGGTGGATGTCGGCTCGCTCGGAGCGCTTCGCATCCTGTCCGACGCCGCGGCGGTGATCGCCGAGGGCGAGGTCATGCAGCTCATCACCGCCAAGAACACCGAGACCACCGAGGACGACTATCTGGCGGTGATCGACGCCAAGACCGCGGCGCTGTTCGCGGCGGCGGCGGAAGTCGGCGCGGTGATCGCGGGCAGGCCGAAATCGGAGGCCGCGGCCTTGCGCTCCTACGGCCGCAATCTCGGGCTTGCCTTCCAGCTGGTTGACGACGCGCTCGACTATTCGGGGGAGCCGTCGACGCTGGGCAAGAGCGTGGGCGACGATTTCCGCGAGGGTAAGATCACGCTCCCGGTCGTGCTGTGCTACCGCCGCGGCAGTGCGGCGGAGCGGGCGTTCTGGCAACGGACGTCGATGGAAGGCGAGATTGGTGAAGATGATCTCGCCGAGGCGATGCGCCTGATGAAGCGGCACAACGCGCTCTCCGACACCATTGAACGGGCGCGTCACTACGGCACCATCGCCCGCGACGCGCTCGCCATCTTCCCGGATTGCGCCGCCAAGGCGGCGCTGCGCGAGGCCATCGAATTCTGCGTCGACCGGCCGTTCTAGACCTCAAGGGCGCCGGCGGCGATCCACCAGGCGGGATGGGCGGCGGCGAGGAGCGCTGCGGCTTCTTTCGCTTCTTCCTCCGTCGCCAGAAGGGCAAAGCAGGTCGGCCCGCTCCCCGAGAGCCTGGCAAGGCGAACGCCTTGGAGGCTCGCGAGCGCGGCGAGCACCCCCCTGATTTCCGGAACAAGGTCAGAGGCCGGCGTTTCGAGATCGTTGCCGCGCGGGAGCGCATAGGTCAGCAGCGCGTCGAAATCACGGTGGAAATCGAGCCCCTCTTCGGGGTGGCGCGGAAGCACCCCCAAAGGCTCGGCACGAAGAGCGGCATAGACCGATTGGGTTGATAGAGCCCTGCCCGGATTGACAAGAACGATGCCACAGGACGGGAAGCCGCTCACAGTTTCGACCGTCTCGCCGCGACCGGCGATGAGCGCGGGCCGGCTCTTGAGACAGACATTCACGTCGGCGCCAAGCTTGGGCGCGAGCTCGGCCAACGCCGCCTCGGGCACAAGCCCGGGATTGGCGCGGGCAATGAGCCGCAGAGCGGCGGCGGCATCGGCCGAGCCACCGCCGAGGCCGGCGGCCACGGGAAGAACCTTCCTTAGGCGAAACCGGCCAAGCCTTAAGTTCGGCACCCTCCGTCGCGCCGCGCTTGCGGCCTCGAGGATAAGATTGTCGCCGCTGAGCGCCGCGGCAAACGGCCCTTCGACTTCAAGGTCGAGGTCGTCACCGGGCGCAAGCTCGAGGTCATCGCCGAAGGCGGCAAAGGCGACGAGACTCCTCACTTCGTGAAAACCGTCGGGGCGGCGGCCGAGCACTTCAAGCGTCAGATTGAGCTTGGCCCGGGCCAGGTCACGGAGGGCCGTCATGCAAGCTCACACCGCATGCTTGGCCAAGGCGCTCTATTGCGGGGTCTTCTGTCCCGCTTGCGTGGTGCGGTCCTGCGCCGACTTGGTCTCGGTCTTCTCCATCAGGCCCGACGCGATCTTCTTCTTGATACCGACGATCAGCTCGTCCTCGGGGTTCAGTGTCAGCGCCTGCTGCCACTGATATTTCGCCTCTAGGATGCGTCCCACTTTCCAATAGGCATCGCCAAGATGATCGTTGATGATGGGATCGTCGGGCTTGAGCTCGACGGCGCGCTCGAGATTCTCGACCGCCGCAGGAAGATTGCCGAGCCGGTAATAGGCCCAGCCGAGACTGTCGACATAATAACCGTCGTCGGGCTTGAGCTTCACCGCCTTGCGAATGTATTCCATCGCCTGTTTCAAATTCCGGCCCTGATCGACCCAGGAATAGCCGAGATAGTTGAGCACCAGGGATTCTTCCGGAGACAGCGCGAGCGCTTTCTTGAAATCGGTTTCGGCCGCCGGCCAATCCTTGAGACGCTCGTTGCACACCCCGCGGGAATAGAACAGGGTCCAGTTGTCCTTCACGGGAGCGGGGGTCAACACCAGTGCCCGCGAATAATAGTCGCGCGCCTCGCCATAGCGTTCACGCGCGCGCAGGATGTTGCCGAGCGCATCGAGGGGCCGGACGTCCTTCGAGTAGTTGGTGATAAGTCCCTCGAGCAGCGTCCTGGCGTCATCGACCCGCTCCAGAGAATTCAGCGCGAAGGATTTCTGGATCTGGACGTTCAGCCATAGCGGCGAGTCCTGCTTGATCTGATCGAGGGCGTGCATCTCGAGCTCGTACCTCTTCGCGCTCTCGTAAGCCTCGGCGAGCGCGGCATGGGCGAGCGGAAAGTCGGGTTCGAGGTAGAGAGCGAATTGCAGGAAGATGATCCCCATGTCCAGGCCGCCTTCGCCGGCGAGCGCGTCACCGATGCCGAAGAAGACTTCGGCGAGCCCCTGTGTCGGGGTGACCACCAGAAGCGGCGTGGGCTTGCCCTTTTCGATTTCGGCAAGCAGCGCTTCGGAAAGGGGATGGCTCGATGACTTCGAGATATGGGACCTCAAGGTCTGGCGGGCGAGCTTGCGGTTGTTGGCATTTGCCGCATGGCGCGCGTAAGCGTCGGCGACCCTGAGCGTCGACGGGTTCTTCTTAAAGGCCTGCGCGAAGGCCTGGCGCGCGACGTCGCGCTTGCCCGCGAGATCGGCAATGAGCGCGCGGTGATAGCGCTGATAGAACTGGGCCCAGTCGGCATCGCTCAAACTGTCGAGCGTGGCGAAGGCCTCATTGGGCTTGCCGGCGGCCTGCTGCACCCAGGCGCGGGCGAGCGTCGAGGTGAGATCGGCGATCGGCCCCTGGCGCGCCGCCGCGAAATCTTCGTCGGCATCCTTGTACCGGGCTTGCTTGAAGGCCTCGCAGCCAAGCAGGAAGCGCGCGATCCGGTGGCCGGGCTCGATCTTGACGAGGTCCTTGGCAAGCCTGATGGCATTGTCCCAATCGGCCGAGGCCGCCTCAAGCAAGAAAGCCTGCTCGAGGATGATCTCGTTCTTGGGATCCACGGCCAACGCCCGGGAATAGAATTCGGCCGCGGTGCCGGTGTCGTGGTCGCCGCGGGCCATTCGGCCCGAAAGGTAGTTGCCAAGGACCGTGCCGGAGTCCTCGGGTCCGTCCGAACCGATTTCCGAATAGGCCGCGGGCGCTGCGACAAGAAGGGCCGCGAGAAGAAGCGAGCGTCCCGCCCAGCGGCGCAGAGCCGCACCATGAATAATCGTCATTGTATCTCGGCTGTCGCGCCGCCCCCAAAAATCAGAGGTTCTTGCAAATCCCCGCCAAGGTTAGGCGTTTTTCGGCCCTCTCACAAACCAAAAGCTTCCTTGCAACCTAAAGGCGGCTGGTTTGTGGCCGCCACCGTTAAGCCGCGGCTTCGCCTTACAGATTGGCGTAATTCGGTCCATCGCCGCCTTCCGGAGGGACCCAGGTGATGTTCTGGGCCGGATCTTTCACGTCGCAGGTTTTGCAGTGAACGCAATTCTGGGCATTGATCTGGAAGCGCTGCCGCTCGCCTTCGGTCACCACCTCATAGACTTGCGCCGGGCAATAGCGCTGGGCCGGTTCGGCGTAGTCGGGAAGATTGCGGTCAATCGGAATTGACGGATCGGCGAGCTTGAGATGCACCGGCTGGTTCTCGGCGTGATTGGTGCCCGACACGAAGACCGAGGAGAGAATGTCGAAAGTGATGACGCCGTCGGGCTTCTCGTAGGCTATGGGCGTCGCCGCCGAGGCTTTTTGCAGCGTCGCGTAGTCGGGCTTCCGATGCTTCAGCGTATGGCGCAGGAACGGAAACAGCGTGTTGAGCCACATATCGATGCCGCCGAGCATGACGCCGAGACGCGTGCCGAGCCACGACCATAGCGGCTTGACGTTGCGCACGCGCCAGAGCTCCTTCGCCATGGCGCTCGTCCGCACCGCCTCAGGATAGGCTTCGAGCACGTCGTTAGAGCGCCCGGCCGCGAGCGCCGCGAACGCGGCTTTGGCCGCCATCATCCCGGAGAGCATGGCATTGTGCGAGCCCTTGATGCGCGGCACGTTCATGAAGCCCGCGGCGCACCCAACCAGCGCGCCGCCCGGGAAGGCAAGCCGCGGGATCGCTTGGAAACCTCCTTCGGTGAGAGCGCGGGCGCCATAGGCGATGCGCTTGCCGCCTTGCAAATGGGCGCGGATCAGAGGATGGGTCTTGGCGCGTTGAAATTCGTGAAATGGATTGGTGTAGGGGTTGGCGTAGTCGAGATGGACGACGAAGCCCACCGAGATCAGCCTCTCACCGAAATGATAGAGGAACGATCCGCCGCCGGTCTTGTCGTCGAGCGGCCAGCCCATCGTGTGCTGAACGAGCCCGGGCTGGTGCTTCCCTTCCGGCACCTCCCACAGCTCCTTGAGACCGATGCCGAATTTCTGCGGGCCCGACTCGGCATCGAGGCCGAGCTTCTTGATCAACATCTTCGAGAGCGAGCCGCGGGCGCCCTCGGCGAAAAGCGTGTATTTGCCGCGAAGTGCGATGCCGGGCGTGTAGCCGTCCTTGTGGCTCCCATCGCGGGCCACTCCCATGTCGCCGGTGATCACACCTTCGATCGCGCCGCTTTCGCCGTAGATCACATCGGTGACGGAGAAGCCGGGATAGATCTCGACGCCGAGCCCTTCGGCCTGCTCGGCGAGCCAGCGCGTGAGGCTTCCGAGGCTGCCGATATAGCAGCAATGATTGCTCATGAGCGGCGGCATGAGGAGGTTCGGCATGCGGATGCCCCCCGTCTTCCACAGATAGTAGAAGCGGTCCTCGCTGACTTGCGTCTGAAGCGGCGAGCCCATGTTGCGCCAGTCGGGAAGAAGGCGGTCGAGCCCCACGGGATCGATCACCGCGCCCGACAGGATATGGGCGCCGACCTCCGAGCCCTTCTCGAGCACGACGACGGAGACGTCGCTACCCTTTTCGGCGGCGAGCTGCTTCAGCTTGATGGCGGCGGCGAGCCCCGCCGGGCCGGCGCCGACGATGACGACGTCGAACTCCATGGTCTCGCGTTCGGTGTGCCCGGTCAATCCAACTGCTCCCTTGCCATTGCGCTCACAGCGCTAGACAACATTTGGCGTCATTCCCCGCGAAGGCGGGGAATCTAGTAACCCCAAAAGCCTGTTATCATTCGAAGGGTGTTTGGATACTGGATTGCCCGGTCAAGCCGGGCAATGACAAATATGGGGGCGAAGGCGAGGATCGCGACGGTCGAGGAATGACTGCAACGGAACGACAGGCGGTTCAAGCCTTATTGGACTGGTACGCGGCGATGGGCGCCGATGAGGCGGTCGGCGAAGCGCCGGTCGACCGCTTCGCCGCCGGCGCGCAACAGGCCCCGCCGGCATCCCGAGCTCAACGCGCCGCTCCAACGCTCCAAGTCGC
>JACMJU010000131.1 GCA_014380485.1 Methyloceanibacter sp.
ACCGTGCGGCTTCGGAAACGATAGCCGCCGGATATTGGCCCAAATTCATGCTCAAGGCCTAGCTTTGAGCATGAAGAGAAGTCCACTGGAGGCGTTGCCATGAAGATGCAAATTGCAGAATTACAGGCGAACTCAGTGGCCGCGAGCGTCACTGAGAGCCCCAAGACTTGGAATCTCGTGGTGGTTGCAGGCGCTCTGCGGAAGGTCGTGAATGGCCTGTTCGACCCCTACCGCCCTGAGCTTCATTACATGCGCGGCCCGGGTCCACGCTGGCGCGAGAAACATGCTTTCGACAGCGACGCGATCCTTTGGCGGGGCGCGGCAGAGGGTGACGGAAATGCGCCTGCTCGCTCTCATCATCGTCCTTCTCTCAGGGAGCGCCCTCGCTCAGGAGAGAACCCCGCTCATCGATACCAATCCTCCCTATGCCGCGATCGTCGTAACGGCTTGCCCCGCCGCCGAGACGCCGCTCGAGCCGATCAACCAGGGGAAAATCCACGACCAAGAGCGGTCGATGACACGAGAGGAGCGTAATGCCTATTTCCGGGCCATCGGGTGCATCGAGGTTCCGATCCCCCCGGAGTGGATCACCCAAGAGTTGAGCTATCGGCAATGCCGTGGTCCCGCCGGCTATCTCGCGTCGATGCAGTATCTGGAGCAGAACCAGACCTTGGTCCGGACCCCGGTCGTGGGGCAGTGGGCTTGCATTCCGGGCGGCAGCGCCTTCGTCGGGGTCGCCTCCCAATAAGCGCTCTCTACCCGCTGATGCGGGTTCGGCTCGGCGGCACGCCGAAGGCCCTCGTATAGGCCCGGGCGAATTGGCTTGCCGAGGCAAAGCCGGTGGCGAGCGCCACGTCGAGCACGGGCAATGTGGTCTCGCGCAGGAGCTGCCGCGCCCGCTCCAATCTCAGCCAGCGATAATGCCGGTGGATGCCGTGGCCGATATGGCGGCGGAACAGCCGCTCGAGCTGCCGCAGCGAAATGCCGGCCTGACGCGCGAGAGATGCGCGGGAAAGCGGCGTTTCGATGCTCGCCTCCATGGCGCGCAGGACCGAGAGGAGCTTCTCGTCGGCGACGCCGAGCCGGTAGCGGAGATCCATGCGCTGCGGGCCGAAGCCCTCGCGAACATGGGTGTGCAGGAACCAGTCGCCGACGGCGGCCGCGAGAGTCCGCCCGTGATCTTTCTCGATGATGGCAACCATCATGTCGAGCGCCGAGATGCCGCCGGAGCAGGTGATGCGGTTGCCGTCGATCTCGAACAGCGACGGCACGACCGCGACGTTGGGAAAGGCCTCGCGGAAGGCGGGCAAGTGTTCCCAATGGAGCGTGGCGCGGCGCTCATCGAGAAGTCCCGCCTTGGCGAGGAGGTAAGGTCCGCCGGAAATGCCGCCGATGACGGCGCCCTTGCGAGCGAGGCGGCGGAGCCAGGCGAACACCGACCGGTCGGCGAAGAGCGCCGGATTGCCGCCGGCGCAGACGAAGACGATATCGGCCGCGCGCTCGGTATTGGTGCCGCAATCGGGGATGATGGCGACGCCATTGGAGGCGAGCACCGGCTTGCCGCCAGGGGCCGCGTGCCACCAGCGGTAAAGCTCTTGGCCCGAGAGAAGATTGGCGGCCCGCAAGGGCTCGATCGCCGCGGCATAGGACATCAGCGCGAAGCCCGGCACGAGCAGGAAACCCACGGTCCGAGGCGTTGTCTGCCGGGGAAGGATCGCGCCCTCGAATGACGCCGGGGGTGAGGGCCTGGGCATGTCGCAAAATGTCAAACAGGCGGCGTGAAATGTCAATCGCGCCGCGCACGCAGGCGCAAAGATCGTGCCTATGCGCTATTCGCTCGCCGGCTTGATCGCCAATGCCGCCACCGGCAACCGCCGTTGGAAGCCGCTCTGGCGCGAGCCCGAGCCAAAAGCTTCCTATGACGTCGTGTTCGTGGGTGGGGGTGGACACGGGCTCGCCACCGCCCATTATCTCGCCAAGGAGCACGGCATCACCAAGGTCGCCGTGGTGGAGAAATCCTATCTCGGCTCGGGCAATGTCGGGCGCAATACCACCATCGTCCGCTCCAATTATATGCTTCCCGGCAATGTCCCCTTCTACGAATGGTCGATGAAGCTGTGGGAGGGGCTCGAACGGGACCTCAACTACAACACCATGGTGAGCCAGCGCGGGGTGCTGAATGTCTTCCACTCCGACCCCCAGCGCGATGCCTATGCAAGGCGCGGCAACGCCATGCGGCTGCACGGCGTCGATTCCGAACTGCTCGACCGCGAGCAGGTCCGGGCCATTGTGCCCTTCGTCGATTTCGACAATGCGCGCTTTCCCGTGCGCGGCGGTTTGTTGCAGCGGCGCGGCGGCACCGTAAGACATGATGCCGTCGCCTGGGGCTATGCCCGCGCGGCCGATCGGCGCGGCGTCGACATCATCCAGAATTGCGCGGCCACCGGCTTTCGCATCGAGGGCGGCTGCATATTCGGGGTGGAGACGGAGAAAGGCTTCATCGCCGCCAACAAGGTGGCGCTCGCTTGCGCCGGCAATTCCTCCCGCGTCGCCACGATGGCGGGTCTAAGGCTTCCGATCGAGAGCCACTCGGTCCAGGCCTTCGTCACCGAGGGCGTGAAGCCCGTGATCGACGTGGTGATGACGTTCGGCGCCGGACATTTCTATGTCAGCCAGTCGGACAAAGGCGGGCTCGTCTTCGGCGGCGATATCGAGGGCTACAACTCCTACGCCCAGCGCGGCAATCTGCCGGTGATCGAGGATGTGTGCGAGGGCGGCATGGCGCTCATGCCGGTGATCGGGCGTTTGCGCATCCTGCGCTCCTGGGGCGGGCTCCTCGACATGACCATGGACGGCTCGCCGATCATCGACCGGACGCCGATCGACGGGCTCTATCTCAACGCCGGCTGGTGCTATGGCGGCTTCAAGGCGACGCCGGCATCGGGCTGGTGCTTCGCCCATCTCATCGCCACCAACGAGCCGCATCCCCTCGCCGCCGCCTATCGTCTCGACCGCTTCGCCGCAGGCCGCGTCATCGACGAAAAGGGCATGGGCGCGCAACCGAATCTGCATTGAGGCGCGAAGCATGCGGATCACATGTCCTTATTGCGGTGAGCGGTCGCTCGAGGAGTTCACCTATCGCGGCGACGCCACGGTGAGGCGCCCCGACACTCTGGAGCCGGGCGCGGCGGAGGCCTGGGTGGACTATGTCTATCGCCGCGACAATCCGGCCGGCCTGCATAAGGAGCACTGGCATCACAGCGCCGGCTGCCATGCCTGGCTGGTCGTGACCCGCAACATGAGCACCCACGAGATCGTGGCGGTGGAATTCGCGAAACCGGGGGCTGCCGAGTGATGGCCCCGCGCGCCCAGCCTAATCGCCTGGCCGAAGGCGGTCTGATCGACCGGTCGCTGATTGTGCGCTTCGACTTCGACGGCGCGCAGCTTGCCGGACACCCCGGCGATACGTTGGCTTCGGCGTTGCTCGCCAACGGCATCCGCCTGGTCGGCCGCTCGTTCAAATATCATCGCCCGCGCGGGGTCCTTACTGCTGGCTCGGAGGAGCCGAATGCGCTGGTCGAGCTGCGCGACGCCGCGCGGCGCGAGCCAAATACCCGCGCCACCACCATCGAGCTTTATGATGGGCTCTCCGCCGCGAGCCAGAATCGCTGGCCCTCGCTCAGATTCGACGTGCTCGCCGCGAACCAGATCTTCGCGCCGATCTTCGGCGCGGGCTTCTACTACAAGACCTTCATGTGGCCTTCCTCCTTCTGGGAGAAGGTTTATGAACCCACGATCCGCCGGGCCGCGGGGCTCGGCCGCGCCGCCGATGCGCCGGACCCCGACCATTACGAGAAGGCCTACGGCTTTTGCGATGTGCTGGTGGTCGGCGCAGGTCCCGCCGGACTTGCC
>JACMJU010000132.1 GCA_014380485.1 Methyloceanibacter sp.
AGCTGTTCGCGCAGGAGGTGCCCGAGGTCTACGAGGGCATCGTCACCCTCAAGTCGGTAGCGCGCGATCCCGGAAGCCGGGCCAAGATCGCGGTGGTGTCGCGCGACGCCTCGATCGACCCCGTTGGCGCCTGCGTCGGCATGCGCGGCAGCCGCGTGCAGGCAGTGGTGAACGAGCTCCAGGGCGAGAAGATCGACATCATCCAATGGTCGCCCGATGCGGCGACCTTCATCGTCAACGCGTTGGCGCCGGCCGAAGTGGTCAAGGTGGTGCTCGACGAAGATGCCGAGCGCATCGAGGTCGTGGTCCCCGATCAGCAATTGTCGCTCGCCATCGGCCGCAAGGGCCAGAACGTGCGGCTCGCCTCCCAGCTTACCGGCTGGGATATCGACATCATGACCGAAGCCTCTGAATCGGAGCGCCGCCAGGCGGAGTTCGCCGAGCGTTCGTCGACCTTCATGGAGGCTCTCGACGTCGACGAGGTCATCGCGCAATTGCTGGCCTCGGAGGGGTTCAGCTCGGTCGAGGAGGTCGCCTTCGTCGAACCCTCGGAGATCGCCTCGATCGAGGGCTTCGACGAGAACACCGCCGCCGAGATTCAGACGCGCGCGCGCGAGCATCTGGAGAAGATCGAGGCCGAGCTCGAAGCCAAGCGCAAGGCGCTGGGCGTCGCCGATCAGCTTGCCGAGGTCCCGGGAATTACGACGGCGATGCTCGTCACCCTTGGCGAGAGCGGCATCAAGACGGTCGAAGACCTCGCCGATTGCGCCACCGACGACCTCGCCGGCTGGAGCGAGCGCAAGGACAAGGAGACCGTTCGCCATGACGGTATCCTCGACAGCTTCGGTCTGTCCAAGAACCAGATCGAGGACGTGATCCTGGCGGCTCGCGTCAAGGCCGGATGGATCGAGGAGGCCGATCTTGCGCCGGAGCCTTCCGAGGACGAGGAGGCCGCCGCCGAGGAGGGCGCCGCAGAGGACACCGCGCCAGGCGGCCAGGCGGCGTCAAACGGCGCGAGCGCCTCATGAGCGGCCCGGGAGATCATTCTTGCGCCAGGCAGCTTCTGAGCAGAGACACAAGGCCCAAGACGACGCCGACGATGGCGTCCGCCGCTGTGCCGTCACCCGTGCGCGCAGGTCGAGAGACGAGCTGATCCGCTTCGTGCTCGGCCCCGACGGGACCGTCGTCCCCGACCTTAAGGAAAGGCTGCCCGGCCGCGGCGTCTGGGTGACCGCGGCACAGGATATTGTCGCCGACGCGGTCAAACGCAAGGTCTTCTCCCGGACGCTGAAGGGCGAGATCAAGGTTCCCGAGGGGCTGGCCGTCCAGGTCGAGCGGCTTCTCGTCGAGGCGGCTTTGTCAGCCTTGGCCCTTGCCAACAAGGCCGGCGAGGCGCAGTTCGGTTATGCCAAGGTCGAGGAGGCCGTCGCCGGGGGACGCGTATTGGCGCTTATCCATGCCCGGGAAGCCGCCGAGGACGGTTGCCGCAAGCTCGACGGCAAGGCCCGCGCCGCAGGCGGCGGAAGCCCAATTCCGGCGATCCGCGCCTTCGCCACGGATGAATTGAGTTTGGCAACCGGCCGGACAAATGTGATACATGCTGCCCTCATCCAGGGCGGAGCGGCTCAGAGAGTCCTCGCGGCAGCCTCGCGTTTAGAGCGCTATCGCAAGGGCCAGGTCGCATTTGCAAGCCGGAATGGAGCGGACACGGACGAAGAATGAGCGAAACCAACGAGACCGAAGGCAAGTCCGCTCGCGGCGCGCGCAAAATGACACTTAATGTGCGCCGGACCGTGGAGTCCGGCCATGTGCGGCAGAGCTTCAGCCACGGTCGCTCGAAATCCGTTCTGGTCGAGAAGAAGAAGCGCCGCGCCATCGGCGCCGGCGGTGCGGTCGAGCCGACCGTGGAAGAGCCGAAAGCAACGGTTGCCCCGCGGACTGCCGAGAAGGCCAAGCCGCTAGCGGACGAGGCTCAGGCGAACCGCGCTCGCGTGGTGTTGCCGCAACTTTCCGAGGACGAGAAAGACGCCCGCATGCGGGCGCTTACCGATTCGCGCCAGCGCGAGGCTGCCGAGCGCGAGAGGGCCAAACAGTCAGCAGCCCTTCACGTCGTGACCGAGGAGCAGCGGGCGAAAGAGCGCGAAGAGGCCGACGAGCGCAAGCGCAAAGAGGATGAACGGCACGAGGCCGAGGCCAAGGCGCGCAAGGTCGGCGAGGAAACCGCGCGCAAGCACCTTCTCAAGGAGGAGGCCGATGAGCCCGCTCGCCCGGCGGACGCCCGTCACAAGAAGAGCACGACCGCCCCGCGGCGCGGCGAGGAGCGCAGGGTCAGAGGCCGGCTCACCATCATCAACGCGCTTGACGAGGAACAGCGCCAGCGCAGCCTCGCCTCGCTGAAACGCCGCCAGGAGCGCCAGAAGAAGCAGAGCACCGGCCCACAGGTGCAGGCGAAGATCCAGCGCGAAGTCGTGATCCCCGAAATCATCACCATTCAGGAGCTCGCCAATCGCATGGCCGAGCGGGGCGTCGACGTCATCAAATCCCTGATGAAGGACGGCGTTATGCACAAGATCACCGACGTGATCGACGCCGACACCGCTCAGCTCGTCGCCGAGGAGTTTGGACATACGGCGCGGCGCGTCTCCGAGGCCGATGTCGAGGAAGGTTTCATCGGGGCGGACGATCATACCCAAGATCTCCACCCCCGCGCGCCCGTGGTCACGATCATGGGTCATGTCGATCACGGCAAGACGTCGCTGCTCGACGCCATCCGCGCGACGAACGTCGTCGCCCAAGAGGCGGGCGGCATTACCCAGCATATCGGCGCCTATCAGGTGGAAATGGCGTCAGGCCAAAAGATCACGTTCATCGACACGCCGGGTCACGAGGCCTTCACCGCCATGCGCGCCCGCGGCGCCAAAGTAACCGACATCGTGATCCTGGTGGTCGCCGCCGATGACGGCGTGAAACCGCAGACGATCGAGGCGATCAATCACGCCAAGGTCGCCGCCGTTCCCCTGATCGTCGCCATCAACAAAATCGACAAGCCGAGCGCCGATCCCAAGCGGGTCCGCACCGATCTGCTTAGCCACGAGATCGTGGTTGAGAGCCTGGGCGGCGATACGCTCGAGATCGAAGTCTCGGCCCTGAAGAAGACCGGCCTCGAAAAACTGCTCGAGGCGATTCTGCTGCAAGCCGAGGTGCTGGAGCTCACCGCCAATCCCGATCGTCCCGCCGAAGGCGTGATCGTCGAGGCCAAGCTCGAGCGGGGCCGCGGGCCGGTCGGCACGGCGCTGATCCAGCGCGGAACGCTCAAGCTCGGCGACCTCATCGTCGCCGGCCAGGCCTGGGGCCGCGTGCGGGCGCTGATCAACGATGTCGGCGAGCAGGTGAAGGAGGCCGGCCCCTCGGTCCCGGCCGAGGTGCTCGGGTTCGACTCGGCGCCGGAGGCCGGAGACCAGTTCGCGGTGGTCGAGAACGAGGCCCGCGCCCGTGAGATTACCGACTACCGCGTGCGCGAGCGGCGTAAGCGGCTCGCGGTCGCCGGCGCCCGCGGCAGCCTCGAGCAAATGATGAACCAGCTGAAAGAGGCCGGCATCGCGGAGTTTCCCCTCGTCGTCAAAGGCGACGTGCAGGGCTCGGTCGAAGCCATCACCACGGCGCTCGCCAAGGTCGGCACCGACGAGGTCAGGGCCCGCATCATCCACGCAGGCGTCGGCGGCATTACCGAGTCCGACGTGTCGCTGGCGGCGACCTCGGGCGCGGTGGTGCTCGGCTTCAACGTGCGCACCAATGTCCAGGCGCGTGAGGTGGCCGAGCGCGAGGGTGTCGAGATCCGCTACTACGCGGTGATCTACGACCTCGTCGACGACATGAAGCAGGCCATGTCGGGTCTGCTGGCGCCCACTGTGCGCGAAACGTTCCTCGGCAATGCCGAAATCCTCGAAGTGTTCACGATCTCCAAGGTGGGCAAGGTGGCGGGCTGCCGCGTGACCGAAGGCAAGGTCGAGCGCGGCGCTCAAGTCCGGCTCATCCGCGACAACGTGGTGGTGCACGAGGGCAAGCTGTCCACGCTCAAACGCTTCAAGGACGAGGTGCGCGAGGTGGTGGCGGGCCAGGAATGCGGCATGGCCTTCGAGGGCTATCAGGACATGCGGCAGGGCGACGTCATCGAGTGCTTCCAGGTCGAGCACGTCCAGCGCACACTCTGATATTCCCGTCATGGTAAGGTGCCCGGCCGTCCCTTCGAGGCCGCCCAGGCGCGCATCCCGGGATGACCGCGGGGGCCCGAGCCATGCGGGTATGGGCCGAGGCCAACGACATGAACAATCGCAACAAGGGTAAGGCGCCCTCGCCACGCCAGTTGAAAGTGGGAGAGCTCATTCGGCACGCGCTCGCCGACATCTTCTCCCGCGGCGAGATCGTCGATGCGGTGTTGAACAGGCACTCGCTGACCGTGCCCGAAGTGCGCATGACGCCCGACCTCAAGCTTGCCACCGTCTATGTGCTGACGCTCGGCGGCGGGGAGGTGGAGGAGGCCGTCGCTCATCTCGACAAGCACAAACGCTATTTGCGCGGGCTTTTGGCGAAGCGTGTCAGCCTGAAATTCATGCCTGAGCTCAGATTCAAGGTGGACACCTCGTTCGAAGCGTCGGCTCGCATCGACGCGCTGCTCGCTTCGCCCAAGGTCGCCCGCGACCTCGACGATCCGGACGAGTAGGCCGATGGCGCGTCAGCGCAAGGGATTTCCGGTCCATGGCTGGCTTGTCTTCGACAAGCCGCAGGGCATGACCTCGACGCAAGCCGTTTCCCGGGTGAAGCGGCTCTACCAGGCCGCCAAGGCAGGGCATGCGGGCACGCTCGATCCGCTCGCCACCGGCGTGCTCCCGATCGCGCTCGGCGAAGCGACCAAGACCGTTCCGTTCGTGGTCGAGGGCAGCAAGGAGTACCGCTTCACCGTTCGCTTCGGAGCCGAGACCGATACCGACGATGCCGAGGGTAAAGTGGTGGAGCGGAGCGATCGCAGGCCCTCCCGCCCGGAGATCGAGGAGAGGCTCCGCGACTTCACCGGCGAGATCGACCAGGTGCCTCCGCGCTACTCGGCGCTGAAGGTCGATGGCGCCCGCGCCTACGACCTCGCCCGTGACGAGGAGACCTTCGAGCTTGCGCCGCGGCGCGTGTCGATCGCCTCGCTCAGGCTTATCGACCATCCCGACCGGGACCGCTGTGTGCTGGAGGCGCGCTGCGGCAAAGGCACCTATGTGCGGGCGCTTGCCCGCGATCTCGGCCGCACGCTCGGCTCATACGGCCACGTCGAAGCACTCCGCCGAACCCGGGTGGGAGTCTTTGCCGAGGATCGGGCCGTGCCGCTTGCGGCGCTCGACGCGCTCGCCGAAGGCGGCGGCCATGAGGCGCTCATGACCGCGCTCGAGCCGGTCGAAACCGCGCTCGGTGACATTCCTGCACTTGCCGTCTCCGGACCGGATGCGGATCGGCTTCGGCGTGGGCAGCCGGTTTTGTTGCGGGGCCGTGATGCCCCGGTTGTTGTGGGCGCGGTCTACGCCATCGCGCGCGGCACTTTGGTCGCGCTCGGCGAGGTGGAGCGAGGCGAACTGAAGCCCAAGCGCATCTTCAATCTGCCGCCGCGAAGCGCGGCTCAAAAGCGGGACGCGTGACACGATCCGTGATGGCCGCAATGGGTTTGCTGCAGGCTCCTCTCCCGCGCGTTGGTGACGCAAATTCCGCTGGCCTCGTGGCGGATAATCCCTATATTGCGGCCATTCGTGCGGGCGGCTTGCCCGCGCTGTTGAACCGACCGTGCTGGACGACATCCCGGCCCGGCCCCGATAAACCCTCAGACCGTAAGGACTCATCCGATGTCGATCAGCGCTGAGCGCAAGCAGGAGCTCATCAAGGAATATGCGACCAAGTCCGGCGATACCGGATCTCCGGAAGTCCAGGTCGCGATCCTGACCGAGCGGATCACCAATCTCACCGAGCATTTCAAGACACACGGCAAAGACAATCATTCGCGCCGGGGGCTGCTCAAGATGGTCAGCCTACGGCGACGTTTGCTCGATTACGTCAAGTCCTCCGACGAGGACCGTTACCAGAAGCTCATCAACCGGTTGGGCATCCGCCGGTGACCCTCGTCCGGGCGGGCCAGCCCGCGGTCGAGCTTGCGACTACCGAACCGGCAGCATTTTCGCCCTTGGACCAAGGGAGCCGCCTTACCTTTCCCCACGCATTTGGGACATCACCATGTTCAAGAGAGAAACCGTAGAGATCGAATGGGGGAAGCGCCCCCTAAAGCTCGAGACCGGCCGCATCGCCCGTCAGGCCGATGGCGCCGTGCTCGCGACCTATGGCGAGACCAGCGTTCTTGCCACCGTCGTTGCCGCCAGGGAAGAGCGGGCCGGCATCGACTTCTTCCCGCTGACCGTGAACTACCAGGAAAAGACCTTCGCCGCCGGCAAGATCCCGGGGGGCTATTTCAAGCGCGAGGGGCGCCCCACCGAGAAGGAAACATTGACCTCACGCCTGATCGACCGGCCGATCCGGCCGCTGTTCGCCTCGGGCTTCAAGAACGAGACGCAAGTGATCGCCACCGTGCTCTCCCACGACATGGAGAACGACCCCGATATCGTGGCGATGGCGGCGGCCTCGGCCGCGCTTACCCTTTCAGGGGTCCCTTTCCTCGGACCGATCGGGGCGGCCCGCGTCGGCTATATCGGCGGCCAGTATGTGCTCAATCCGATGATCGACGAAATGCCCGAGAGCGCGCTCGATCTCGTGGTGGCCGGCACCGCCGGCGCGGTGCTGATGGTCGAATCGGAGGCGAAGGAGCTCTCAGAGGAGATCATGCTGGGCGCCGTGACGTACGGGCAGAAGCACTTCCAACCGGTGATCGACGCCATCGTCAAATTGGCCGAGCGTGCCGCCAAGGAGCCTTTCGACCTCAAGCCGAAGAATGAAGTCGACATCGTGCCACGCGTCCGCGAGCTTGGAGAGAGCGAGCTGCGCGATGCCTATGTCATCGCCGCCAAGCAGGAACGCCGTGACCGGGTCGCCGCCGTCAAGGACAAGGTCGTGGCGGCGCTCGTCCCCGCCGACGACGATGGAACGCAGGCGGCCAAAGTGGCAAGCGCCTTCAAGGAGGCGGAGAAGGAGATCGTCCGCTCGAGCATCCTCAACAGCAAGACGCGTATCGACGGGCGCGACCTGACCACGGTCAGGCCCATCGTCTGCGAAGCCGGCATCCTGCCCCGCACCCACGGCAGCGCGCTCTTCACCCGCGGCGAGACCCAGGCGCTCGCCGTCGCCACGCTCGGCACCGGCGAGGACGAGCAATATGTCGACGCCCTCCAGGGCACCTACAAAGAGACCTTCATGCTGCACTACAACTTCCCGCCCTACTCGGTCGGGGAAGTCGGCCGCATGGTGTCTCCGGGCCGGCGCGAGATCGGTCACGGCAAACTTGCCTGGCGGGCCATCCATCCGGTGCTGCCCGACCGCGAGAGCTTTCCCTACACCATCCGTATCGTGTCGGAGATCACCGAGTCGAACGGCTCCTCCTCCATGGCCACGGTGTGCGCCTCCTCGCTCGCCATGATGGACGCCGGCATACCGCTCAAGCGCTCGGTGGCAGGCATCGCCATGGGCTTGATCAAGGACGGCGAGCGTTTCGCCGTGTTGTCGGACATTCTCGGCGACGAGGACCATCTCGGCGACATGGACTTCAAGGTCGCCGGCACCTCTGAGGGCGTCACCTCGCTCCAGATGGACA
>JACMJU010000133.1 GCA_014380485.1 Methyloceanibacter sp.
CGCCCAGCCCGCCGGCTCGATCAGGGGGCGCTTCCGCGTCACCGAGCAGGGCGAAGTCGTGTCCTACAAATATGCCAACAAGGGCACCGGGCTTTATCAGATGGAGCTGCTCGCCGCGAGCGTGTTCGAGCATGCGCTCAAATCCGAGCGCGAGGAGGCACTGAAGCCGAAGCGCGAGTTCGATGACATCATGGAGGCGCTCGCGGGTGCGTCCCGCGCCGCCTATACCGGCCTCGTCTCCCATCCCGGCCTGGTTCAATATTTCCAGGCGGCAAGCCCGATCGAAGAGATCTCGCTGCTCAATATCGGCTCAAGGCCCGCGCGCCGTTTCGGCGCCAAGTCGCTCGCCGACCTTCGCGCCATTCCCTGGGTGTTCGCCTGGGCCCAGAACCGCCACATCATCACCGGCTGGTACGGCGTGGGCTCCGCGCTTGCCAGCCTGCTTCAGGTGCGCGGCCAGCAAGGCGAGGCGCTGCTGCCGCGTCTGTTCCACGATTCGCGCCTGTTCCGTCTCATCATCGACGAGGTGGAGAAGACGCTCCTCCTTGTCGATCTCGATATCGCCCGCGACTATGCGAGCCTGGTCGAGGACGAGGGGGTGCGCGAGATGATTTTCAGCATGATCGAGCAGGAGCTCAAACTGACAAGCGAGATGGTGCTGAAAGTTTCGGGCGGCGGCGAAGTCGCCGAGCGCTTCCCCGAATACCGCCGCGCGCTTGCCTCCCGGCTCCCCGCCGTCAACGCGGTCAACCGCATGCAGGTCGAGCTTCTGCGCCGTTTCCGCGGGGCCGAGCGCGAGGCCGAGCGCGACGCGTACAAATCCGCCTTGCTTTTGTCCATCAACACCGTTGCCGCCGGTTTCGGCGCCACAGGCTAAGAAATCAAATGATGTACAGAACAGGACAGAGAGTTTTCGTCCCTCCCCTTGATGGGGAGGGTGGCTCGGCCGCAGGCCGAGCCGGGTGGGGTGAGACGCGGGCGCGATCCCCCCACCCGGCTTGCTACGCAAGCCGACCTCCCCACGAGGGGGAGGTAGGGAGTGCGGAGCTCGCGCGAATAGTCGCACCACTTCAGTCCAAACCCAGAGAGGGAGAGTAGTGACATGAGCTTTACCCTGATCCCACAAGCGACCCCGCGTCTCCACCGTTCGGAACTTGCCGTGCCGGGATCCAATCCCTCGCTGTTTGAGAAGGCGGCCAAAGGCGGCGCCGACATTATTTTCCTCGACCTCGAGGACGCCGTCGCCCCCGACGACAAGGAGCAGGCCCGCAAGAACATCGTCCAGGGTCTCAACGACCTGGATTGGGGCACCAAGACCATGATGATCCGCATCAACGGTCTCGACACCCATTACGCCTACCGCGACGTGGTCGACGTGGTGGAGAACTGCCCGCGCCTCGACATGATCCTCATCCCCAAGACCGGCGTGCCGCAGGACGTCTACGCCATCGACATGCTGGTCACCCAGATCGAGCAATACAAAAAGCGCGAGAAGCGGATCGGCTTCGAGGTCCTAATCGAGACCGCACTCGGCATGGCCAATGTCGAGGCCATTGCCCAGAGCTCCAAGCGCCTCGAGGCCATGAGCTTCGGCGTTGCCGACTATGCCGCCTCGACCCGCGCCCGCACCGTCGGCATCGGCGGTCCGCATCCCGATTACGGCGTGCTGACCGACAAGGATGCCGAAGGCAATCGCGCCTATCACTGGGGCGATCCCTGGCATTTCGCTCTATCGCGCATGATGGTCGCCTGCCGCGCCTACGGTCTTCGCCCCATCGACGGGCCGTTCGGCGATTTCTCCGATCCCGACGGCTATCTCGCCGCGGCCAAGCGCGCCGCCGTGCTCGGCTTCGAGGGCAAATGGGCGATCCACCCGAGCCAAGTCGAGCTTGCCAATAAGGTGTTCACGCCGTCGGAAGCGGAAGTCACCAAGGCCAAGCGCATCGTCGAGGCCATGCAGCAGGCGGCGCGAGAAGGGAAGGGCGCGGTGTCGCTCGACGGCCGGCTCATCGATATCGCCTCGATCCGGCAGGCCGAGGGGCTCCTCAATAAGGCCCGCGCCATGGGCATGGCATAAGGGCTAAGCGCGAGCGCCCGCCGCCGCCATGGCCAAAAAGCACCCTGCGAAGCCGAAGGACCTGCCTGCGCCCAAGGATGGGCTGACGCGGGAGGAGACCCGCTCGGTTTCCGAGCGCCGCAAGCTCCGCGCCGCGGTCGTCTATGAGATCATCAGGTTCGAGGGCGAAGGCGAGCTGGCCCGCAGCATCCCGGCACTGTGGTGGTCGGCGCTTGCCGCCGGCCTGTCGATCGGCTTCTCCGTGCTCGCCCAGGCACTGCTCAAAGCCTATCTCCCCGACATGCCGGGCGCGGCGCTCATCGAGAGTATCGGCTATTCGGTCGGCTTCCTGATCGTCATCCTCTCACGCCAGCAGCTCTTCACCGAGAACACGCTGACCGCCGTGCTCCCCGTCATCGCGCGTAGGCAGTTGGATTGGCTCTTGGTCATGCTCAGGCTGTGGGGTATCGTGCTTCTTGGCAATCTCGCCGGTTGCTTCCTGTTCGCGGGTTTTCTCGCCTATTCCGGCGCTCTATCACCTGACATGGCCGAGGCGGTCCGCGCCATCGGCACCAAGCTGATGGCCAACACCCCGTTCGAGATGTTCGTCAAGGGTATCGTCTCCGGTTGGCTGATCGCGGCCTTGGTGTGGATGTTGCCCTCCGCCGAAGGCACCGAGATCTTCGTCATCACCCTGATCACCTATCTTATGGCACTTGGCGGCTTCACCCATGTGGTCGCCGGCTCGGCCGAGGCCTTCTACCTCTGGCTCGAGGGCCATGAGAGCCTATCGCGGATCGTGTTCGGCTTCTTCCTGCCGACACTGGCCGGCAACGTCTTTGGCGGCACGCTGCTCTTTGCGGTGTTGAGCTACGCGCAGGTCCGCGAAGAGATCGACGAGCCGTGATCGACAGGGAGAGGCCGGCACGCGAGCGTGCCGGCCGAGGGGTTAGTCGATCGCTGAACCCCCTCACCCCTGTTAGCCAGGCGCGAACCGGCTAAATTCCTCTCCTTTGGCGGAGAGGGGAGCGGCAAAGGGAGCAAAGCTCGGGGCATGGCGTGCGAGACGTTCGGGCCGGAGCGGGTTTCCGGACGTGAAGGCCTCGTCGTGTACTTGGAGAGAGGTGGGCACCCGCCACAAAGCGGGTGCCCAGGAGGGGAGAGGAAAGAGTTGGTTGGTCATGACGACCACCGATGTCTTGGCAAAAAGTAGTGGGTTAGCGGGTCATGTAGACGTTCGGGAAGCCTTCGGCCAAAACGGGGCTGGCAGAGGCGATCACGAGCGCAACGGCGAGGATGAGCTTCTTCATGGGGTTCTCCTTCGGGTCTTTAAGTTGGTTAGCGGGTCATGTAGACGTTCGGGAAGCCTTCGGCCAAAACGGGGCTGGCAGAGGCGATCACGAGCGCAACGGCGAGGATGAGCTTCTTCATAGTGGTTCTCCTTCAGGGTCTGGCCGGTTGATCCGACGTTCGGGGCATGGCCAGGAGTGCCGTTCGAACAAGAGTAAAGTGGACGGTCCGCCGCCAATTTCCCAATAGCGAGTGGCTATAGACTCGTTGCTTTTGGTGCTGGACGGCAGCGTCAGGAATTCAGCGGAATCGCGTGCGCAGTCCGAGGTCTTACCTGGGCTGTGGTGCGACCCGGTCCCCCTCAAACGGGCGGTGAAGGTTCGGCTGTGGCCAAAAGACAATATTCACAGTTTTTTGCCGAGGGCGTCGCCGGGAGCGGGAACGGCCGGCCGTGTTTCGGCTTAGACTTCATCCTTAGACTCGGACCGGGTGAGGAGGCTTCGATGCGGATCGATCTTGCGACTTTGCTTGCCGCTTGCGTTTTGGCGCTTTGCTTGGCCGAGACGGCAGCGGCCGATTCCTACAGCAAGGCCGTGCAAAAGGCTTGCGGCGCGGACTACCGGAAACATTGCGGCGATTACGGGCTCGAGAGCGCGGCCCTGCGCGTATGCATGGACAAGGCGGGACGTAGCCTGTCCAAGAGCTGCGTCAATGCCTTGGTCCAGTCGGGCGAGGTCTCACAAGCCGAAGTGGATCGGCGCAAGGCCGCCGGCCGTTAGCCGATAACCGCACAGCGCATCGAGGCGCCCTAGGTGGCGGTGAGAGCCGGAAACCTCGGAGAGGGGCTTCCCGCGCGACCGCTTGCCGGGGAGCTCACCGAAACGCTCTGCCATCTCCCGGGATTGCGCATCGAGCGGATCGTCTCGACCGGCCAGGCGACCCCCAAAGGACAATGGTACGATCAGGACAGCGACGAGTGGGTGCTTGTCGTGGCGGGCGCCGCGCGCATCCTCATCGAGGGCGAGGAGCGGGAGCGCGAGCTTGCCGCCGGAGACTGGCTCCTGCTGCCGGCTCACTGTAGGCACCGCGTCACCTGGACCGAGCGCGATCCGCCGACGGTTTGGCTCGCCATCCATGTCGCCCCCGGTTAGGCCAAAATCCGGTGGAGAGAGTGCTGACGACGCAAACCGAGCTTCGCGCATCACACGCATCGAGCTGATGGCCCTGCTGCGGCGGATTTCTGCAGAGCTGCGCGATCTCGCAGAAAGCTCTCCCGAGCTGCGCGAGCCGCACTTCAACCTGAAGAATATCCGCAGGGTGCTGGCGCGGCCGTCGGGTCCGGGACTGCGGCCCTTAGCCCGCGCGCCGCCGGTTCCCGCCGGCGGCGCTTCCTTCAACTGAATTTAACCGGTTAAGTCCGACTGCGATCGCTGGCTTTTCAACGCGTTCCATGTAGACACGAGAAACATCGCCATTGACCCGGCAAGATTTACGGCGAGTTCCGCATGCCTTGCCTGCGGCTTGACGTGGCGTTTGCCCTGACCGTGTGAATCGCCAAGCTTGTTCCTGAGGCCCGCGAGATTCCCGACAATCGATTGACAGTTCCCGAGAATGCTCTTGAAAAGCGGTTCAGCGTGCTGGCTTGGCGAAAGGTTCAGACAAGTCGCAGCGGTGTTATACAGCTTGGGAAGGTCATCGTTCGGGCCGTAGCTTCCGGCGGCTTCGTCGATGACGTGCTTGCAGACGGTTTCAAGTAGCGTTTTGGCGGCCGTGATGGCGCCTTCAGGATCAGAGCTTCGACGGTCCAGTGCCTTTTGCCATGCCGCATGAACGCCGCTTTCGTCGAACGAGATCAACACTTGCGAAATAAGCTCGTCGGCTGGCTGAACGCCGGTGGCCGTAGTCTCAAGTACGCTGTAGGCGGGATAGCCGGAAACGCGCCGTGACGGGCTCAAATAATATCCGTCTCGCCGGAGGATCGGATTGAGCTTCGCGACAATTCTCTCCTGCTCTTCGCTATCACGGCGGATTGGATCAACAACGTCTTGGAGAAAATGGAACAGTTTGGCTTGCGAACATGTGAACAATTCGGCGAGCGCCAGTATCTCCGCATTCGGCATGTCATCATTTCGCACTGCGTGACGGTAGATGTCATCTGCCACGGTTTCGCCGAACCGGTAGGCCGATCCCGTTTGATCGATGGAAGGCCAGTGCTTTCGCAGCATGTCTAAGAGATCACGCTTGCCTGCCAGCGGCCATTCGTTGAGCGCTTCCGCAAGATGATGCCGCGTGAGGTCGGATACGAGATGTCCTTCCTTCTCGACGACCTCGATCGCTGCTTGCAGCTTATCGTCCGGAAAATCCTCAACGACGCTTTTTGCGATTTTGAAGACCTTTTCATCAGAAAGTTTCTCCAGCCGCTTCATCACGTACTGCTTCTTGCTGGAAAAGGCTTCGTCGCCGGTGCCCGACTCAAGACCGTAGCGCTCGCAGACAGCCGGCAAGCTGTATGCCTTCGTCGGATAAAGCGCTTGTGCAACTAGATGTCGGAGCTGGGACTTCATGGCACTAGCCCCACACTTCGGCAGATGCCGCGTCGAAAAATTCTATCTCCAGTGGATACCTCTCGCTGCGCGCGTCGGCGATGCGCTGCGCCCGGGCAATGATCGCCCTATTTGCCTCGGTGGCAGGGTCGCCATAAAGGCTGACAAACAGCCTTCCGCATTTTCCCTTTTCGATCTGGCGGATGACATGCTCGTCATTTGGCGCGAGCGAGTGGCCGAAGATGAACAATCTCGCACTTGGACTTTTGCACAGAACTTCATCCTGCGTGTATAGCGGAAAGTAAGGCGACGGCATCTTGCAGTCCCTTGATGACCACTTCGAAGTCGGTGGTTCCGAGGCGGTCAAATGCTGCCCGTGCTTCAGGCGATTCGGCGAAGTCGGCCGAGTCGAGAAGCCGATCATATTGAAACCGGTCGGGAAAAAGCGCGATGCTGAATCCATTGCCGAGCAGTAAATGCCGTTTGGAGTCTTGTGACCGTGCCAGTGCTTGGGCAAATGAAATCGTCGGCATGGCCTAACCAGCTCTGATCCCCGTCGCTGCCCGGCGCCGTTTGCCTTCGGATTTTTTCGGAGGAGCCTTCCCACCGACGGTCGTCTCGACTTCGTCGAGGTCATCGGCGCCGATCTCGATCATGCGTTGCTTAAGTGCATTGTAAGTAGCGGCATTGATGTTGCCTGCTTCATAGTGCTTTTTCACGACCTGATAAGGGTCATAGATAAGCACGTAGCTGATAAGACCATTTGGTCCCTCCGCAATGTCGAGGAAGCCGAGGTCTGCGAGGATACGCATCCGGCTCGCCCATGTGCGTTCCGCTCGTTCTCCGGTGAAACCGGAGAAGAAAGCCATCTCGCGCGCCTTGTTGGCGACGACGAACGAATCATCGAACGTGCGGCACCAAAGATCGAAGTAGGTGGATGAGACGGGCTTTCCTTTGGAGAGGTTGTCCATGATCTGGAGAAGGAGCGGAAGCGCACGCGGAACGCTAAGCCATCCGTCGGAACGCTCGCGCATCCAGAGTCGCTTGTCATCGAGCTTGGGCCAGAGAGAATGACGCAACGCTAGCTTTTGACGCGCGACTTTTGCGCGGCGCTTCTTGTTTTCTTCGGGCATAAGTGTCTTTCCTTTTCGGCTTGGGTTCGACGGCCCGGGATTTGGAGTCCCGGGCCTACGGATGGGCCGGCATGTGCCCTGCACGGCATTTGCTTGGTGAGCCAGAGCCTGAAGTTTGGACCCTCAGGTTAGCGCTGCCCTCCGGTAGGCCACTATGTAGGGATTAATCACTTTAAATTCAAAGACTTAAGTCTTATCTCGCCACGCGAGAGCAGAATATTTGTAGGCAATTCAGACCATGAAAAGGCTATATATATGTCACTCTCAGGGAGTCAATTGGTTGGCTGCTTTTTGGAAAGATGCTTGGCGGCAAGGGGTTAGACGGCGCCGCCTGTGCTCACTGTGATCCTGTGCTCGATTGCTCACAGGGTGCTCGCTGTGCTCCTGGGGTACGGGGGACCGAGCCGGGGGGAACCTAGCTAGAAAGGGCCGCTCAGTCATACCGGCGAAAGCCGGTATCCAGTACCGAGCGGCGAGGAGTTAGCGGGCGATAGCCCGCGTCAAGAAGAATGACCCCTCACCCTTCCCGCCATTCATCGCGCTTCGCGCGCCGGGCGGGAAGCCCTCTCCCACAAGGGGAGAGGGGAAGTGTTCTCAGTAATATTGGTACGCCGGAATGACGCCGGTTACGTCGGAATGACGCCGTTACGACGAGGCGCATGGGGCTCAGCCCGCGGAAGCCGCCAGCGCCGACCAAGTCACTGCAACATTCGCCAAAATGAAGGCGGCGAGCAGCACTCCGAGCCAAAGACGGTCGGCACGTGATGTCGCTTCCTCGGACTCAAGGTCGTCGGCGCGCCATGAGGTTCCGACCACACGGGCGAGCGCGATGATGATGAACAGATAGGCGAGCAGGTAGATCTTGTCGAGCAACATGAGGTAGTCGACATCGGGAAGCGATGCGCCCGAGGTCAACTGGAGCGCGACCATTGTGAGCAGCGCGGTGATGCCGAGCCCGATCCTGCCTTCGATGTAGCGCGGCCGCACGAAGAACACGAGCGCCGCGCACGCCACGATCAGAGCGATCGGCATGAAGGTCTTGAGCGACATGGCGAGGATGGGACGCGTCACCGGCACGGTCACGACAATCCGCGAATAGGTTTCCGCGTCGGAGTCCGCCAGGTGACCGAAAGTGGTCGGATAGGTGTTGGCGGCGATGCTCATGCTTGGCTCGCCGATCGTGAAGCCCGGCAAAGTGATGACAGGATCGAGCATCACCGGACGTTCGCCGTCCGGAACAAACACCTGCTGCTGGATGGGGGAGAGCGAGTCCTCCATCAACACGATCAAAAGTTGCGAGTCGAAGGGATATTTGTCGAGCGAGAACTTGGTGGCGAACCGGCCTTGGTAGCGGATGATGGAATAGAGGCTGCCATCCGGCATTTCTTGCGGCTTCTCGTAGAGTTCCTCGCGGATATTGTCGCCTGAGGCATAGCGGTTCATGAATTCCATCGTCTTGGAGGGATGGAGGTCCGGCGCTCGCCAGCGAAACCAGACATAGAAATCGACGACGTAGTTGTTCGCCTTGAAGTCGAGCGCCTGGATGTCGTTGATGTAAGCGCCGACGATGACCTTGGCGGGTCCGTCGGGAGCCGGCGCCGCCGCGATCGCCGCCATCACAGCGGGCGGCGGCGTGAGCGCCTCCTTGCTGCCTGCAGGAAGGCCGGCGAGCGCCATCAGGCAAAGCGCGGAAACGAGGCTTACGGCTGACCGCAACATCGACATAGACCGGAAGAGTGGCCGCATACTGCAACGAGGACCGCCGCGGCCCTGGATCGGCGCGACGTCCGGCACGGTATGAACACGAATTCCCTTATGCTCGATTAAGGCAATCGCCCGCGGCTCCCGCCGTGACGAGCTCCGGGCGAGAATGCTCGAAATGTCGGCGACGATGACAACGTCCGCTGGAGGTATGAATCCGCCAAGGCTGGCCGGTGTGGTGCGCACCATAACGCGCGCCCTCGCGCAGCTCATCTCTCGCCAAGTGAGTGGTGCCCCAGGCCGGACTCGAACCAGCACGTCCTTGCGGACAACAGATTTTGAGTCTGCCGCGTCTACCATTCCGCCACTGGGGCTAGGCCCGGAACATGGGGTAAGCGCGCGGTGCGGTCAACCGGGGGCCTGGCGCTTACCGCCAGAGAGCCGATGGACAAAAACAGGGCGCCCCGCTAAGCAAGCGGGATGCTGCGCAACCTCTACGACAAGGTGATCGCGCTTTCCGAGAGCGGCAAGGCGTTGCCCACGCTCGCCGTGGTCTCCTTCGTTGAGAGCTCGTTCTTCCCGATCCCGCCCGACGTGGTCCTGGTGCCCATGGCGCTGGCCAAGCCGGAAAAGGCCAGGCTTTATGCGCTGGTCTGCACCATCGCCTCGGTTGCAGGTGGCATCCTCGGCTACGCCATCGGCGCCTTCCTCTACGACACGCTCGGCAAATGGCTGATCTCGATCTACGGCTATGGCGACAGCGTCGAGGCCTTTCGCGCGGCCTACGCCAAATGGGGCGCGTGGATCATCCTGATCAAGGGGATGACGCCGATCCCCTATAAGATCGTGACCATCGCCTCGGGCTTTGCCGGCTACGACTTTTTTATGTTCGTGGTTCTGTCGCTGATTACGCGCGGGGCGCGGTTCTTTCTCGAGGCTGAGCTGCTGCGCATCTATGGCGAGCCGATCCGCGGCTTCATCGAGAAGCGGCTGACACTTGTCACCACCGGCTTTCTCGCGGCCATTGTTGGCGGTTTCCTGATCGCGAAATATGCTTTCTAGGATGGAGCGACCGGCAATTCCAAGCCTGGCCAAGGTGCCGAGGCCGGTCGTGGCCGCGAGCGCGCTCGTGCTCGTGATCGCCACGGCAACGATTCTCGCAGCACTCGCTTTCGAGCATCTCGGCGGCTACGCGCCCTGTCCGCTCTGTCTCCAGCAGCGTTACGCCTACTATTTCGCCGTGCCGGCGAGCGCCGTGGCAATGCTGCTCGCCCGCGGTCAGGCGACGGGCATCGGGCGAATCCTGCTGATCCTCGTCGCGCTCGCCTTCCTCGCCAATACCGTCGCCGGCATCTACCATTCCGGCGTCGAGTGGACCTGGTGGGCGGGCCCCGGCGAATGCGCCGGCGCCTTCGAGCTGCAATGGCGCGAGGGCGGGATCGTCGATACGCCCGTCATTCGTTGCGACGAGGCACCCTGGCGCTTCCTCGGGCTCTCCTTCGCCGGCTGGAACGCCGTGATCTCGGCTTTCCTCGCCGCGGTCGCCGCCTATGGCGCGGCGCGATGGCAACAGCCTTACGGGAACTTCAAGCGAGCGTGATTGGCGGGCAGCAATCGGGGGCTGCTATAGCGGCGTTAAGTCGAACACGGCCCTGTGGGAAGGATCTGACCGATGGTTCGCTTGCGCTCACTCTTTCTTGCCGTCGTTGTCACCGCCGCGTTTCTCGGTTCGCTCCCGGCCTCGGCGGCCGAGTGGAAGCCTTTCGACCCCGCCGCCTTCGCCGCGGCCCAAAAGGAGGGGAAGTCTATCCTGGTCGATATCTTCGCCGCCTGGTGTCCCGTGTGCCGGGCGCAGAACCCGATCCTGGTCCAATTGACCCGCGAGCCAAAATACAAGGACCTCGTCGTCTTCAAGGTCGATTTCGACACGCAGACGGACGATGTGCGGGCCTTGAAGGCCCAAGCGCAGAGCACGCTGATCGCCTTCAAAGGCGAGACCGAAAAGGGACGCTCGGTCGGCGACACCAACAAGGACTCGATCGCCGAGCTGCTCGATAAGGCGCTCTGAGGCGAGGGGGCGATGTCGGCCGCCACCCTCGGGCTTGCCCTTCTTGCCGGCGTGCTTTCGGTGCTTTCGCCTTGCGTCTTGCCGCTACTGCCGATCGTTCTCGGCACCGCGGCGAGCCAGCATCGGCTCGGGCCCGCAGCGCCTGCCGCCGGGCTCGCGCTTTCTTTCACCGCCATCGGTCTGTTCGTCGCCACCATCGGCTTTGCCGCCGGCCTCGATACCGGAGTCTTTCGCACCGTGTCGGCCGTCCTTCTGATCGGCGTCGGCGCGGTGCTGCTGGTGCCGCGCTTGCAGGAGCAGTTCGCGCTCGCCGCAGCCCCGGTGAGCAATTGGGCCGGCTTCTATGCCGATAGCTTCACCCCGGGAGGTCTTGCCGGCCAATTCGGGCTCGGGCTGTTGCTCGGAGCGGTATGGAGCCCGTGTGTCGGCCCCACGCTCGGAGCCGCCTCGGTCCTCGCCGCCAAGGGCGAAGACCTTGTCCAGGTCGCGCTGACGATGCTCGCATTCGGCATCGGCGCGGCGCTCCCGCTGATGCTGCTCGGCACCCTCTCGCGCGAGGCGATGATGCGCTGGCGCGGCCGCCTGATGGAAACCGGCAGAACAGGGAAGACCCTGCTCGGTCTCGTGCTGATCGCGGTCGGGCTGCTCGTCGCCACGAATCTCGACAAGCGCCTGGAGACGATCCTGGTCGACGCCTCGCCGGAATGGCTGACGCAACTCACGACCCGGTTTTGACCCGAAGCGGATCGATCCGTCATGCCTGCGAAGGCGGGCATCCAGTAACAACTGGCGCTCGTCGTTGCGAAGATAGGGACTACTGGATCGTCCGCCTGCGCGGACGATGACAGGGCTGGCCTCGGGAAGATTACGGCTCGAGTTCGGTATCCCAGTAGAGATAGTCGAGCCAGCTCTCATGCAGATAGTTCGGCGGGAACAGCCGGCCGTTGCGGTGAAGCTCGAACACCGTGGGCCGGTAAGGCTTCTGCCCCGGATACATCTTCGCCTCGTTGGGGAGCTTGCCGCCTTTGAGGAGATTGCAGGGCGCACACGCGGTGGTGACGTTCTCCCAGCGGGTCATGCCGCCGCGCGAGCGCGGCACGAGATGATCGAAGGTGAGATCCTGGTCGTCCCCGCAATATTGGCACGTGAAACGATCGCGCAGGAACACGTTGAATCGCGTGAAGGCGGGATAGAGCGCGGGGCGAACGTAATTCTTGAGCGCGACCACGCTCGGCAGCTTCATCTCGAACGAAGGGGAACGAACGGCACGGTCGTATTCGGAGACGATGTTGACGCGTTCGAGGAACACGGCCTTCACCGCGTCCTGCCAGCCCCACAACGAGAGCGGGTAGTAGGACAGCGGCCGGAAATCGGCGTTGAGCACGAGCGCGGGGAAAGTGCCGGGAGCGGCCGATGCGGTTGCGACGTTCAAGGCGAGAAATCCCTTACCTGTACCCGTCGCACGCGGGACCATCCTCCTTGCCGGGGCGGATACTATAGGGGCATGTCACGAATGTGAAGGCCCCCAGATGCTGTAGGCGGAAGCTGCCTTGAGCGCGGCTATTGGATGGTCTGAGCCGCGGCGAAGGCTTGGCGGAGAAAGTCGCCGCCGAGACGCAAGCCCTCCGCGTCGATGCCGTGGCCGATGCCTTGCGCCAGGTGCCACTCGACGGCGAGGCCTGCTTGCGCCAGCTGCTCGCGGGCCATGAACATGGCGTCGACGGGAATGACCTCGTCCATGTCGCCATGCACGAGCAGGATCGCCGGCGCCGACCCTGAGTCTTTCGGCAGCGCCTCGGTCGTCGCCAGCGCGCCGGAATAACCGACGATGGCGGCGGGGGCCGGATGGCGTTTCAGCCCGACACCGAGCGCCATCATCGTGCCCTGGCTGAAACCGACCAGCGCGAGGGCGCGCCCCGGCAGATTGTGCCGCTTGAGCTCGGCGTCGAGAAAGGCATTGAGCGCAGGGGAGGCATTGGTGACGCCGCGCACCATCTCGCCGGCATCGCGGAAGGTGAGGTTGAACCACTGCCGGCCCATGGGCGCCATGCCGCAAGCCTCGGGCGCATGCGGCGAGACGAAGGCGGCATGGGGCAAGAGCTTCGCCCATTCACGCCCCAAGCCGATGAGGTCGTTGCCATCGGCGCCATAGCCATGCAGGAACACGATGAGTTGTCGCGGCGCATTGCCCGCCGCCGGCGGAAGCCGCGGTCCGTCGATCAACGCCAAGCCTAGGCCCCCTCCTCGGGGACGTCATCGGCGGAATGGGCGTTGAGCTGCCCGTAATTCTCCTGACCGATATCCTTGAGCAGGTTCAGCTGCGTCTCGATGAAGTTGATGTGGCCTTCCTCGTCGCCGAGCAGTTCCTCGAACAGGTCCATCGACACATAGTCCTCTTCCGTGCGGCAGGCGGCGCGTGCCTCCATGTAGAGCGCGCGGGCCGAGTACTCGGCTTTGAGGTCGCTTTCGAGGACCTCCTTGACGGTCTGGCCGATCATCAAGGGATTGAGCTGCTGCATGTTGGGAAAGCCCTCGAGGAAGATGATGCGGATCACGAGCTTATCGGCGTGATGCATTTCCTCGATCGACTCCTCGCGTTCCTTCTTGGCGAGCTTGGTGTAGCCCCAGTCGTCGAGCAACCGGTAGTGCAGCCAGTATTGGTTGACGGCGGTGAGTTCGTGGGTCAGCGCCTTGTTGAGATATTCGATGACCCGCTTATTGCCCTTCATTGTGTCCTCCTCTCAACCCCTTCAGTGGATCATGGCCTGTTCTTTGCGCGCAAGCTAGGTGTTCTCCACCGGCGGGCGGTGGGGGAACGGCGCGGACGAGCTTGGCCCCCCTTGATCGTAGGCGACCATCAGCTCGGTGATGAGCGGCAGGCAGCTCCCGCACGAGGGCCTTTTGCCGAGCTGGCGGTAGATGAGGCCGGGGGTCAGCACGACCAAGGGATCCTCGGTGCGGAGCGCCGACACCGCTTCGGCAACGTCTTGGGACGTGATCATGTTGCAGGAACAGACGATCATGCCTCTCTCTAAGCCATGACAGGCTGTTTTGTCGTTAGCCCGCTTTCAATGGGATGGACGCCGCCCCACGCGATCTCGACCGCGTCGAGATCGCGTCGCGCGTCCGCAGCCTCACCTGCCGGCGCCGTCTGCCGTCTAGAGATTTTCCAACAGCACGCCCGCCAGCAGGATCAGATAGGCGATCAGCAACAGGCCAAAGCCGTAGCCCGTGAAGAACGGCAACGGCACGATCAGACCGATGATGACCAAAGCGGCGATGATGACGGAGACGAGAAAGGTCTCACGCCGCGGCGTGCTCAAACGAGTATTCATTGGTCCCCCCTAGCCAAGTCACGCCGCGAAGCGGGCGCGATTCGGCGAGCTTAGCGGCAAAGCGCCGCCGCTTCCATCGCTCACAAGCCTGTCTCGGTCTAGAGCCGCACCTTTTCCCGCGCGCGCAGGGGCGGCACGGGAATGCCTTGCTCAACGCGTTCGGCCGCCTTGGCCTCGACCAGCTGCACGATCCCGGTCATGATCTCGTTGAGCTGGAAATCCTTGGGCGTGTAGACGGCCGAGGCGCCGCACTGCTTCAGGATGTTCACGTCCTGGGCCGGGATGATGCCGCCGACCACCACGGGCACGTCGCCAAGCCCCGCCTCGCGCAGGCGCTGCACCACCTCGCGCACCAGCGCGACATGGGAGCCCGACAAGATCGAGAGCCCGACGACATGGGCGCGCGCTTCCCTCGCCTGATCGACGATCTCCGCCGGGGTGAGCCGGATGCCGTCATAGACGACCTCCATGCCGACATCGGTGGCGCGCACGGCGATCTGCTCGGCGCCGTTGGAATGCCCGTCGAGTCCCGGCTTGCCGACGACGAAGGTCAGCGTTCGGCCGAGCCGTCCCGAGACCTCCTCGACTCTGCGGCGCACCTCTTCGAGCCTTGCCGTGTCGATCGCGTGCTTGGCGTGGATGCCGGTCGGCGCACGATACTCGCCGAACACCTCGCGCAGGACTTGGCCCCATTCGCCGGTGGTGACACCGGCTTTGGCGGCCGCGATTGAAGGCGGCATGATATTGCGGCCCTCGGCCGCCGCCGATTTGAGATCGACCAGCGCCTGCCGCACCGCCTTATCGTCCCGCCGCTGCCGCCAAACTTGCAACGCCGCGACCTGCTCGATCTCGACCGATTCCGGCACAGTGAGGATGCCCTCGATGCCGGTTTCCGCGAGCGGCGACGGGTCGGTCTCGGTATAGGCGTTGACCCCGACCAGCACCTGCTCGCCCTTCTCGATGGCTGCGACCCGCGCCGCGTTCGATGCGATCAGCGCCTCTTTCATATGGTCGATGGCCGCCACCGCCCCGCCCATCGCCTGGATCTTGGCGAGCTCGGCACGCGCCTGCTCCTTAAGCTCTTCGACCTTGCGATCGATTTCGACCGAGCCGTCGAAAATGTCGCCATAGTCGAGCAGGTCGGTCTCGTATGCGACAATCTGTTGAAGGCGCAACGACCATTGCTGATCCCAGGGCCGGGGCAACCCAAGCGCCTCGTTCCAAGCCGGCAGCTGCACCGCCCGCGCCCGCGCTTTCTTCGACAACGTCACCGCCAGCATCGACAGGAGGATGCGGTAGACGTTGTTCTCCGGCTGCTGCTCGGTGAGCCCGAGCGAGTTCACCTGCACGCCGTAGCGGAAACGACGAAGCGCAGGGTCCGCGACCCCATAACGCTTCTCCGCGATTTCGTCCCACAGGTCGACGAAAGCACGCATCTTCGCGACCTCGGTGATCAGGCGCACCCCGGCATTGACGAAAAAGCTCATGCGGCCGACGACTTGCGGAAACTCGGCCGCCGGTACTTCGCCCGACCCTCTAACCTCATCGAGCACCGCCTCCGCTGTGGCTAGCGCGAAGGCAAGCTCCTGGACCGGCGTGGCTCCTGCCTCCTGCAAATGGTAGGAGCACACATTGGTCGGATTCCATTTCGGCATCTCGCGCGCGGTATAGACGATCGTGTCCTTGATCAGCCGTAGCGACGGCGCCGGCGGAAAAACGTAGGTGCCGCGCGACAGGTACTCTTTGAGGATGTCGTTCTGCACGGTGCCGGTAAGCTTGGCCTTGGGCGCGCCCTGCTCGTCGGCGAGCGCGACATAGAGCGCGAGCAGCCAGGCCGCCGTGGCGTTGATGGTCATCGAGGTGTTCATCTCGCCGAGCGGGATGCCCTCGAACAGGTTGCGCATGTCGCCGAGATGGGCGATCGGCACGCCCACTTTACCGACCTCGCCGCGGGCGAGAGGATGGTCGGAATCGTAGCCGGTCTGAGTCGGCAGGTCGAAGGCGACCGAGAGCCCGGTCTGACCCTTGGCGAGGTTCCTCCGGTAAAGTTCGTTGGAGGCCTTGGCCGTGGAATGGCCGGCATAGGTGCGAAACAGCCAGGGCTTGTCCCGCTTGGATGATTTTCCGCTCATAGTCCTGCTCGATGGCGTGGCGCGCTGGCATCGAAGCACGCCCGAAGCTCAAGGGCAACATAGGCGCGAGCGCCGAAGAAATCATGAAATGCGGTTGGCAACTTCACCGGGGCGGGAGCCTAGCCCGAAGCGGCGCGTCCTGATTTCCGGTGGTCACGCCGCCGGCAGCAGCAAATCGCCCGCGAGGGCTGCCGGCCGGGGGACCGGCATTTTGACCCTGGGCAGCCGGGTGGGTTTTTGCTAACGCTCCTGCCGGCCCGAAAAAGAGAGCATTTTTGGGTCGAGACAAGGCGCCTGTGGGGCGCTTTTGCGCGTTAAGTGTGCAGTGAGCAAATTTGTTGCAGACGCGAGATGAATCGAAGAGAATTGCCGCAGTGCAAAAACACGCCGCACAGTTCAGTTCTGGGGGGACCGCCGGGATGAACGAGATGTCTCTAGCCGCAGTGTCGCAAGCAACGACAGCGCCCGGGGCGGCGGTCAAGGATCTTTACGAGATCGGCGAGATCCCGCCCCTCGGGCACGTGCCCAAGAAAATGTATGCCTGGACTATTCGCCGCGAGCGGGAAGGTCCGCCCGAGACGGCCATGCAGGTCGAAATGGTACCGACCTGGGAACTCGATTCCCACGAGGTGCTCGTTCTGGTGATGGCCGCGGGCGTCAATTACAACGGCGTATGGGCCTCGCTCGGCACGCCGGTTTCCATGTTCGACGTCCACAAGCAGCCCTATCACATCGCGGGCTCCGATGCCTCCGGCATCGTCTGGGCGGTGGGTTCCAAGGTCAAGCGTTGGAAGGTCGGCGACGAGGTCGTCATCCACTGCAATCAGGACGACGGCGACGACGAGGAGTGTAACGGCGGCGATCCGATGTTCTCGCCCTCGCAGCGGATCTGGGGCTACGAGACCCCCGACGGCTCCTTTGCTCAATTTTGCCGCGTGCAGGATCGCCAGCTGCTCGAGCGGCCGAAGCATCTGACCTGGGAAGAGGCCGCTTGCTACACGCTGGTGCTGGCGACGTCTTATCGCATGCTGTTCGGGCACAGGCCGCATACGCTGAAGCCCGGTCACAACGTTCTAGTGTGGGGCGCAAGCGGCGGCCTCGGCTCGATGGCCGTGCAGCTCTGCGCCACCGCCGGCGCCAACGCCGTCGGCGTCGTCTCGGATGAGGACAAGCGCGAATACGTGATGGGGCTCGGCGCCAAGGGCGTCATCAATCGCAAGAACTTCGATTGCTGGGGCCAGATGCCCAAAGTCGGTACGCCCGAATACGATGCCTGGAACAAAGAGGTGCGAAAATTCGGGAAGGCGATCTGGGAGATTACGGGGAAGGGTGTCAATGTCGATTGCGTGTTCGAGCATCCCGGCGAGTCGACCTTTCCGGTGTCATGCTTCGTGGTGAAGCGCGGCGGCATGGTCGTCATCTGCGCCGGCACGACCGGCTACAACCTCACCATGGACGCGCGCTATGTGTGGATGCATCAGAAGCGCATCCAAGGTTCCCACTTCGCCCACCTCCTGCAAGCGAGCCAAGCCAACCGCCTCGTCATCGAGCGCCGCATCGATCCGTGCATGAGCGAAGTGTTCCCCTGGGAGCAGATCCCCAAGGCGCATATGCGTATGTGGCGGAACGAGCATCGGCCGGGCAACATGGCCGTTCTCGTCAGCGCGCCCTGCACCGGCTTGAGAACCTTCGAGGACGTGCTCGAAGCGAGCCGCCAGATTCACGGCGGCTAGAGGCGCTGCACCCCAATTCCAGTTTGACTCCCGAAGCGGGGCACGCTTCGCTGTGAGCGGAATCTACGCCTTTATGCCAGGAGCCCGATCTTGACTGTCGCCGAATCCGTGACCGGCTCGGGGGCGCGGCTCACGCCCGATCCTGTTCGCCTTCTGGTCGAGGCCGCCGAGTCCGCCACCACGCTACGCGAGCGCGCGGTCGAGGCCGTTGTCGCCAAGGTCGCGAGCGGCGGCAAGATCGATGCCGAGGCGCTCGAGCGCGAGCAGCACGCGGCCCACGGCCTGGCCTGGATCGCGACCTATGTCGAGGCGCTGCGCCAGCTTGCGAGCTATGCCGGGCGCCTGGAGGGCGAGGGCCGGTTCGGCGAGATGGAGCGTCTGCTCGCGCAACTGGGCGCCGCCGAATATCTCTCCCAACTCGCCGGGGGCGTGGCGATGAGCCAGGGCGAGACGGCGCGGCTGCACGAGCTCGGCATCGGCGATACTATCCAGGCGGCTTTTCTCACGCCTTCGGTCCGCGCGCTGATCGAGGCGGCAACGCCCGAGGCCCGCGCCCGCGTGGTTGCGCTGATCGGCGACAGCCGGGGGACCGCCACCTTCGGCGATACCGGGCTTGACGAGACGCTCCAGGCCATCCGCGACGAGATGCGCCGCTTCGCCGAGGCGGAGGTTATTCCTCACGCGCAGGATTGGCACCTCAAGGACGACTATGTGCCAATGAAACTGATTGCCAAGATGAGCGAACTTGGCGTGTTCTCGCTCACGTTGCCGGAAGAGTATGGCGGGCTCGGCCTCGGCAAGGAGGCGATGTGCGTTGTCTCAGAGGAGCTGTCCCGCGGCTATATCGGAGTCGGTTCGCTCGGCACACGCTCTGAGATCGCCGAGGAGCTGATCTTGAACGGCGGCACCGACGCGCAGAAGCAGGAATGGCTGCCGCGGATCGCTTCGGGCGAAATCTTGCCCACCGCGGTGTTCACCGAGCCCAATACCGGCTCTGACCTCGCCTCGCTCTCGACCCGCGCCGTCCGCGATGGCGACGTTTATCGCCTCACCGGGCAGAAGACTTGGATCACCCATGCCGCCCGCGCCGATCTCATGACCGTGCTGGCGCGCACCGATCCCAAGGAGAAAGGCTATCGCGGGCTGTCGATGTTCCTGGCGTCAAAGCCGCGCGGCACCGACGACGAGCCCTTCCCGGCCGATGGCATGACCGGCGGGGAGATCGAGGTGCTCGGCTATCGCGGCATGAAGGAGTTCGAGATCTCCTTCGACGGCTTCGCCGTGCCGGCGGCAAATCTTCTCGGCGGTGTCGAGGGCCAGGGCTTCAAGCAGCTCATGCAGACCTTCGAGGCGGCGCGCATCCAGACCGCGGCGCGCGCCATCGGGGTGGCGCAGTCCGCGCTCGATCTCGGCTTGCGCTACGCCATGGAGCGGGTCCAGTTCGGCAAACCGATCATTCAGTTCCCGCGGGTGTCGGATAAGCTCGCCATGATGGCGGCGGAAATCCTGCTGGCGCGACAGCTCACCTATTTCGCCGCGCGCGAGAAGGATGCCGGACGGCGCTGCGATTTGGAGGCCGGCATGGCCAAGCTTTTGGCCGCACGCGTCGCTTGGGCCGCCGCCGACAATGCGCTCCAGATCCATGGCGGCAATGGCTTCGCCTTGGAATATCCGGTGAGCCGCGTCCTGTGCGATGCCCGCATCCTTTCGATCTTCGAGGGCGCGGCCGAAATCCAGGCCCATGTCATCGCCCGCCGCCTGCTTGAGGGTTGAACCGCTAACGCGCGCGAAGTGATTGGCATGCCGGTATCGGTCGACACCAAACGGAACCTGATTGCCCTCAGCGTGGCGCTCGCCGTTTGCTTTGCCGCCTCGGCGATCGGAGGGCTTCTCACCGAACCCAATCTTCCTTGGTACGAAACGCTGAAAAGACCCGGGTTCGCGCCGCCGAACAGCGTCTTCCCGGTGGTCTGGACCATCCTCTACGCCATGATGGCTATCGCCGCCTGGCAGTTTTGGCGCGCCACGCGCAAGGTCGAGGACTTGAAGCTCGGCCTGATCTGGTTCGGCATACAGCTTGGCCTCAACGTCGCGTGGTCGTTTGCCTTCTTCTGGCTGCAGAGCCCGGCGTCCGGCCTTGTTGTGATTCTCCTGCTGCTCCTCGCCATCGTCGTCACCATCGTCGTGTTCGACCGGTCGAGCCGGTCCGCGGCGCTTCTGCTCATGCCGTATCTGTTGTGGGTCTCCTTCGCCGCGGCGCTCAATTTCGCTTTTTGGTTCCTCAATCGCTGATGGGCGAGCGCGCGCTCAAACTCGCCCACGCGTTGGAAAGCCGCAATCCAAGGCGCCGTTATGCTGTGCCCACTTCCCGCCGCGACCTCGTTACGCCGCATCCTGCCGGCCGGCGCGCTCGACGCCGTGGTGGCGCGCGAATAGAGTGCCGTTCCCGCTCGCCCAGGAGGGAAGGACGCAAAGGGGTTCGGAAATATGGAAATGCTGACGAAATACGCCATTCCGCTCGCGCTTGCCGCGGTCGGTATCGTGCTCCTTCTCGGGCTTTGGAACATGCTGCGCGGCGGAAGTCCCAATACCAGCCAGCTGCTGATGCGCTGGCGCGTCGTTTTGCAATTTGTCGCGCTCTGCCTCGTCATGGCGGCCATCTATTTGGCGGGTCGGTAGGTAACGAAGGCTTGACCGCCCTCGGGGCCCGGCTACGCTAGGCTCTTAGGCTGGCGTTGCCCGGGAAACCTTGGTTTCCCAAGACGGGTGGTGATGGTTGTCCTCAACAAGATTTACACGCGCACCGGCGACGACGGTACGACCGCGCTCGGCTCCGGCCGGCGGGTGTCGAAATACGATCTCCGCGTCGAGGCCTATGGCACGCTCGACGAGACCAACGCCGCCATCGGCATTGCGCGCCTCCATACCAGGACCGGGCAGCCTGCGCTCGACGCCATGCTCGCGCGCATCCAGAACGATCTCTTCGATCTCGGCGCCGATCTTTGCTTTCCCGACGAGACCAGGGACGCGCGTGGGCGTCTCCAAGTGACCGATGCCCAGGTCAAGCGGCTTGAAAGCGAGATCGATACGCTTAACCGCGAGCTTCAGCCTCTGCGCTCTTTCGTGCTGCCGGGCGGCTCGCCGGCCGCAAGCTTCCTCCACCTGGCCCGCACCATCTCGCGCCGGGCCGAGCGCCTCATCGTGGCGCTGGCGGCGCGCAAGGAAGAAATCGTCGGCACACCGGCCCTTCGCTATATCAACCGCCTGTCGGATTTCCTGTTCGTCGCGGCGCGTTTCGCCAATGACAAGGGAAAGTCCGACGTGACCTGGGTGCCGGGAAAGAACCGCTGACGCGGGGAACGACGTAACCGTGTTCATACCCCTTCATGACACCAACCCGCTGAAGCGCATTCGCTTTCAATACGTGACGGTGGCGTTCATCGTTCTAAACGTCGCCATCTATATGATCTTCGTGTCCGGTTGGTTGGTTGCGCCCAATGAGGAGGAGACGGCTTCCTTCGCCGTCATCCCCGCGAAGCTGATGGCCGCCAGCACCGTCGGGGGAACGATGTTCGCGACCGGCGCCTACATTCCCGAGCGCTTCACCCTCATCACCTACATGTTCATACACGGGAGCTGGATCCATCTTCTCGGCAACATGCTGTTCCTGTGGGTATTCGGAGACAATATCGAAGACGCCATGGGGCATTTGCGCTTCATTATGTTCTACCTGATGTGCGGGATCTTCGCGGCTGTGCTCCATGCCTGGATGAATCCCACCTCGGACATGCCGCTGGTCGGTGCCTCTGGCGCGGTGGCCGGCGTGGTCGCCGCCTATCTCATTCTGCATCCCAAGGTGAAAGTCTGGGTGCTCGCGCTGTGGCGCATTCCGATCAGGATCACCGCCGCCTGGGCACTCGGCATTTGGATCGCCTGGCAGTTCGCCAATCTTCTGTTCGAGGGCGAGGAAAACGTGGCTTGGTGGGCCCATATCGGGGGGCTCATGGCCGGGGCAACGCTTATTCTGTTTATGCGGCGGCGCGGTGTAGTCCTGTTCGACAAGACCCGGGGCGGCGCGTAAAAACCCTTACTAAAGGCCCAGAAACCATTGACTTAAGCCGGGCGCGGCAGTACGGTCGCGGCCATTTCGCAGTTGCGAGATGGCTGGGCTGGGGGGCCGGTCATAAGCGTGCGGGGAACATTGGCCGCATGAAAATTCTCGTTCCCGTAAAACGGGTCGTCGATTTCAACGTCAAAGTCCGCATCAAGTCGGACGGAAGCGGCGTCGACCTCGCCAACGTCAAGATGTCGATGAATCCGTTCGACGAGATCGCCGTCGAGGAGGCCGTCCGCATCAAGGAGCGCGGCGAGGCGGATGAGATCGTCGCCGTCTCGATCGGCAGCGTCAAATCGCAAGACACGTTGCGCACGGCGCTGGCCATGGGCGCCGACCGCGCGATCCTGGTCAAGAC
>JACMJU010000134.1 GCA_014380485.1 Methyloceanibacter sp.
CAGACCTTCTCGACCGCCGACGACAACCAGAATGCGGTCACCATCCGCGTCTTCCAGGGCGAGCGCGAGATGGCGGCGGATAACAAGGTGCTGGGCCAGTTCGACCTGGTCGGCATTCCACCGGCGCCGCGCGGCGTGCCGCAGATCGAGGTGACCTTCGACATCGACGCCAATGGCATCGTCAACGTCTCGGCCACCGACAAGGCGACCGGCAAGGAGCAGTCGATCCGCATCCAGGCCTCGGGCGGACTGACCGAAGCCGACATCAATCGCATGGTGAAGGAAGCCGAGAGTCACGCCGACGAGGACAAGAAGCGCCGTGAGCTGGTCGAGGTTCGTAACCAGGGCGAGGCTCTTGTCCATTCGACCGAGCGGATGCTGAAGGACTTCGGCGACAAGGTCGCGACCGGCGATAAGAGCGCGGTCGAGGCCGCGATGGCCGAGCTTAAATCGGTCATCCAGGGCGAGGACAAGGACGCGATCAAGCAGAAGATCGATGCGCTGGCGCAGGCTTCGATGAAGCTTGGCGAGGCCATGTATCAAGCGAGTCAGGGCGGGGCGGCGAGCGGTGGGCCATCCGCATCGGCGGCCGAACCTGACGACAAAGTGGTCGATGTCGACTTCGAAGAAGTCAAGGATGACGACAGCAAGAAGTCGGCCTAACGAGACTGTGCGGTGCCGGCGCTGGGCTCAACCCGCCCGGCGCCGACGCCCAACATAAGTGGCTTAGGCTGCCGGCCAGGGCGGCGCCCAAGTCCGGAGGGGCGATGGCAAAACGGTGCTATTACGACGTTCTTGGCGTCACGCGCGGCGCTCGCGACAGCGAGGTCAAGGCCGCTTTTCGCCGTCTTGCCAAGGAGTGTCATCCCGACTGTTGTAACGGCGACCCGGGCGCGGAGAAACGTTTCAGGGAAGTCAACGAGGCCTACGAGGCACTCAAAGACCCGCAGCGCCGCGCCGCCTACGACCGTTTCGGTCATGCGGCCTTCGATCCCGCCCTTGGCGGGGCCGGCGGCGGCCACGGCTTCGGCACCGATTTTTCGGCGTCGATGTCGGCGATGTTCGACGATTTGTTCGGCGAGTTCATGGGACAGCGGCGCCCGCGCCAGCGCTCGGGCCGCGAGCGCGGCTCCGATCTTCGCTACAACATGGAAATCACGCTGGCCGAAGCCTATCAGGGCAAGACGGCGCAAATTCGCGTGCCCACCAGCGTCACCTGCGAAGCTTGCGCGGGCGCCGGCGCCAAGGCGGGCACTGCGCCAACCACCTGCCGCAGCTGTGGCGGAATTGGCAAAGTGCGCGCGAGCCAAGGCTTCTTCACCATCGAACGCACTTGCCCCTCCTGCCAGGGACGCGGCGAGACCATCGAGGCGCCCTGCCCGTCTTGCAATGGCGCCGGCCGGGTCACGCGCGAGCGAACGCTCTCGGTCACCATACCTATCGGCGTGGAGGACGGCACGCGCATCAGGCTCGCCGGCGAGGGCGAGGCGGGATTGCGCGGCGGACCGCCGGGCGACCTCTACATCTTCCTGTCGATCAAGCCGCACGAATTCTTTCAGCGCGACGGCGCCGATCTCTTTTGCCGCGTGCCGATCGCCATGACCACCGCGGCGCTGGGCGGACAGATCGAGGTGCCGACCATCGACGGCGGCAGAACAAGGGTGAAAATTCCGGACGGGACCGAAGGCGGCAAGCAGTTCCGCCTCAAGGCCAAAGGCATGCCGGTGCTGCGCTCGAAGCAGCAGGGCGATCTCTATATCCAGGTCGAGGTTGAGACGCCGAAGAATCTGTCGCGCAAGCAGCGCGATCTGCTCAAGGCTTTCGAAGATGCCTCCAATCCAAGCACGAGCCCGGCATCGACCGGCTTCTTCGCGCGCGTCAAGGAATTCTTCGAGGGTATCCGCGAGTAGACGCTACCCTTCACTTCAATCTTTGACGTAGATTGGCCGCGGAGCCTCATCCCCGCAAGGAACCCGACGATGCGTCTCTTGTTCTTCGCCGGCAGCGCGCGGGAAGGTTCGTTCAACAGGAAGCTCGCTTCCCTTGCTCGCCACATCGCCGAAGCCAACGGCATCGAGGCGGTGCTGGCGGAGCTCAAGGACTATCCGATGCCGATCTATAACGGCGACCTCGAGGCGAAAGAGGGGCCGCCCGAGCGGGCGCGCGCCTTCAAGGCGCTGCTTGGCGAGTATGACGGCGTGTTCATCGCCAGCCCCGAATATAATTCCTCGGTCACGCCGCTCCTCAAAAACACGCTCGATTGGGTGACCCGGGTGAAGGAGAAAGGCGAGACCGGGCTGGAAGTGTTCCGGTCGCGGGTGTTCGCCATCTCGGGCGCATCGCCCGGCTCTTACGGGGCCATGCGCAGCCTGTTGCATCTCCGCCAGATCCTCGAACTTGGCATGGGCGCCACGGTCATTCCGCAGCAGATCGCCCTGCCGCGCGCCATGGACGCCTTCGAGGCCGACGGCAGTCTCAAGGACAAGGCGCAACAGACCCTGTGCAAGAGCGTGGTGGAGGCGCTCGCCGTCGCCGCGCGGAAATTCGTGTCGGGATGATGCGTCCCAAGGACCGTCTCATCGTGGCGCTCGATGTGCCGAGCCTCGCAGAGGCCACGTCTCTGATCGAGACGCTCGGCGAGAGCGTCGGCGTCTACAAAATCGGGCTAGAACTCCTGTTCGGCGGTGGATTTGCGCTCGCCGAGGAGCTCGCGCAAAAGGGCCGCGCGGTGTTCGTCGACGCCAAGCTCTCCGATATCGAGGCGACCGTGGAGCGTGCGACCGCCGCGATCGCCCGCATGGGCGCCGCCTTCCTCACCGTCCATGCGCTCGACCATAAGACCATGACCGCCGCGGTCAGGGGGCGGGGCGACAGCGCGCTCAAGCTGCTCGGCGTCACGGTGCTTACCAATCTTGCGCCGGCGGACTTGATCGAGCAGGGCATCGACCATCCGCTTGCCGAGCTCGGGCTCCATCGGGCCGCGCTTGCCAAGAAGGCGGGCCTCGACGGCGTGATCGCCTCGGGGCATGAGGCGGCGCAAATCCGCGGAACGACGGGTCCCGATTTCCTGATCGTCACGCCGGGCGTCAGGCCGCAAGGGAGCGAGGTGCACGATCAGGCCCGCGCGGTGACGCCGCGCGCCGCGATTGCGGCGGGCGCCGACTATCTCGTGGTCGGACGTCCCATCACCCGCGCTTCAGACCCGCGCGAAGCGGCCGATTCCATCGTCGGCGAGATCGCCGCGGCACTATCCCGCTAGCGCCGCGACCTGCCTGGCGTCGCCGCCCTACCAGCGCCCCCCTCGGTAGACGAGGCGAAGAATGAGCAACAGCACCAATGCGCCGATCGTCGCTGCGATGATGGCGGCGACAATGCCACTACCGAGATGGATGCCGAGCTGTGGCAACAGCCAGGCGCCGATAAGCGCGCCCACGATGCCTAAGGCGATATCGGCGATAAGGCCGAAGCCCGTCCCTTGCACGATTTGTCCAGCAAGCCAGCCGGCTATGAGACCGATGAGCAAAATGATGAGAAGCTCTTGTCCTGACATTGTCCCCCCTTTTGGCGAATTCCTCAGTGTGTCGCCTTAAGGAGAATACCCCTCATCAATCAAGCTGAAAACGGGAGTGGGGGGTTATGCACCGCGTTGACCTTCTGAAGCAGGTCCGCCCGGGCAAAGATTGGGAACCGCCGCCGAAATCCCGACGCCCATGATCTCGTCGCGGGACAATCGCGTGAGCTGCACGGCTAAGACGATCCCGCACTCGTTGTGGCCAGGTATAGGCGTCAGTGAAACTCCGTCACTCAGGGGGCAACCGCTACCGGAGCCAGGAAATATTTTGTGAGAAAATACTCGACCGTCAACAAGAGCAGTATCAAGATCACAGGTGACACGTCTAATCCTCCAAGATTCGGCAGCAGACGGCGAATTGGCCGGAGCGCGGGCTCAGTAAGTCGCCATAGAGTATCGGCAACAGTGAGCACGAAGCGATTGCGGGTGTTCACTACGTCGAAGGCGATCAGCCAGCTCAAAACTGCGGAAATGATAATCACCCAGATGTAGACCCAGATCAGCCTCACTAAGAAAAAGGCAATGATGTCCATACAACCCTCCTCGCTTGGAGAAGATGTAGCGGAGAGGCGGCGATCAGGGCAAGTCTTGGCTCGCTTGACAGGCCGGGAGGCCGATCCCTAAATGCCTCGACCGATGGGGCCGTAGCTCAGTTGGGAGAGCGCAGCAATCGCACTGCTGAGGTCACCGGTTCGATCCCGGTCGGCTCCACCATCCTCTATATCGACTAGGCCGGCGGGCTCGGACCGTCGCCTGAGGAGGTGCCGGCGCGAGCGTGGCCGCTTCCGTCCTTGCGCTCGGCGGGAGCGCGCGGCAATTGCAGATTGCCCTCGGCGTCGCGCACCCTGAACAACCACCCCATCGCCGGCACGAGCAGAAGATCCGGCGTGAAGCGCCGGGCGAAGACGCTCAAGCGATTGAACCAGCTGGTCAAGATGATCTTCCTGCCGCGCATGAACTTGCGGTAACCGATGCGGGCGACGTCCTCGGCGTTCATCACCGGAAAGAGTTGGACATAGCGGGAGTATTCGGCGCCGGCCTTGGCGTGCATATCGGTCAAGACCGCGCCCGGCGCGAGCGCCGAGACGCGAACGCCCGTGCCCATGGTCTCGTAGGCCAGCGCCCGGGTGAGCGAGAGGACGAGGGCCTTGGCGGCGGCATAGGTTGCCTGATAGGGCACCGGCATGAAGCCCTCGACCGAGGCGACGTTGAGTATTCCGCCACGCCGGCGTGCGATCATGTCCGGGAGGAAGCGCCGTGTCAGATCCACGACCGCTCGCGCATTGAGATCGACGATTTTTCGGAGCGTGGCCGGGTCCGCGTCCTGGAAGAAGCCCGCCGTCATGCTCGCGGCGTTGTTGACGAGAATGTCGGCGTAAAGGCCGTGGCGCCGTAACGCCTCCTCCACCTTGGCACAGCCTTCGAGCGTGCTCAGATCGGCCGTGGCGAATTTGACCTCGACATTGTAGGCCTTGGTGAGCGCACTTGCGGTCGCGGCGAGCGCCGCCTCATCGCGGGCGACAAGGAGAAGGGTGTAACCGTCGCGGGCGAATTCATGCGCCAGCGCCTTACCGACCCCCTGCGTCGCCCCGGTGATAACGACTGCCGGGGCGGCCGGATCGACCCTCTTGTTGGTCTCGTTCATCGCCGATCCCGACTGCTGCACCGCGATCATTCCCGGTTGTGCGCGTTTCGCCATGGCCAAAAAACCCAAGCCAAAGGATATATGGGACGGCCAAGGGCGCCCGGCTAGCGAATGCGCCCCCTTGAGATGGGAGTGTCATTGGCCTTTTCGGCAACCGGAGGCAAGGGTGACCCTTCCCGGCAGTCGAACGCATGCTTAAGGAAATGGTTATAAGGTAGCACTATGAGCCGGAGATCACCGGATACCGCCAGGAATCCATGGATTTTGGCTCGCGGTTGATCTGATCCCGGGCCGCTTGTGGGCCCGGACCGGCGCCCTTTTCGAGGAGTATTGAGTATGGCACCCCGTGCATTTTGGACCGGCCATTTGCGGCTTTCCCTCGTCAACATTCCGGTCAAGCTCTATCCCGCCACCACCTCGGAACGGCGCCTCGAGTTTCACCAGATTCATCAACCCACGGGCAAGCGCATCCGTTACCAGAAGGTCGTGCCCGGCGCGGGCCCGGTCGAAAACGAGGAGATCACCAAGGGCTACGAATACGAGAAGGGCAAATATGTCCTCATCGATCAGAAGGAGATCGACGAGCTCAAGCTCCCGGCTAAGCAGACTATCGAACTCGTGCGTTTCGTGGATGACGAGGCGATCGACGCGCGCTTCTACGAGACACCCTATTATCTCCTGCCCGACGGGGATATGGCCGACGAGGGTTATGTCATCATCCAGAAGGCGCTGAAGGACACCGGCAAGGTCGGCGTCGGCCAGTTCATCCTGCGCGGACACGGCAACATCGTGGCGATCAAGCCGTTCGGCAAAGGCCTCATGCTCGAAGTGCTGCGTCACGCCAACGAAGTCCGCTCGGCCGAGCCGCTATTCAAGGAGATCGCCGAGGTCAAGGTGGACAAGGAGGCGCTCGATCTCGCCAAGGAGCTGATCAAGCGCAAGGCCGGGAAGTTCGAGCCCGAACAGCTCAAGGATGCGTATAGCGAGGCGGTGTGGGAGCTGATCCATGCCAAGCTCGAGGACCGGGCGCCGGAGATCGTGACCGAGATGCCGGGCAGCGCCAAGGTCATCAACATCATGGATGCGCTGAAGAAGAGCGTGCAGCAAGGCAAGGGCGCAGCCGCCAAGGCACAGACCAAGCGCGGCGTCGCCTCGGCCCGGTCGGGCAACGGCAAGAAAGCGGCGAGGGGCGCGCCCAAGCGCAAGTCGGCCTAAGCCATGGCGCGAGCCGGAGGCCGGGATGTTCTCGCCGCGTACAAGGCGAAGCGCGATTTCGGCAAGACACCGGAGCCCGCGGCCAAGGCGGGGCGCAAACGCGGGAATAGCTTCGTCATCCAGAAGCATGCCGCGCGGCGCACCCATTTCGATTTCCGCCTAGAGCATGACGGGGTGCTGAAAAGCTGGGCCGTGACCAGAGGCCCGAGCCTCGATCCGAGCCAGAAGCGGCTCGCGGTCATGACCGAGGACCATCCGCTCGAATATGGCGGCTTCGAAGGAATCATCCCTAAGGGCGAGTACGGCGGCGGCCCGGTGATGATCTGGGACGAGGGCACGTGGGAGCCGATCGGCGATCCCGACGAGGGGCTCGCCAAAGGCGACCTCAAATTCCGGCTTCACGGCAATAGGCTGAAAGGCGACTTCGTGCTGGTGCGCATGAAGCCTCGCAAGGAAGACCGCGGCCGTCAGAACTGGCTGCTCATCAAAAAGCGCGACGCCTACGCGCGCGACGGCGACGAGCCGACGCAAGACTTCGAGACGAGCGTCAGAAGCGGCCGCAGCATGGAGCAGATCCAGTCGGGCGACGTTCCCGTCTGGAGCTCAAAGGCTCAAAAAAAAACTCCGGCCGCGCGAGCAAAGCGCGCAACGCCGGCAAAGCGCGGACGAAAACCCGCCGGCTGAGCCCCGATTTCGTCGCGCCCGAACTCGCCACGCTCGATACCGAGGTGCCGGCGGGGCCGAACTGGTTCCATGAGGTCAAGTATGACGGCTATCGCATCATCGGACGGAAGGAAGATGACGAGATTACGCTGTTCAGCCGGAGCGGACTTGACTGGACGGTGCGTTTCCCGGCCATCGCCAAGGCGCTGCTCACGTTCTCGGCGGGAAGCGCGCTTCTCGACGGCGAGATCGCCTTCGTCCTCCCCTCCGGCATCACCGACTTCAAGTCCCTGCAAGAGCACATCGACAGCCCGCATGGCTCGATCCGCTATTTCATTTTCGATCTGCTCTCACTCGACGGCAAGGACTGGCGCAAGAAACCTCTGAAGGAACGCCGCGCCAAGCTCGCCGCGCTGATGGCGACGAAAGGCGTCTCCAACTTTCTCGTCTATGCCGATCATGTCGAGGGCTCGGGCCAGGAATTTTTCGCACAAGCCTGCGCGGCAGGCCTCGAGGGCATCGTGTCGAAGCGGGCGGACCGGCCGTACCAGTCCGGCCGCGGCAAGGACTGGCTCAAGATCAAATGCACGCGCGGCGCGGAGTTCGTCATCGGCGGCTACAGCCGCTCAGAGGTGAGAGGCAAGCCGTTCTCATCGCTGCTGCTCGGCACTTTCGACGGCGGCAAGCTTGTCTATGCCGGCAAGGTCGGCACCGGATTCGACGCGGACGATTTCAAGAACCTGTCGCGAAAGTTCAAGCCGCTCGAGCGCGCCACGTCCGCCTTCGTGGAGGTCCCCGCCGCCGAGCGCAAGGACGCGGTGTGGCTCGAGCCCAAGCTCGTATGTCAGGTCGCCTACACGGAGTGGACCCGGGACGGACGTCTCAGGCATCCGAGCTACCAGGGCCTGCGCGAGGACAAGCCGGCGCGCGAAGTCCATCGCGATCAGACCGAGGACGAGGAGGTCAGCATGGCCAAGACCAGCGCCAAGGCGAGCGGCGAACCGGTGTTCGACGGCATCACGCTCACCAATCCCGACCGGGTGTTTTTTCCCGATATCGGTCTTACCAAGCTCGACCTCGCCCGCTACTACGAGACCGTCGCTCCCTTCATGTTGCCTTACGTGGTGAGGAGGCCGATCAGCCTGGTCCGTTGCCCCGAAGGGTATGAGAGCGAATGTTTCTTTCAGCGCCACGCGATGAAAGGCATGAGCAACACCATCAAGGAGATCCCGATTTCGGGCGGCGAGAGCAAGAAGAAATATCTCTATATCGACGGCGCGCCCGGCCTGTTCGGATTGGCGCAGATCGGCGTGCTCGAGATTCACGATTGGGGCGTTTCGCTCGACCATATCGACGCGCCCGATCGGATCGTCTTCGACCTCGATCCCGACGAGGGCCTGGATCTCGCCACGCTGAAGGCGGCCGCGATCGAAGTACGCGACTTCCTCACCGATCTCGGCTTGCAGAGCTTTCTCAAGTCAACCGGCGGGAAGGGCTTGCATGTCGTTGCGCCGATCACGCCCAAGCTCGGCTGGGCGGAGGTGAAGCCGTTCGCCAAGGCGATCGCCGATGCTCTGGTTGCCGCCCGCCCCGACCGCTACACGGCGAACCCGCTCAAGAAAACGCGCGAGGGCAAGATCTTCGTCGACTATCTCCGCAATCAGCGCGGCGGCTCCGCCATCGTTAACTTTTCGACCCGGGCCAAGAAGGGGGCGCCCGTCGCCTGTCCGCTGCGCTGGGACGAACTGAAGGGGATGAAAATTGCCGCCCCCTACACGGCGAGGACGCTGCCGGCACGGCTTAAGGCGCTCAAGCGCGATCCGTGGGACGGATTTTTCTCAACCCGTCAGTCGATTACCGTGAAGGCGCGCAAGGCGCTCGGACTGGGCTAGCGGCGGTGAAAATCCCGTAGCCCTGGACCCGACTTGCCACGGACGTGGCGGAAAGCGAAGATCGTGAGGGGGGAAGGAGCACCGCCATGGCCCGATGGACGCCAGATCCTACGTTTTACCCTTCGCCGCGGCTCGCCGCCAAAGCGCCGGCCGAGACGCTCGCCTATGTTGCGGCGTTTGCGCCAGGGCGCGATGTCCCCGACGCGCTCGCGGTGGTCGACGTCGATCCCGCCTCGCCCAGCTACTCGACAATCGTGGGCGGCGTCGATATGCCGAATTTGGGCGATGAGCTTCACCACTATGGGTGGAACGCGTGCAGCTCTTGTCTTTGCCCCAACGCGCCGCATCCGCATACCGAGCGGCGCTATCTCGTGGTGCCGGGCTTACGCTCGTCCCGTATCCACGTCATCGACATCAAGCCAGACCCGAAAAACCCGAAGATCGTGCGGGTGATCGAGCCGGAGGAACTGATCGAGGCCACCGGCTACAGCCGCCCGCATACGGTGCATTGCGGAACTGACGGCATCTATGTCTCGGCGCTCGGCGACGCCAAAGGCGAAACGCCGGGCGGCATCTTCCTCATGGATGCCGAAACGTTCGACGTGCTCGGCCGCTGGGAAGTGGATCGCGGGCCCCAACGTCTGGCTTACGATGCCTGGTGGCATCTCGGCTACGACACATTGGTGACGAGCGAATGGGGCGCGCCCAACACCATCGAGAACGGGTTGGTGCCCGAGATTCTGCTGGGCGCTCAGTATGGGCGGCGGCTCCACTTCTGGGACCTCCACAAGCGGAAGCATCTACAGGAGATCGACTTCGGCCCCGACTATCAGCTCGTCTTCGAGCTCCGGCCGGCGCACGATCCAACCAAGGCCTACGGCTTCGTCAATTGCGTCGTCAGCCTCAAGGATTTGTCGTCTTCGATTTGGACCTGGCATCGCGACGGCGACAAATGGGCGGTCACCAAGGTGATCGAGATTCCGGCCGAGCCGGCAGACCCCGATCTTCTGCCGCCCGTGCTGAAGGGCTTCAAGGCCGTGCCCCCGCTCGTCACCGATATCGACCTGTCGATGGACGACCGCTTCCTCTACGTCGCCTGCTGGGGCACCGGTGATCTGCGCCAATACGACGTCAGCGATCCGTTCGCCCCGAAGCTTACCGGCACGGTCAGGATTGGCGGCATCGTTGCGCGCGCTTCCCACCCCAAGGCCGGCGGTCCCCTCAACGGGGGGCCGCAGATGGTCGAGATCAGCCGGGACGGACGGCGCGTCTATTTCACCAACTCGCTCTACGGCGCGATCGATCCGCAATTCTATCCGGCCGGCATCGACGGCTGGATGGTGAAGCTCGAGGCGAACGCGAATGGCGGCATCGAATTCGACCCGCGCTTCTTCGTCACGTGGCCGAAAAGCCACCGCCCGCATCAAGTTCGCCTCGAAGGGGGCGACTGCTCGTCGGACTCGTACTGCTATCCGTGAGCGTGAATGAGCGCCGGCGAATTGTGGCCTTGGCTGATCCTGATCGGGCTTGGCGCCTTTCACGGACTCAATCCGGCGATGGGCTGGCTGTTTGCCGTGGCGCTCGGGCTCTATCGGGGGAGCCGAAGCGTCGTGCTCGTCTCGCTCATTCCCATCGCGCTCGGCCACGCCGCAGCCATCGCCGTCGTCGTCTATGCCGTGATTGGTCTCGGCATGGCGATCGATCAGCACAGCTTTCGCATCGTCGCGGGCCTGCTCCTGATTGCCTGGGGCATCTATCACGTCCTCTACGGGCACCGGCACCGCTTACGCATTGGGCTCAGAACCGGGCTGGCCGGACTTGCCGTGTGGTCCTTCGCCATGGCGACGGTCCACGGCGCCGGCATGATGCTCGTTCCGGTGCTGATGCCGCTCGCGCAAGGAGGGGAACATGCTCACCACATGCCTATGACGACGTCGCTCGGGGTCGCTGCGTTGGCCGTCTTGGTGCACAGCCTGGCGATGCTGCTCACGACCGGCGCGGTCGCGCTCATCGTCTATGAGTGGGTGGGGCTCGATTTCCTGAGGCGCGGCTGGATCAATCTCGATCTCCTGTGGACGGCCGCGCTGATCGGCATGGGCCTGTGGCTTCTGCGCATGGCCTGACCCGGGACCCTCGCCGGCGGCCATGAATCGAGTGCCGAAATGGCTCCCGTCCGAGCCCTAGCCTGCAATCATTGGCGCCATTGAAACATTTTTCAGACCCTTGGCCCCATCTTGGGGACCATGGGGGCACGGGTTTTGTATCGGGTAACGGGGCTGGCCGTCTGCGCGGCGGCGGTGCTTGGCTGCGCCGGCGGCGGGACCTTCAATTCCGGCCAGCGCGCGCCCTGGCGCGGCGAAGTCGAGCGGGCATGTCTTGCAAGCGGCGCGGTGCAAGCGTCGGCCTATGTCCGGCCCATGGAGGAAATCGACGGACCGGGCGTATGCGGGCTCGAGCGGCCTTTGCGCGTCGCGGGTCTGGCGGGCGGCAGGGTCGGCGTGGCGCCGGCGGCGACCATGGGCTGCCCGCTGACCGTAGGCCTCGACCGCTGGATCCGAAACTTGGTACAGCCAGCCTCCTATCGCTATTTCGGGCGTCCCGTGGTCGCGATCACGCAGATCGCGTCTTATGGATGCCGGGGCCGCAACGGCAACCGCTTTGGCTCCATCTCCGAGCACGCTTTCGGCAATGCGCTCGACATCGGCGGTTTCGTTCTGGCCGGCGGCGCGGAGATCAGCGTGCTCCGCGGCTGGTGGAGGGGCGGCCCGCGCGAGCGCGCGTTCCTCCAGGCGGTTGTGGCCGGTGCCTGCGCGGAATTCAATACGGTGCTCGGCCCGGGCAGCGACCGCCACCACTACAATCACATCCACGTCGATCTCTTACGCGCCAATGCCAAGAATGGACGTCATTACTGCCAGCCTTCTCCAGGGGTGCCGGTGGCCGAGGCCGAGAGCTTGCCGCACACAGCGTCGGTAAGACCGCTGTCCTTTATGGGCCCCAGCGCGAGCCCCGGGGCGGACTGACAGAATAGCCACCACTGTGGCCGGAACGCCACGTTCACGCCGCTCAATATCTAGTATGATTGGCGAATCGGGGAGGATTGCACCAGGAGCGCGACAAGGCGGCCGCAGCCATTGCCTTTGGGCTGATGGCATGGAGGGGCATGATGGCAGCAGAATCGTTGGTGCAAATGCTTGAAGAGATCGCCGTCGGTCTCAAGGCGGGGGATGAAGAGATCTATGGCTGGTTGCGCGCGCAGCTCAAGGAGTGCGGCGCGACCGAGATCTCCGTCGAGCTCGCCATGGGCGTGATCGCGAGGCTCTTGCCGGAAGAGGCGCAAGATAATCTCGAGGCGGCACACCAGCACGCCCGCCGTTGGGCTCACTGAGTCCCGCTACGGTCTTCGCGCCGAATCGAGGCGAGCGCCGTGCCAAGGCGCCGCCAATCGGAACTTAGAACCGGGAAGGCCTAAGCGGAGCCAGTCCTTCTGCTCGGGGAAGCGCCGGACGAGAATGCCGTTATGTCCGAGCTGCGCGAAGAGCTTCCATCAAGACCTGCGATCCCGGCGCGGCGGCGACACTGCCGGCACGAGGCGCGCCATAGATCTCGGCGGCGATTGCGGCCAGCCGCGCACTCGGGCTAGGCATCCTGACAAAGACCTCGGATGAAAGTTGCGCGACGGGGTAGGGATGTGGATTGATCCCGGTCGAAAGGTCGAGGAAGGGTCGAGGCGCGTCCGGAAAGCCTCCGGGCCGCGTCGCGGTCGCCGCTATGGGCGAGCGGCGCAAGATCGAGGGGAGATCCTATGGCCGCGCCGCTGACGCTCCTTGCTTTGCTGATCGAAATTACGATCGGCTACCCCGATCGGCTCGCGCGTTCGATCGGCCATCCCGTCACCTGGATGGGCCGGCTCATCTCATGGCTCGAAGAGCGCCTGAATCGCGGCGCCAATCCCGAGGCGCGTCGCAGATGGGGCGCCGTGACGATGCTTGTGCTCCTGCTCGTTGTCGGCGTCGTTGCCTTCCTCATCGAGTGGGGCCTTCTCCTTCTGCCTTTCGGAATGATTGTCCTTGCCCTCGTCGCCAGCACGCTTCTTTCCCAGCGCAGTCTCTTCGTCCATGTCGCCGGGGTCGCCGACGCGCTTGACGAGGGAGGCGTCGCCGCCGGCCGCGAAGCGGTCGCGCACCTCGTCGGGCGCGACACGGCCGAACTCGACGAGGCCGGCGTGGCGCGAGCTGCGATCGAAACTCTGGCGGAGAATTTCTCTGATGGCGTGGTGGCGCCTTCATTGTGGATGGTCATCGCGGGGCTTCCTGGCGCAGCGCTCTACAAGGCGATCAACACCGCCGACAGCATGATCGGCCATCGCAACGAACGCTACCGGGATTTCGGACGAACCGCGGCACAGCTCGACGATTTGGTCAACCTTCCCGCCTCCCGGCTTTCGGCATTTCTTGTCATTGCCGCAGCGTATTTCACCAAAGGCGCCTCGGCCTCGGCGGCATTGCACGCGATGCGGTGGGACGCCTCGCGCCACGACTCGCCCAATGCCGGTTACCCTGAAGCCGCCATGGCCGGCGCTCTCGGACTTTCCCTTGGCGGTCCCCGCTCCTATGACGGTGCGCCGAGCGATGGCGCCTGGATGGGCGACGGACGGCGCGAGGCCAATGCCGGCGATATCCGTGCCGCGCTCGAACTCTATAGCCGCGCCGACGGTCTCCTCATCGCCATCGTCTTCGTCTTCGTGCTCGCCGCGCTCATCGCGCTATGGTGAGGAGCCGGTCGATCGCGACATGGGCGGCCAGATGGGCGGCAAGCTTGTCGAGCGTCTCCTCGATGAGGATATCATAAGCAATGACCGCGCCGCCCGGCGCAAAGCGCTTGAGCCAAGCGGAGCGCTGGCGGTCGTCGGCAAACAAGCCATGGATATAGGTGCCGATCACGCGTCCATCGGCGGAGACCGCCCCTTCGGGGCCGTCCCCGGCGAGGCGGGCGAAAGGCCGCGTACGATCGGGGCCTTCGGTCACGCCCATATGCATTTCGTAGCCGGTGAAGGGGACATGATCGCAGGTCGCCCCTGTTGCCGGCTCGAGCCGCTTCTCGCCCGATAAATTGGTTTCGACGTCGAGCAGGCCCAGTCCGGGAGCGCCTCCGCACGGCCCCTCGATCCCATCGGGATCGTGGATCGCGCGGCCGAGCATCTGATAGCCGCCGCAAAGTCCGAGCACCATGCCGCCGCGGCGAAGATGCGCGGCAATGTCGATGTCGAAACCGGCGGCGCGGAGCGCGGCAAGATCGGCAATGGTCGCCTTCGAGCCCGCCAGGATGACAAGATCGGCATCGCCGGGGAGAGCCTTACCCGGGCGCACCCGCACGAGATCGATTGCGGGCTCGGCGTCGAGCGGGTCGAGATCGTCGAAATTGGCGATATGCGGCAGGACGGGAACGGCGATCTTGATGCGCGCCTCCTTCTTGGCAGGGCGCGCGCCGTCGAGGGCCAGAGCGTCCTCGGCCGGCAGGAGCCGCGCCTCGGGAAAGAAGGGAATGAGCCCGAGCGCCTCCCAGCCGGTCGCTGCCTCTATTCTCGCCATCCCGTCTGAGAAGAGCATGGGGTCGCCGCGGAATTTGTTGACGACAAAGCCGCGGATCAGCTGCGCGTCATCGGCCTCGATCACGGCCTTGGTGCCGACGAGGCTCGCGATCACGCCGCCGCGGTCGATATCGCCGATCAGAATGACCGGCGCTTCCGCCGCGCGGGCGAAGCCCATATTGGCGATGTCGTTGTGGCGGAGATTCACTTCCGAAGCGCTGCCGGCGCCTTCGATCAGCACGATGTCGGCTTCGCCCTTCAACCGCGCGAAGCTATCGAGCACGAACGGCATCAGCTCGGCTTTGAGCCGCTGATACGCGGCGGCTGTGGCGCGTCCATGGACCCGGCCCTGAACCACGATTTGCGCGCCGATTTCGCTTTGCGGCTTGAGCAGAACCGGATTCATATGCACGCTCGGCGCCGCCCGCGCCGCGCGCGCCTGAAGCGCTTGCGCCCTGCCGATCTCGCCGCCGTCAGCCGTCACCGCGGCGTTGTTCGACATGTTCTGCGGCTTGAACGGCAGCACTTTGAGCCCGCGCCCGGAAAGCGCGCGCGCGAGGCCCGCAACGATCAGCGATTTGCCGACATCGGAGCCGGTCCCTTGGAACATGAGCACACGCGCGGGCACGGCTCAGAACTCGATGCCTTCTTGAGCCTTCACGCCGGCCGCGAAGTGATGCTTCACCGGCATCATCTCGGTGACGAGATCGGCGGCCGCGATCAGCTCGGGCTTGGCGTTCCGCCCCGTTACCACGACATGAAGATCGGAACGCCGCGCGCTGAGCGCTTCGAGCACTCGATCAAGCGCGAGATAGTCGTAGCGGAGCGCGATGTTGAGCTCATCGAGAATGATCAGGCTGAAGCTCGGATCGGACATGAGTTCACGTGCTTTGCCCCAAGCGCGTTCGGCCGCGGCAATGTCGCGCGCGCGATCCTGGGTCTCCCAGGTGAAGCCCTCGCCCATCGTGTGCCAGGAGACCTGGTCGCCGAATTTGGCAAGCGCGTCGCGCTCGGCCGTATGCCAGGCGCCCTTGATGAACTGCACCACGCCGATGCGCCTGTCCCGGCCGAGCATGCGGAGCGCAAGCCCGAACGCCGCCGTCGATTTTCCCTTGCCGGTGCCGGTGTGAACGATGAGGAGGCCTTTCTCGACAGTCTTGCCGGCGACTTCTTTGTCTTGCACTTCTTTGCGCTTCGCCATCTTGGTGCGATGGCGCTCGGCATCTTTTTCGTCGATCGCTTCGGTCATGGCGTTCCTTTCACGACGAGCGGAAGACCGGCGACCACGAGGACCACGCGAGAGGCCTTGGCCGCGATCCGCTGATTGAGCGCGCCTTGCAAATCCTGGAAGCGACGCGCCAGCGCGTTATCGGGCACGATGCCGGAGCCGACTTCGTTCGAGACCAGGACCACGGCACCATCATGGTTGGCGGCGGCGCGTTCGAGCGCCCCGATCTCCCGGTCGATGTCGGCCTCCGCCAGCAGGCGATTGGAGAGCCAAAGCGTCAGGCAGTCGACCAGCACCGCCGACCCGGCAGGCAGCGCCGTGAATGCCGAGGTGAGATCGTGCGGTGCCTCGACGGTTTGCCAGCCTCCATCGCGGCGCGCGCGATGGGCGGCGATGCGGTCCGCCATCTCGGCGTCGCGCGCTTCCGCCGTGGCGACATAGATCCACGGCGGCGGTTCGCCTTCGATCAGGCTCTCGGCATAGCGGCTCTTGCCTGAACGGGCACCGCCAAGGACGAGGGTGAGTTCGGCGCCCCCGTCTCTGGGCCTGGCCATCGGCCGGTCACGCGCCCGGCATGAGCTGCCCGATCAGCGCCATCAGTCCCACGCCAACGATTGCCGCGCCTGCCAGCCGCGGCGCAATCGCGGAAGCTTGCGCGCCGCTGCGGCGCGCGATCAAGGCGATACCGATCGTGAGCGCGCTCTGGATGGCGACGAGGCCGAGGAGATACGCCCAGAGCGGCGTCGGCTCGGCGCCGAAGATCGACTCGCCATAGGCATAGCCGTGCGCAACACCGGCGAGACCGAATAGGACGGCCCAAGAAGCGAGCGGCAGCGCTCGCCCGCGCGCCAGCAAGAAGCCCGCGACGATCACCGAGGCCGCGACTATCAGTTCGGCGCCGGGAAGCTCGACCGCATTGACGTGCATCGCAACGCCGATGGCAGAGGCGGCAACGAACACGATGGGCAGCGCAAGGCTGAGCCCGCCGACGCCGACGGCAACACCGATGGCGATGAGAAAGGCCAAGTGATCCGGGCCGATCACCGGATGGCCGAGGCCGGAGAGGAGGCCTTCAGCGAAAGTGGAGGGCAACCCGCCGCCCATCACATGATGGGCCGATGCCGGTGCGAGCGTGAGCAGCAACGCAGTCACTGCGAAGAAAACCGTGCGGCGAAGCGATGAGACGGTCATGTGATCCCCCATGCGCCCTCCACCCGAGGGCGCGGGCTAGAGTTGACGCCGCCGGCAGGTCTCCTGGCTCGCGGGTCAAAGCCTGCCCTCGGCCTTCCCGGAGCGCGTCCCCTCCAGTGGCTGACTGAGGGCTGCTCGCCGCTTACAGTTGCGGGGGCAGCCGCGGCTTAGGGCACGAGCCCTCACCGCGTTCCCTTTTTCGTCCCGCACCGCGCGGGAACCGACGACGTGGGGGGACTATAGCCGCGTTGGCGCGCTCCGCAAGGGTGCCGGCCAGAGGCGCATTGACAAAGCCCGCAGCCTGATCGTTAAGTGCCCCCGATCGACGGTCTCTCTGATGAGAGGAACAGGGAACGCGGTACGGGGATTCCCCCAATTCCGCGGCTGCCCCCGCAACTGTAAGCGGCGAGCCCGAGCCATCAAGCCACTGGGAAAGTCCCGGGAAGGCGGCTGAGGCTGAGACCCGCAAGCCAGGAGACCTACCGTCGGGTCTGGTCGCTCGCCGGGCGGGGTGCCTCGGAGCGGTTGGTTGATTGGCGGCCAATCCGAAGCCGGATGGGTCGCCGCCAGCACCCTTTAGTCGCAGCGGGACTCCAAGGAGCGGCTTCGGGGTGACACTCACCTTCATCGCGCAGGACGACGATCGAGAGATCGCGGCGGCGACGGCGACGACGATCTATGTCTGCATCACCTGCCGCCGCGCCGGCGAGCCTGAGACCGGCTCGGCCCCGGGCCTCCTTCTCGCGCACGCCACGTCGCGCGCGGCCGATGGAACGGGCGTCACCGTGCGGCGGGTCCGCTGTCTTGCCAATTGCAATCGGGGCTTGAGCGCCGCCATCAGACGCGACGGCGCCTGGACCTACGTGTTCGGCGGGCTCGACCCGGAGCGGGACGCAGCTGCCCTCGTCGAGGGCGCGCGGCTCTTTGCCCGGGCGAGTGATAGCATCATGCCGTGGCGCGGGCGCCCGGAAGTCCTCAAGCGCGGGCTGATCGCCCGCGTGCCGCCGATCGATTTCGAGGAGGAGAGCGAATGAGCGCCTCGCTTAAGCGCGTTCCCTGCACCATCGTCACCGGCTTCCTCGGCTCGGGCAAGACCACGCTGATCCGCCATGTGCTCGCCAATGCCAATGGGCGCCGGCTCGCCGTGATCGTGAACGAGTTCGGCGATGTCGGCATCGACGGCGAGATTCTCAAAGGCTGCGGCGATTCCGCTTGCCCCGAGGAAAACATCGTCGAGCTCGCCAATGGCTGCCTGTGTTGCACCGTGGCCGATGAGTTCGTGCCGGCGCTCGACCAGATTCTTGCGCGCGAGCCGCAAGTCGAACACATCGTCATCGAGACCTCGGGTCTCGCTTTGCCCAAGCCGCTGGTCCAGGCCTTCCATTGGCCCGCCATCAAGAGCCGCGTGACCGTGGACGGCGTGGTGGCGGTGGTCGACGGCGCGGCCTTGGCCAACGGCCAAGTCGCAGGCGACCTCGAGGCCCTGTCCGCCCAGCGTGCGGCCGACACCGCACTCGACCATGACGATCCGATCGAAGAAGTGTTCGAAGACCAGATCGCTTGCGCGGATCTCGTCGTGCTCAACAAGCGCGATCTGCTCGACGCTTCCGGTATCGACAAGGCCGTGGCGGCAATCGAAGGCGCGCTGCCGCGCGCGGTGCGCATCGTCACCGTGGCCGAGGGCAGGGTCGATGCCGCCGCACTTTTGGGGCTTGGCGTCGGCACCGAGGACGATATCGAGAACCGCAGGACCCGTCACGACTTTGAGCCCGAGCACGATCACGACGATTTCGAGAGCTTCGTGGTGACGCTGCCGGAGCTCGGCGATCCTGCCGCCATCGTCGCGCGCATCGCCGGTCTGGCCGAGACCCATAAAGTGTTGCGGATGAAAGGCTTTGCCGCGGTCAAAGGAAAGTCGATGCGCCTCCTGATCCAGGCCGTCGGACCGCGCGTCAGCCATTATTACGACCGGCCGTGGGGCCTCTCTGAGACGCGCCAGGGGAACCTCGTTGTCATCGGCCTCAAAGGTCTCGATCGCGACGCCATCGCCAAGTCTCTGCTCGGATAGACAATGCATCTCCTCCAAACCACGTCCGCGACGCTCGACGATATCGTCGAGCCGCGCGATTTGGATCAGCCGCCGGGCGACATTGTTGTCCTGTCTTTCGCCGACAGCGACCTTGCCGGTCTGGCCGCGGCCTATGCGGTGGAGAAGGACCGGCTCCCCAGCGTGCGGCTCGCGCATCTCCGCGACCTGCGCCATCCGATGTCCATCGATCTCTGGATCGACAAGGTCGGGCGTCACGCCAAAATCATCGTGGTGAGGCTGCTCGGCGGGCTCGATTGGTGGCGCTACGGGGTCGAGGCGCTCGCGGCTGTAGCGCAGGAGCGGAAGATCGACCTTGCCATGCTGCCGGGAGAAGATCGCGACGATCCGCGGCTCGTTGCGGTCTCGACCCTGCCGCAAGATGAGCTTGCCACCTTGCTTGAATTTTTCCATCAAGGCGGGCGTGAGAATCTGCGGGCGCTGCTTCGCCGCCTCGCCATTCGCGCCGGCTATGCGCTACCAGAAGGAGAACCCGAGGCGCTACCGCATGTGGGCGGCTACCTGCCGGGCATCGGCGTGGTCGCCTTCGATCGGCTCCAAGCCGGTCTCGCGCCGGGGTGCCCCGTGGTGCCGATCGTCTTCTACCGCGCGGCGCTGCTCGCCGCCGACACCGCGCCGATCGATGCGCTCTGCGCGGCGCTCGCCGCGCGCGGACTGGCGCCGGCCGCGCTCATGGTC
>JACMJU010000135.1 GCA_014380485.1 Methyloceanibacter sp.
CGCCTGGAAGGTAAGCGGGCTCTCGCACAGGCCCGCGATCATCGCCTCGCGGCCGGCCTCGATGCGCTTGGCGATGGCGATCTCGCCCTCGCGCGAGAGCAGCTCGACCGAGCCCATCTCGCGCAAATACATGCGGACGGGATCGTCGGTGCGCTCGGTGGGCTCCTTGGCGGTCTCGACCTTGGCGACGGGCTGAGCCGCCACGACGGCGCGCGGCGCCTCGGCAGCGCCCTCCTCGCCCTGCGGCGGTGCTTCTTCCGCCTCGTCGGTGTCGATGACGTTGATGCCCATGTCGGAGAGCATCGACATGGTATCCTCGATCTGTTCGGAGGACACTTCCTCGGAGGGAAGCACCTCGTTCAGCTCGTCGTAGGTCACAAAGCCGCGCGCCTTCGCGGTCTTGATCAGTTTCTTGACCGCAGCGTCGGACATGTCGAGCACGGGGCCATCGGCGGGCTCCGCCGGGGTTTGCTCCTGATCCTCGGCTTCAGCGGCTTTGGTTGCCATTCATCTCACTCCGCAGCGCAGATTTCGTTGGTGGCGACGCGTTCGCACCTCAAGATGCGAGCAACGCCGATTCGTTGTAGCGGTCCGCCCCGGCGCACGCCCACAAGCGATTAACTTGTGCTCCGTTAATCGTCGATTAAGCACGACCCCGTCCCCACCCTGGCGCCGCGCTTTTTTTACTGGCGCCAAGCTTGGGTTCGACTATCGCGCTCCCTAATGAAAACGGGCCCAAGGTCCAAGCCAGAGGACTAGCCACGTTCCGTTACTTCCGCAACACTAACCGTATTTTGACGGCTGCGAGGCTCTGCCAAGGCCCCGAGCCCCGGCTCGGTCAAGGCTCCCCGGCCCCGAAAAAACATGGTCGCGGGTAGTTACAGATCCTTCCGCATGACTTGGCGAGGGGGGCTTTCTCTGTCAAGCCCGCGCCCCCTCAAGGCCAAGCATTTTCTTGGGCTTGACTTGGTTCATTGCCCCCTCCGCGTGCAAGAATAGGGCCGGGTCGGCCTTAGCCCTGCTTTTCCGGCCGCCGCCCCTGCTTCCACAAGGACTTCTCACGCGTGACCTGAGCAATCTTATCGGCAAACCGGTCGTGAAAAATCCGGTCCCCGGCATCCTCGGCCACGTCCGTACTCGAAGCCTTCGCCACTTGCTGTTGAAGTGCAGAGAATTGCTCGAATTCGGCCTCCGAGCCGTCTGAAAGTTCGTCGGCGACGTCCCGCACTTCTCTTTCGAGCGCCGGCAGGGCGCGGAAGCGGTAGATGAGATCGGCGAATTGGGCCGCGACGTCGGCCTCGAGACTCTCCGGCTGAATAAACGCGACCCGCTTGAACGCGCTGTCCCGCCAAAGCCTGGCGAAAAACTTGCCGTGACTGCTCGCGCCGATCCGCTCTGCCACGCGTTCGCCCGTCACGTTGCCGTCCTCGAAAATAATGCCGGTCACCACCCGCAGCAGGCCCGCGAGTTTCTTGTCTTTGATGTCGAGAGCCGACACTTCCTCGGCGAAGCGGTCGAGCAGCCACGGATGATTGACGAGCGCAAGGGTGATGACGGTGGCAAAGCCGTAAGAGGAGGGAACCGGGGTCGCCCTGCTCCGGTCGGCGCGCTGCGACGCCTCGGCGGCACGCTTGCCGCGCGTTGAGCCTTGCTCGCGCCAAAGAGCAAACAGCCTGTTCTTCACCTCGCGGCGGTAATGTTCCTTGACCCGGGTATTGGCGATCTCGGCGAGCAAGGTCTCGAGTCGCGCCTCGAAGGCGGCACGACGCTCCGGCGTGTCGATGGCATGCGTCTTCAGTTCTCGCTGCCAGAGCACCTCGATCAGCGGGCGGGCGGTGGCGAGACACGCGGCCAAGGCGCTCGCGCCTTTGTTTCGCACCAGATCGTCAGGGTCGGAGCCCTCGGGCAGGAAGGCGAAGCGGAACGAGCGGCCTTCGCGCAAATTGGGCAGCATCCGGTCGATGGCGCGGGCTGCCGCCGCTTCGCCGGCCCGATCGCCATCGAAGCAGACAATGGGCTCGGCCGCGAGCTGCCACAGCAACTCCATCTGGCGCTCGGTAAAGGCGGTGCCGAGCGTGGCGACCGCATTGGCAAACCCCGCCTGATGGAGCGCAATGACATCCATATAGCCCTCGACCACGATCAGCTCGCCGCGGTCGAAGGCGGATTGCCGCGCGCGGGCGAAGTTGAAGACGGTCGAGCCCTTGTCGAACAGCCTGGTCTCGGGCGAGTTCAGATATTTCGGCTCGGCACCCTCCTCGAGCGCGCGGGCGCCGAAAGCGATGACGCGCGACTTGCCGTCGAGAATGGGGATGGTGAGCCGATTGCGGAAGCGATCGTAAGTGGGGCGGCCGTCGTCGGGCTTGATGAGAAGCCCTGCCTCCAACAGCTGCGCCTCGGTGAACCCGGCCTTCAAGAGCGCCGCCTTGAGCGCGTCCTTCGCATTCGGCGCGACGCCGATGCGGAACGCCTGCAAAATGTCGCGCGACACGCCCCTCCGCTCGGCATAGAGCAGCGCCTCACGCCCTTCGCGCGCCTGGAGGGCTTCCTCGAAAGCGCGTGCCGCAGCCTCGAGCGCATCGAACAGGCCGAGCCGTTCCTTGGCCGTGCGTTCGAATTGCGGGTCGGGCTTTGGCAGCTCCAGCCCGGCTTCGCCCGCGAGCCTTTCCACCGCTTCCGGGAACGTGAGGCCCTCCGTCTCCATGACGAAGGTGAAGACGTCGCCATGCTTGCCGCTCGAGAAGCAATGATAGAAACCCTTCTGGTCGTTGACGGTGAAGGAGGGCGTCTTCTCCTTGTTGAACGGGCTCAGCCCCTTCCACTCGCGCCCGGCGCGTTTCAGCGGCACGCGGCGGGATACCACCTGGGAGACAGGCAGCCGGGCGCGGATCTCATCCAAGAACGAATCGGAGAATTTCATTGCTGCGAGTGAGCGCCGCCTTTTGTCGAGATGCCACCGGCGAATCACATGCTTCACCGATATCCACGTGGAGAACAAGTAGCGAACTTTTGGGCGGCGATCCACTTGTCCCAACAAAAACGCCCTCCCTGCGAACAGGGAGGGCGCTGCAATCTTCGGTTTGCCGCAAAGCGGCTGGGTGCTGTGAGCGGCCGTCAGTTCTGTCCGGTGGTGCCGGTCAGGATCAATGCGGCGGGCGCCACCACGGCGAGCGTCGATGCGTCGGCCCCGCATAAGAGGCCCATCGACTGGCGCTGCGGTCCATCGAGCACGACCGTTTGGCCCGGCTTCAGGCTGATGCGAACCCGCGACGACCCATATGGCGCATCCGCGCCGGCCTCCTTCCAAATCACCGCGTTAACGGCGCATTCTCCGCGCTCCGGCACATAAAAGGCGATGACGCGCTGACTGCCGATCGTCACCAAAATCGGCTCGCTTGGTCCGACCGGTCCGAGATTGTTCAAGGGCTCGTCAGCGAGAGCGGATGCGCCTGCGGCATGGAGCGCGAGCGCAAGCATGGCGCTCACAGCGGCGAGAAATCGAGTACGTGGTAGCTGGACCATGATTGGCCTCCTTTTTAAGCAAGCACCGAATCAGTTCGTGCTGCAGTGCAGAATTTCTATTGCAGTGCGATGACGATTCTATGTTGCAGTGCGAAGACAAAAGGTCGCGTGGCCAGCCGCCGCAGGCAAGGACCGATTTTCAGATCGTCACGCTCGCGAGCACGGGGCGTTCGCTCGGCTCACAATTTGGACCAAGTCAGAAAACAGGCGATGTCATGCCGGCGAAAGCCGGTATCGAGTTTTGGGTTTGCGCTTCGCGCACTGGATTCCGGCTAACGCCGAATGACGAGGCCGTAACCAGGTCCTAGCCGAGCTTCGACTTCACCAGGGCGCTGGCGCGGGCGAAGTCCATCTGGCCGGCGTAGCGGGCTTTGAGCTCGGCCATTACCCTGCCCATGTCCTTCACGCTCGACGCGCCCGTCTTGGCGACGGCATCGGCGATCGCCGCCTCCATCTCCTGGCCTGAGAGTTGTTTGGGCAGGAACTCGCGGATGATCACGATTTCCTCAGCTTCTTGTTGGGCAAGCTCACCGCGGCCGGCATCGGCATAGATTTTCTCCGATTCCTCGCGCTGCTTGATCATCTTGGCAAAGAGCTCGAGCAACTCGGCGTCCGTCGCCTGCCCTTTGCCGACCGTGCGGGCGGCGATGTCGCGATCCTTGACGGCGGCGCTCATCAGGCGGAGCGTCGAGATGCGGCGCTTGTCTTGCGCCTTGGTGGCATGCTTCAACGCGGCGGTGATGGTCTCGCGCATGGGTGTCCGGAGCTTTCAGGAAGAAGTTTCCAAACTAATCGAGAGGCTTCGCGCGGGCAAGCGAATTTCCTGTCCTAACCTATTGTTTTAACAACAAAATATTTTGCCCTGTGGATTGACCGCGCGGTCTCCCTGGCATAAGAGTCCGCGGGCCCGGCGTGAGAATGGGCCTTAAGCCCTTGTCGTCGTAGTCCCCGCACCCGACTTTGCAACCGGGCGCCTTTTGCCGAACGGCGCCTCCAAGAGAAGATGACCGACACGCGTGAAACTCTGGCCGCAGAGGCCTCGCCGCCGCGCGCGCATCCCCTCGCCGGCTGGAGCGACGAGAAGCCGACCGGTTTGCTCGTTCTCGCCGACGGTACCGTCATCGAAGGCAATGGCGCCGGCGCTGCCGGCATCGCTGTCGGCGAAGTGTGCTTCAACACTGCCATGACCGGCTATCAGGAGATCATGACCGACCCGTCCTATGCCGGACAGATCATCACCTTCACCTTCCCCCATATCGGCAATGTCGGCACCAATGGCGAAGACATGGAAGCGGGAAGCCTCGCCGCTCGAGGCGTTCGGGGCTGCGTGTTGCGGGCGCCGATCACCCCGGCCTCGAATTGGCGCGCCGCCCAAGGGCTGGATGCCTGGCTCAAGGCGCGGGGCATCATCGCCGTGACCGGGGTCGATACGCGCGCGCTCACCGCGCTGATCCGCGACAAGGGCATGCCGAACGCGGTGATTGCGCATGCGCCCGACGGCAGATTTGACACCGACGCCCTTAAACGCGAGGCCGCCGCCTTCCCCGGCATGGTCGGATTAGACCTCGCCAAGGAGGTGACCTCGGGCCAAAGCTACAATTGGGACGAGACCGCGTGGCAGTGGGGCACGGGCTATGGGCGGCAGGAGAGCGCGCGCTTTCACGTCGTCGCCATCGATTATGGGCTCAAGCGCAACATCCTGCGCGAGCTTGCGACCGCGGGCTGCCGGCTCACGATCGTGCCGGCGACGACGACCGCCGAGGAAATCTTGGAGCGGAGGCCCGACGGGGTGTTTCTGTCGAACGGACCGGGCGACCCGGCGGCGACTGGCGTCTATGCCGTGCCCGAGATCAGGAAGCTCGTTCAATCGGGTCTTCCGGTTTTCGGTATCTGTCTCGGTCATCAGATGCTGGGGCTCGCGCTCGGCGGCACCACCGCCAAGATGCACCAAGGCCATCACGGCGCCAACCACCCGGTGAAGGACTTCACCACCCGCAAAGTCGAGATCACCTCGATGAATCACGGCTTCGCCGTCGATCGCGACAGCCTGCCCGGGACGGTCGAAGAGACGCATGTCTCGCTGTTCGATGGCTCCAATTGCGGGCTGAAGCTCAAGGACCGGCCGGTGTTCTCGGTGCAATACCATCCCGAGGCTTCGCCCGGACCCCAAGACAGCCATTATCTCTTCACCCGCTTCGTCGCGATGATGGAAAAGCGGAAGGGCAACGCATGATGCCCAGCAAAAGCGAAGCCAAATCCCCTCCCCCCTTGAGGGGGAGGGCTAGGGAGGGCGGTAAGGTGCTAGCGCGAAATGAACCTTCGCCAGCAAAGCACCCTGCGCC
>JACMJU010000136.1 GCA_014380485.1 Methyloceanibacter sp.
GAACGGCAACACTCGGAGCGTCCGCATCTTGCGCGGCCGAACCTCGGGAGCCACCTACGTGCTGGTGGGGGATCGTCTAACGGTAGGACAGCGGACTCTGACTCCGCCAGTCTTGGTTCGAATCCAAGTCCCCCAGCCACCCTGAATGATATTGCAGGTGATCATCAGGCCGAACGGCGAACGTAAGGAAAAACTCTAGCGTTTTTCCTTTGGGCGGAGGCTCGATAAAGACGGCGCACCTTCGTGACCGTACGCGCCTTGGGTCATCCGCTTCTAGCATAAGCGGATCAATTCAATGACCCAAGCCGACCGGTAGGCGGCACAAGCGGCGCCGCAAATCACAGCCTCACAAAGGCTTACAGTCCCATCGCCTGATGGGCCTCATTCATGTGCTTCATGCACGCCGCCATATCGCCCTTCTTCATTTCGGCCTTCGACATGTCGAGATGCATCGTCGCCTCTTTTTTCTTGGCCTCGTCGGTCATCTTGGCGATCATCTCATCCATCTGCTTCATATGAGCTTCGTTGCACAGTTCCTGGCTCGCGACAGGGACAGCTGACAGTGCCGTGACGGCGATAACAGCCGCTAGAAGAGGTGCTTTGAGCATGGAAATTTCCTCCTACTGCGTTGAAGATCATCCTAGGTGATGGCTAAACGCGCGGCGCAAAAGAATCGCCGACGAGAAGGCAAGTTTTTTACGCCCGCCGCGACCACCCACCAGGTCACCGGTTGACGCCCGGCGCGGCCCAAATGATACAGCCTGCTTCAGTCTGAAGTGAGGCCATTGCGGCCGCTTGCCCGGTCCTCCTATGCCGGTCGAGAGCCCATTCAAGACATCCCAAGGGTCCTCGAATGCATCTCCCGCTTGGGGCCAGGCGGATGCTTCGCTAAAGTCGGTGTCGGATCGCTATCGTTTGGGAGGACCACATGCCGCGTTTCGTTCTCGCGTTCGTTTTGTGCTGCTGCGTGCCTCAGGGCGCCACCGTGATCGGCGCGGGTGCACTCGCGGCAAGCAGTGAGCTGTCTCTTTGCCTGGATGCCTCGACCACGCTTGGAGCCGGGGGCGATGTCAGCGACGAGGCGCTGAAGTCGGCGCAAAGCGCTTGCACCCGTCTCAAGCAATCGTCACCGGACCAGAAGACGCTTGCGAGGGTCAAGGCCGCGGCCGAGACCATCGACGAGGAGGTGCAACGCCGCCAGGCCTCCGGCCGTTGACCGCGGGGCGGGCCACCACCGCAAACGAAAGCTCGCCTGCTACACCGACCACGGCCCGAGCCGGTCGGTCGGGCCCCATACCGGTTCGTGGAGAGCCGCATGAGCGGCGCGCCATCTTGCCGGAAGCCACCGGCGCAGCGTCAATTCGATGCGGCGGAGCGGAGATGCGGTCTCCTGATGACCTTCGCTTTGCATCACGATGGAGCCCGACTGGCCGGCATGTTTCTCGAGCCATTTAGGTCCCGGCCCGCGCATATAATGCAGCTCGGGCCGGTAACGATCCGACAGATATCTCATCACGAAGCCCCCTGGCTAAGCCCCCTCCCTCCGGCTCGACTCGAGCCGGTTCATGGAGATGATGGGCGCAAGGTCGTTGCCAATGCGTTTATTCCCTTCGGCGCTGCCCGGTTCTCTGCGCCAGGGTTAATCGACCGTGCTTTGGCGGTGCGAGCCCGCGCGAAGCAATACCGCGCCACAGAAGCGCGATCGTTTGCGCCCGGCGACCGTTCTGGGCTAGGCAGGACAGCTTCAAAACGGGAGTGGTGAGTGATGGTGTTGAACACGCGCCGCCGGGCGCTCGGCCTCTTTCTTGCCGCTGCGGCCGCCATGCGGCTTCCCCCCCTGCCGCGCGCCTACGCCGCCAAGAAGGACTGTTTCGAGTCGAAGCCGTTTGGCCCCTGGAAGGCGCAGGCGAGCAACAGTCTGGCCGGGGCGCGCATCAACGCGGTCGGTCTCATCGACCAGGACTGCGACCTGCGCATCGAGATTCAGGTCGCGGCGAGCTTCGAAGGGAAGATCGTCGTCTATGGCGATCCGGAAAAGACCCGACTGCCAAAGAAAGTCCTCATCAACCCCGAGAACCGCCTGATCGCATGGGCCGAGGACGGCACCGAGGCGGTCAACGAGCCGCTCTGCGGCAACTGCACCGATATATTCGACGACAAGGTAAGCATCGTACTTCCGCTCGCCCTCGCGCCCCTGCTTCGAGACGGCAAATCCATCGAGATGGCGGTCAAGCTTGCCGGCAAGGAGCAGTGCCGCTTCAAGCTCGATGGCGAGACTTTACGTGCGGCGCTCGCTTGGGCAGCCGAGCGCCAGGCGGCGCTGGCTGAGGCCTATGCCGAGGAGAAATGCACCCCGCCCGAAGGCTGCTTCATCACCACAGCCTGTTGCGAGGCGCTGGGGCTTGGCGACGATTGTTTCGAGCTGCGGGCTCTGCGGCGCTATCGCGATGGCGTGCTCGCGAGACGGAAGGGTGGCACCGACGAAATCGCCGCCTATTACGTTCTAGCCCCGCTGATCTTGGCGCGGCTCCCACGCGCCACGCGCGGGCCCCTGCTTCGCTCCCTCTACGCCCGCTACATCCTCCCGAGCGCAATCGCGGCAACGGTCGGGCTCAACGCCCTCGCCTATCGCCTCTATGCCCGGATGATCGAGGAACTTGCCGGAGCCTTCGCCCCCGAGCGCGGCGCAAATGTGAGGGCCAAGGGCGGCCCCGCGCTTCGCAGCATGTAACCAAAGAACGTCGAGGGGCGGCCAATTCCGGGGCCAGGCCCCGGCTTCGCCGCATTGAGGCCGAGATGGCGCCTCACTCGAAGCTTAAATTTCGTAACAATAACAAGAAGCCTACTGCCCCGACCGGGGCCCTACGCAACGCACGGGGATCACGCGCCAGGAGCTTCCATGCTCCCGGGCCTGACGATGGAGGACGCGGGCAGACGCCGCACCAATTCCTCATTGTCCGGCTCGTGGCAAAACCGCGCTGCCAGGGGAACTTCTTGTCGTGGCCTGCGTAATAGCGAGGAATGCGGGGGTGTGTATTGCGTCGCGTTCTCGTTCTTGGTCTCGTTTTCGCCGGGCTCGTTGCGGGCGCCGTCCAGGCCGCCGATGAAGGCACGGCCCCGGACGACAGCCATAACGCTTGGCTTGGGCTGATCGCCGGTCCTGCCGCCGCATCGGAGACGGTGCTCGCGGCCGACATGGCGAGCCTGTTCCCACAAGGCGGCCTCGGCATTCTTCCCATGTTGGGCGATGCCGGCGCGGGCAATCTTGCGCTTCTCAACGAACTCAAAGTCGATCTTGCCTTTGTCGCCACTAGCGTCCTGGCCGACGCTGCGGTCAAGGACAAGACCCTTCCCGACCGGCTCGAACTCGTCACCCGCCTCGCGCCGCAGGAAGTTCATGTCCTCGCGCGGGCCGATATCGGCGCAGTATCGGAGCTGTCCGGCCGGCAAGTGAATTTCGGGCCGCCCGGGTCGGCCTCCGCGGTTACCGCCGCAGCCCTCTTCAAGGCCCTCGCCCTCAAGGTCGAGGTTTCGAGCCTCGATGCCACCGCCGCCATCGAGCGCTTGAAGAAAGGGACGATCGCCGCCGTTGTGATCGTCGGCGGCAAGCCGTCGCCGGTGATCGGCGCCATTCCGCCCAATGCCGGCATCCATCTCTTGCCGGTCTCCTTCGGCGTTCCCCTGGAAGCGGAGTATCTGCCGACGCGGCTTGGGCCTGAGGACTATCCCAATCTCATTCAGCCCGGCGGCGCGGTGGCGACAGTGGCGACCGGTCTCGTGCTGCTCGCGGCAAGTTCGCAAGGCGATGCTCAATCCGCCGGGCGCATCGCCCGCTTCGTCGAGACCGTCTTCCCGCGCTTCGCCGATCTCCAGGCGCAGGGGCGGCATCCCAAATGGCGCGAGGTCAATCTCGCCGCGAGCCTGCCTGGCTTCAAACGTAATTCCGCCGCCGAGGCGTGGCTCCTTGGGCACCAACAAGATCCGAAACGGCCGATGACGGCAAACGCGGATGCGAGCCTCTCGATGAGCGCGGAGCAGAAGGAGGCATTGTTCGAGCGTTTCATCGAATGGCAGCGCGGCAACAGTCGCTGATGCGCCACTGAAGAGAAAAACGGAACGAAAGGAGACATTTGGCAGTTCAACACTCCGGCGCGCTCTGGGGCATGAGCGCGTCTTGATGGGGGAAGCGGGGCGTGGCCCGCGCGCGGGCATTCGCGCGGGCGAGGAAGGGAGCAAGGTTATGATCGGTTCCACTACGCCCGTGGTCGAGCAACCCGACTGGCATCCAGTCCATCGCGCGAATGCGCTGCTGCGCGAAGCGCTACAGCGCTCTATTCAATCCATCGAACCATTGGAGGATCGGAATAGCTCCGAGTCCCTGCCGCAGGCGATCGCAAGCGCAATGAAATCGCGCGTGCATATCACCTATTCAACGCCGCTCGCAGCGCGCCTCGATGACTTGGCGGTCGAGGAGAATGCGATTCCCGGCCTCGACAGTGTCGCGCGCGCTGAGCACGCCTTGAGCGATCCGCCGGTGGGGTTCCTGGATGACGACGATGACAGCGTTCCAACAGTGGAACCAGATGACGGCCTCGGCGACCCCCCTCACGAGGCATGGGATGAAGACGACGGCTCCGACCTCGACGATCCGGAGCTGTTGCAGGACAGCGTCCCGCTCGATCCCGAGGCCCGCCTCCTGCCCCGGCAAGTCCATGTTCAGACGCTGTTGGGCGAGTTCCACCGCCGCCAGCGTTACGCAAGCCTGCTCGTCGCAGGCTCTATCGTCACGGCGTTTCTCCTCACCGTGTGCGGTTTCGTGCTTGCTGCAAGCGTGGCCGCCCCACTTCCGGCGGACAGCGCGCCCCTCCCGTCCCTGCGTTCTACTTCAATCGCCTGGCAAAAGCCCGCGCCTGGCAGCGCGGATGCCCCGCTTCAGCTTGCGGTCGTTTCGACCAACCGCGCCGCCAAAGGCGAACCGCTGTCCCGGCCACAAGCCGGGGCAAAGCTCCTTCCTTCGGGTGCAGCGCCATCGACGCCGCAAACCATCCTTGCCGCAAGGGGACGGCGGATCGCTTTCGGCCCGCTGCTGCCGCCGAGCCACGCCCGCTACTTTCTCATCCGCGGACTTCCGCCCGAGGCCACGCTGTCCACGGGACGGCAAAGCGGTAGGGGAGCATGGCTGGTGAAGGGGGAGAGTATATCCGATCTCACCCTCTCCCTCGGCCAGGCCCCCGCCGGGGACTACCCGGTCGAAGTCTATGTCCTTGAGTCCGGAGACGGGCCGCAGGCGCGGCGGAACTTCGTGCTGCGCATCACGCCGCCGGACCAGGCCTTTGCGACGGGATCCGGCCCAACCGCGGCCCCCGCCGCGGCCGACATGCAAGGCGCACCCGCCGTCGACGAGCCCAAATTTCCGGCCGAATCCACCCTGCTGCGCGAGAGGGCAATGCGGCTTCTCGGCGAGGGCGACATCGCGGGGGCGCGTCTGCTCCTCCTCCACCTTGCCGAGCGCGGCGACAGCGAGGCGGCCTACGATCTCGCGCGTACTTTCGACCGCGAGATACTCGCTGAGCTTGGCGCCAGGGGTCTGGACGGCGATCCCGCCCACGCCCGCGGCTGGTACGAGCGCGCGTCGCAGGATGGCAACGTCAAAGCGGCCGAACGTTTGAAAATCCTCGCTAGTCTTTCGGGAACTGGTCCGTCCGACTAGTGCGAGGAGGGCCGCAGCTGCTCATCCGAGTAAACCGATCGGGGCGAGTAGAGCGGTTGCGGCCCACTCGCCTTAAATGAGATGCCGCCGCCTCAAGTCGGAGAGCACCGTCTCGGCGAGGAACTCAGGCGTTGCCGTGCTGGTATCGAGTTTGAGCTCCGCCCGCTCCGGCGGCTCGTACAGCGAATCGATGCCGGTGAAATTGGCGATGAGCCCCGCGCGCGCCTTGACGTAAAGACCCTTCGGATCGCGCGCCTCGCAGATTTCGAGCGGCGTATCCACGAAGATTTCGATGAACTCGTCTGCCTCGAACAAGTCGCGGGCCATGCGCCGTTCCGACCGGAAGGGCGAAATGAACGACACCATGACGATGAGGCCGGCATCGACGAACAGCCGCGCCGCCTCGGCCACGCGGCGGATGTTCTCCACCCGGTCGGCATCGGTGAAGCCGAGATCCTTGTTGAGGCCGTGGCGGACATTGTCGCCGTCGAGCAAATAGGTGTGGCGGCCCATGGCGTGCAGCCGCTTCTCCAGCGCATTGGCGATGGTCGATTTGCCGGCGCCGGAGAGCCCGGTGAACCACAATATGCAGGGCTTCTGTTCCTTGAGGCCCGCCCGCGATGCCTTGTCGATCGACAGCTCCTGCCACCGCACATTGGTCGCGCGGCGCAAGCCGAACTCGATCATGCCCGCCGCGACGGTGGCGTTGGTGAAACGGTCGATCAGAATGAACGAACCGGTGTCGGTGTTCTCGGCGTAAGGGTCGAACACCAACGGCCTCGCGGTATCGAGGTTGCACAACCCCACCTCGTTGATCTCGAGCGTCTTGCCGGCGACGTGTTCGAGATTGTCGACGTTGAGCTTGTATTTGAGGTTCAGCACGGTCGCCGTGGTGGTCTGGTTTCCGCATTTCAACGTATAGGCGCGCCCGGGCAGCATCGGCTCCTCGTCGAACCAGATGACCCGCGCGGCCATCTGATCGGCGACCGAGGGAGCGTGCGAGGCAAGGGCGATAACATCCCCGCGACTCACATCGACCTCCTCGGCGAAGGTCAACGTCACCGCTTCGCCTTGCTGCGCTGCTTCGAGGTCGCCGTCGGCGGTGACGATGCGCGCCACATGCGCGCGCTTGCCCGAAGGATGGATCACCACCTCCTCGCCGCGCCTCACCTTGCCGCTTGCCACAGTCCCGGCATAGCCGCGGAAATCGAGATGCGGGCGGTTCACCCACTGCACCGGAAAGCGGAACGCCCGCTCCCCCTCTTTGCGGCCGGCATCCACCGTCTCCAAATGTCCGAGCAACGTCGGCCCGTGATACCAATGCATATGCGCGCTCGGCGTCACCACATTGTCGCCTTTGAGCGCCGAAACGGGAATGGCCGTCACCAGCGCCAAGCCGAGTTGATGGGCGAAGGCCGCGAAATCCTCGGCGATCGCATCGAAGCGCGCCTGGTCGAAGTCGACGAGATCCATCTTGTTGACGGCGAGCGCGACCTTGCCGATGCCGAGCAGCGACAGGATGCAGGCGTGACGGCGGGTCTGGGTCAGGATGCCGCTGCGGGCATCGACCAAGAGCACGGCGAAGTCGCAATTCGACGCGCCCGTCGCCATGTTGCGCGTGTACTGCACATGGCCGGGCGTATCGGCGACAATGAACTTCCGACGCGGCGTCGAAAAATAACGGTAGGCGACGTCGATGGTGATCTTCTGCTCGCGTTCGGCCTGCAATCCGTCGATCAGCAGGGCAAGGTCGAGCGGCGCTGCTTGGCCGGCGCCCGCACGGCGCTGGCCATGCCCGGCGCTCTGCATCTGATCCTCGAACACCAGATGAGAATCGTAGAGGAGACGGCCGATCAGCGTGCTTTTGCCGTCGTCCACGCTGCCGCAGGTGAGAAAGCGCAAGAGGCCGCGATCCTCCTCCGCCGCGATCCGGGCATCGACCCGCTCGCCCGCGTCGGCCTTTCCGCTGCCGCCCACGACGCTCAAGCGCGGCATCAGAAATAACCCTCCTGCTTCTTCTTCTCCATCGACCCGGCCTGATCGTGGTCGATAACGCGGCCCTGGCGTTCCGAATAACGCGTGGCGATGAGCTCCTCGATGATTTCCGGAACCGTCGCCGCCTCGGACCGGATGGCGCCGGTGAGTGGATAGCAGCCGAGCGTGCGGAAGCGCACGCGCGCCATCTCGGGCTTCTCCTTGGCGTCGAGAGGAAGCCGCTCATCGTCAACCATGATGAGCGTGCCGCCCCGCTCGACCACCGGCCGATCGGCGGCGAAATAGAGCGGAACCACCGGAATGTTCTCGAGATAGATGTAGGTCCACACGTCGAGCTCGGTCCAATTCGACAGCGGGAACATCCGCATGCTTTCACCGGGTCCGATCTTGGTGTTGGCGATATGCCACAGCTCCGGACGCTGCCGCTTCGGGTCCCAGTTTTGGGCGGCATTGCGAAACGAAAACACCCGCTCCTTCGCTCGCGACTTCTCCTCGTCGCGCCGCGCCCCGCCGAACGCCGCATCGAAATTATGGGCGCTAAGCGCTTGTTTGAGCGCCTCCGTCTTCATGATGTCGGTATAGAGCGCGCTGCCATGGGTGATGGGCGAGATACCGTCTTTGACCCCTTGCTCGTTGATATGGACGATGAGATCGAGGCCGAGCCGCCGCGCTTCCTGGTCGCGAAAGGCGATCATCTCGCGGAATTTCCAAGTGGTGTCGACATGGAGCAGCGGGAACGGCGGCTTTCCCGGGTAGAAGGCCTTGAGCGCGAGATGCAGCATCACCGAGGAATCCTTGCCGATCGAGTACAGCATCACCGGATTGCGGAACTCGGCAACGACCTCGCGCATGATGTGGATGCTCTCCGCCTCGAGTTGGCGGAGATAGCTGGAAAGAGCCTGCTTCATGGCTTGGTTCTCAGGCGAATAACCTGCTCGTCGGGACTTGCCGAAGGCTCCTGTGTCGCCTGGCCCTTGCCGCCTTGCGCCTTGGCGGTCTTCGCGGCCTTGCGCTCCTCGGCGTGATAGCGATACGCGGACCACGGGATGAGCGCCAAATAGGTCACCGAGCCCACTGCCAGCGTGAGCGCGGGATATGTCAGGAGCAGCGCAATAAAGAGGGCCGCCAGGACGAACACGGGCGGTACGTGCTCGCGCGCAATCTTCTGCCCAATCAGCTTGCCCGAGAAGGTCGGCACCCTGCTGACCATGAGCAGAGCGATGGCGATCGTATAGATGAGAACGAGCGGCGTGAGGCTCGGCAGGTGAAGCCCGAGATCCTGCGCGTAGATGGGTAACAGGAGAATGATGGCGCCCGCCGGCGCCGGCACGCCGACGAAATAGTTGCTCTGCCAGGCGGGCGTGTCGGTCCGATCGAGCGACACATTGAAACGCGCCAGCCGCAGCGCCGAGCACACCGCGAACACCAGCACCGCGATCCATCCCAGGCTGTGCAGATCCTCGAGCGCCCAGTTGAACATGATGATGGCCGGCGCCACGCCGAAATTGACGAAATCGGCGAGACTATCGAGCTCGGCGCCGAACCGCGAGGAGGCCTTGAGCAGGCGCGCGACCCGGCCGTCGATCCCGTCGAGTATCGCCGCGAACACCAGCGCCGCGACAGCCAAGTCCCAGCGATGTTCGATGCCCATGCGAATCGCGGTCAGCCCGGCGCAGAGCCCGACGAGAGTGAAGATATTCGGGATCAGCACCCTGACCGGCACTTGACCGCGCGTGAAGACGGTCTGCCGCCGCTTGCGTTCGTCGCGTTCGGGATCGAAAGGCGGAAACATTGATCTATTCCTCCGCGAGGCCCGAGCCTATCACGGAACTCAGCGCCCGCGCCTTCTCGTCGCGCGGGAACTCTGCCAGCACCGTCTCTGCGCCGATCGCCGTCTGGCCGATCTCGGCGAGAACCCCCGCCCCGTCGGGAAGGTAAACGTCGACGCGGCTGCCGAAACGGATAAGACCGATCCGTTGGCCTCGGGCCACGCTAGCCCCCTCGCCCGCGAAAGTCACGATCCGGCGCGCAATGAGGCCGGCGATCAGCACGAGCCCGGTCTTCTCGCCCCGCTCGGTCTCGACGACAAGAGCATGGCGCTCGTTCTCTTCGCTCGCCTTGTCGCGCTCGGCGTTGAGAAAGGCGCCCGGCGCATAGGCGCTCGTTACGATGCGGCCGCCTGCGGGGGCGCGCACGACATGCACGTCGAAAATCGAGAGGAACACGGAAACGCGGGTGAGCGGCGAATTTCCGAGTTGCAGCTCGCGCGGGGGCACGGCGCGCGCGATGCCGACGATCTTGCCGTCGGCGGCGCTCACCACAAGGCCCGGGCGCTGCGGGGTGACCCGTTCCGGATCGCGAAAAAAATAGGCGCAATACGCGGTGGCGACGGCGGCGAGCCATCCGAGCGGCGGCGCCAGTGCGAACAGAATAAGTGTCGCGAGCGCCGCCCCGGCGACAAACTTGAAGCCATCGGGGTGGATGGGGGCAAACGCGCCCAAGATGCTGTCGATTATGCCGTGCCGGTCGTTCATGCGTGGGCGCTGGCTCGCTTATGTCGAGGCGAGTGCCTCGTCCTCGAGACGTTCGGCCGCGCGCGATTGCGGCAACTCGTCGCCGTCGAGCGCCTGCGCCAGCCGCTCGCGCGCCTCGTCGGCCTCCCGCTGGCGGGCCCAAAGGCTCGCATAGAGGCCGCCTTTGGCGAGCAACTCCGGATGCGTGCCCTGCTCGACGATTTCCCCGTGATCGAGCACGAGGATGTTGTCGGCATGCACGACGGTGGATAGGCGGTGGGCGATGACGAGGCTCGTGCGCTCGCGCGCCACCCGTTCGAGCGCGTCCTGGATCTCGCGCTCAGTATGACTGTCCAGCGCCGACGTGGCTTCGTCGAGCATCAGGATCGGCGGCGCCTTGAGGATGGTGCGGGCGATCGCCACCCGCTGCTTCTCACCGCCGGAAAGTTTCAGGCCGCGCTCACCGACCAGCGCCTCGTAACCTTGCGGCAGCGTCATGATGAGGTCGTCGATCTGGGCAAGCCGCGCCGCCTCGCGCACCTCGGCCGGGCTCGCATCGGGCTTGCCGTAACGGATGTTGTACTCGATCGTGTCGTTGAACAGCACGGTGTCCTGCGGAACCATGCCGATCGCCGCTCTGAGCGAGACCTGGGTTACGTCCCCGATGTTCTGGCCATCGATCAGCACTCTCCCGCCGGTCAGCTCGTAGAAGCGGAACAGGATGCGCGAGATCGTGGATTTGCCGGCGCCCGACGGCCCGACGATGGCGACCATTTTTCCCGCCGGCACCGCGAAGTTCACCCGCTTCAAGATCGGACGCTCCGGATCGTAAGCGAAGGACACGTTCTCGAATCTGACCTCGCCTTTGGTCACGCGGAGCGGCTTGGCGCCCGGTCTATCGACGATCTCGGCCGGCTCATTCAGCAGCGCGAACATAGTCTCAACGTCGATCAGCCCCTGCTTGATCTCGCGATAGACCATGCCCATGAAATTGAGCGGCAAATAGAGCTGCATAAGAATGGCGTTGATCATTACGAAGCCGCCGATGGTCAGTGCGCCGCTTGTCACGTCGCGCGCCGCCAGCAGCATGCAGATGACCGTACCGATGGTGAAGATCAGCGCCTGACCGGAATTGAGCAGACCGAGCGAGGTATAGGTGCGGATCGCCGCTCTCTCGTAGCGCGCCATGCTGGAATCGAAGCGCCGCGCCTCGAGTTCCTCATTGCCGAAATATTTCACCGTCTCGTAGTTGAGCAGGCTGTCGACCGCCTTGGCATGCGCCTCGGTGTCGGATTCGTTCATGTCGCGGCGGATGACGATGCGGCGCTCGCTGGCCCAGAAGGTGAACAACACATAGACGGCGACGGTAACCAGAACGACCACAACGTAGATCCAGCCGAAATAATAAGCCACCAGCCCCGCGATCATGACCAGCTCGACGGCGGTCGGGATCGAGTTCAACACCGCCATGCGCACGATGGTGTCGACCCCGGTGACGCCGCGCTCGATGACGCGGTTCAAACCTCCGGTGCGGCGCTCGAGGTGAAAGCGCAAGGACAGCGCATGCAGATGCCGGAAGGTGCGGTTCGCGAGTTGGCGGACCGCATTCTGGGCGACCACGGTGAACCACACATCGCGGAACTGTGCGAACAGGACCATCAGCACGCGCCCCACGCCATAGGCGACGATGAGCACGGCGGGGATGGCGGCAAGCCCGAAGGCGGAAAGCCCGGCGACAGCGCCGGGGCTCACTTCTCCGGTGAGAACGTCGACGACCGTCTTATAGGCGATGGGGACGGCGAGGGTGATAACCTTGGCGATGACGAGCGCCGTCAGCGCAAGGACCACGCGCCAGCGGAGAACGGGCCGATTGGCCGGCCAGACGTAAGGCAAAAGCTCGCGTAGGACACTCAAATCCCCCGTCCGCGCCTGAAGCACGGCGTCGCTTCTCGATTGCGGTAGCCGGTCTTGCATGGAAAATCGCTTCTATGGGCGCGCCGTCGGCGCGGCAAAAAGGGCAGCGACCGGGCGCTGCCCCTGCTTCACGACCTATATAGGCTTCCCGCCCAGCCCCGCCAAGCGCATCATTGGTTGGGGACCGTCACTTGCTGCTGAGGATGGATCAAGTCGGGATCGTTGATGGTCTGGCGGTTGTCCTGGAAGATCGTGGGATAGCGCAGACCGCTGCCGAGATAGCGTTTGGCGATGGCCCACAGCGTGTCGCCGCGGCGGATGGTATAGACGTCCTTTGCGCGCTGGGCGCGGTCCGCATCCGAAGCAGAAGATGAGACCGCGGCCCGCGGCTGAGATTGTATCTCCCGGGCGGCGACCTCCGGCGCTTTCGGCTCCATGCGCTCGATGGTGACGACCGCCTGTCCCGACGAGGCGCCGGTCGTCGCATCGAGCCGCTCGGCGCGGAAACTGTGTTGCCCGGTCTTGAGCTTCTTCTCCGCCACGATGCGCCACTTGCCCTCGCGGTCGGCCCGCACGGTGCCGAGAGGCGCGTCGTCGTAAAAGACGGCGATGTTCGCCCCCGGGTCGGTCGTGCCGGTGATCTCGACGGTGCCTGTCGCCGATCCGGTATCCTTATAGTCGACCGTCTTGAACACGAGCGCGGGGGTGGGCTGTGCGGGCCGCGCCGACCCGACGCTCTCGGCC
>JACMJU010000137.1 GCA_014380485.1 Methyloceanibacter sp.
CAACTAGGAACCCGCACAATCTACCCGGCGGCCTATTTGGGAGCGAGCACGCCAAGCTGCTGCATGACCGAGTAGAGGTTTGCGACGCCCCAATGCTCGGTAATTCTCCCATCGACGACGCGCATCGCGTCGACCGCCTCGAAACTCACCTTTCGGCCGGTTCCCGGAACGCCAAGGAAGTTGCCGAGATGGGTTCCATGATAAGTCTTATAGGTCGTGACCACATCACCGTCCGCCTTCTGCCAATGGATTTCCGGAGTGAAGTCGGGAAATGCTTCCCGCAGCCGACGGTAGAGTTCGAGTACGCCCCCTTATCAGGCTTTCCTCCCGGTTGCGGCGTATGATCATGGAAATGATCATCGAACAATTCGTTGAACAGCTCCCAATTGCCGCCGCCTTGAACTTCGATCGTGTTGCGACGGACAACCGCCTTAGCGGCCTCGCTGACGTCGTTGGCCATTATCGTCTCCATTCGCTGAGGTGCTGCCGCGATGGCGAGGTTACCAGCCTTTTATCTCGCCACCACGCATCGTGCTCGACTAGTCCCGCCGGGCACAGCGATGGGCACCAAGACCTGTTGCTCGGGCGACGAGAAGATGACACGCCGTCCGACGGCACCACGACCCAGGTGGCGGAGAGGGAGGGATTCGAACCCTCGAGACGGTTGCCCGCCTACACGCTTTCCAAGCGCGCGCCTTCGACCACTCGGCCACCTCTCCTCTTAAGCAAAGCGCCGCAACTATAGCGAAGCGACCCCGAGGTTCAAGCAAGCCCGCGGGGCCCCCGCTCGCGCTCGCTTCACGCAATGCTGAAGGCGCATGGATTTGAACATGGGCCGGCGATGGCTTATGTAAGCGTGACAACGTCTATCCGCCACGTATCGAACAATGCTTATGCTGTTGCGCATTTTTGGCGTCGGGCTGCTCTTGCTCGCCATGGTCGCCGCCGTCGTCGACGCCACCAAGAGTCTGGCGGGCGGCGGCGCGTGGGTGGTCACGCCGATGGGGCAGCAATGGCAGGCGTTGAGCCCCGAGACGCTTCGCGACGCCAAGGCCGCGATCGAAACCAAGGTCAGCCCCCTCATATGGGACCCGATCATGACCACGATCCTCGATGCGCCGACCTGGGTCGTGTTCGGTATCCTGGGGGTGCTGCTCTACTGGCTCGGGCAGAAGCGCAAGCCGGTCGAAGTGTTCATCAATTAAGGGGAAATCGGATCAACGGCGCCTCGCGCCAAGGGAGTCCTCCATGTTCACGCTAAAGGCTAAACCGCTCTCGATGCCTTCGTCCGCACAGGCGCTGCCTGGCCGCGGCGAGCCCATTCCCACCGCTCAAACCCATTTCGTGAGCGGCGCCGCTCTCAAGGGACCCTACCCGCAAGGCGCCGAGACGGCGCTGTTCGGTCTCGGCTGTTTCTGGGGCGCCGAGCGGAAGTTCTGGGAACTCCCGGGCGTTCATGTCACCGCGGTCGGCTATGCCGGCGGGCTGACGCCCAACCCGACCTATGAGGAGGTGTGTTCGGGGCTGACCGGCCATAACGAGGCGGTGCTCGTCGTCTATGACCCCAAGCGCGTGAGCTACGATGAACTCCTCAAGGTCTTTTGGGAGAGTCACGACCCGACCCAAGGAATGCGGCAAGGAAACGACGTCGGCACCCAATCTCGCTCGGGCATCTACTATGTTTCGGACGAGCAGCGCCGCGCGGCGCAAGCCTCGAAGGCGGGCTACGAGGCGGCGCTGATGGCGCGCGGGCTCGGCCCGATCTCGACCGAGATCCTGCCGGCGCCGGAGTTCTATTTCGCGGAAGACTATCACCAGCAATATCTCGCCAAGAACCCGCACGGCTATTGCGGGCTCGGGGGCACGGGCGTCTCCTGCCCGATCGGCACAGGCGTTAAGAGCGGCGCGTGATTTTCAGCTCCGGATGAGGCCGACGATGTCTTTGGTCGCGGCCAGGATCGGATCGGCAATGGCGTGAGCGCGCCGCGCGCCTTCGGCCAGGATGCGGTCGATTTCCACCGGATCGGCCATCAGGCGCCGCATCTCCTTGCCGATCGGGGTGAGCCTTGCCGCGGCAAGCTCGGCAAGCGCCTCCTTGAAGCGTGAGAAAGGGGCGTTGCCGAACTCGCGCAACACCGTCTCCTTGCTCGTATCGGCGAGGCCGGCGTAGATGCCGACGAGGTTGTCGGCCTCGGGCCTTGCCTCCAACCCCTTCACCTCCGACGGCAGCGGCTCGGGATCGGTCTTGGCCTTTTTGATCTTCTTGGCGATGGCATCTTCATCGTCGGTCAGGTTGATCCGCGTCATGTCGGACTCGTCCGACTTCGACATCTTGCGCATACCGTCGCGCAAGCTCATCACCCGCGTCGCCGGGCCGGTGATGAGAGGCTCGGGCAGCGGGAAGAAGCCTCCGGGATAGCCTGCGCGGGCGATGGTTGCGGCGAAGTCGTTGTTGAATTTCTGGGCGATGTCGCGGGCAAGCTCCAGATGCTGTTTCTGGTCATCGCCGACCGGAACATGGGTCGCGTGATAGAGCAGAATGTCGGCCGCCATCAGATTGGGATAGACATAGAGCCCGGCGGACGCGTTCTCGCGGTCTTTGCCGGCCTTCTCCTTGAACTGAGTCATGCGGTTCAGCCAGCCGAGGCGCGCTACGCAATTGAAGATCCAAGCAAGCTCGGCATGGCCGGAAACCTGGCTCTGGTTGAACACGATGTGGCGCGCGGGATCGATGCCGGAGGCGATGAAGGCGGCGGTCACTTCGCGGGTGTTCTTGGTGAGCGCGTCGGGGTCCTGGAACACGGTGATGGCGTGGAGATCGACCACGCAATAGAGGCAGTCGTGCTCCTCCTGGAGCGCCACGAATTTGGTGATGGCGCCGAGATAATTGCCGAGATGGAGATTGCCGGTCGGCTGCACCCCCGAGAAGACGCGGGTCCTGGTCTTGGCTTTTTGCATGTCCTGCCCCTAAGGCCTCGCGGGTTATGGCTTAAAGCGGAGGCCCGGCGCAAGCTGGCCGCCGCCGATGCACGCGAGACAGGCGTCTCAAGCGGCGATGTCCTTGAGGAGATCGCGAAATCGGGCGGCGCCGAAGAGGTGAGCCGCGCCGAGATAGGTCGCAAGGCCGATGCCGACCAGGGCGAGAAGCGACGCTCCCTGGACGATCAGCCCGCTCTCCGGGGCGAACCCGGGCCCTAGGATTTTGACGAGCCCGAACACGACACCCCCCATCGCCGCACAGGCGGCAAGAATGCCCGCAAAACGCCGGTGGAACGTTCGATCGAGCGCGAAGCCTTCGCGGCGAGAAAGCTCGGCAATGAGCAGGGCGACGTTGATCCAGCCCGCGAGCGCCGTGGCAACCGCTATCCCGGTGGCACCGATCAAGAGGAACAGCATGAGACTCAACACCACATTCGCGGCAAGGCTGATGCCGGCGTAGAGCATCGGCGTCTTCGTGTCCTCGCGGGCAAAGAAGCTCGGATGCAGGACCTTGATGAGGACATAGGCCGGCAGACCGAGCGCCAGCGCGCCAAGCATCGAAGCGGTGGCCTTGGTATCGACGGCGGTGAAGGCGCCGCGCTCGAACAGCACGCGCATGATCGGCTCGGCCGCAAGGAAGAGCGCGATGGCGGCGGGCAGGGTGAGCAGGAGGGCGAACTCGAGCGCCCGGTTCTCGCTCTCGAGCGCTGCCGCGTGATCGCCGGACCTTAGCTTGTGGCTGAGGGTAGGCAGAAGAACGACGCCGATGGTGACGCCGATTACGCCGAGCGGCAGCTGGAACAGGCGGTCGGCATAATAGAGCCACGACACGACGCGATCCTGAAGGGTGGCGATGATGGTTGAAATCACGATGGTGATCTGGGCCATGCCGCCGGCGATGACGCCAGGCACGGCGAGCGCCGCGAGACGGCGCATATCGGGGGTGAGTTGCGGCCGGCTCCATGCGAGGCGCATCCCGTACTTGGCGGCGGCGGCGACGACCACCAGGACCTGGAGCAGGCCGGACACGGCTATTCCCCAGGCGAGTGCGACCCCGGCCATGCTCTGATTGGAACCGCCCCAAGCGACAAAGATCAGCAGCACGGCGATGAGCACGACATTCAGAAGCGTGGGGGCGAAGGCCGCAATGGCGAAGCGGCCGAAGGCGTTGAGGATGCCGGAGTAGAGGGCAACCACCGACATGAAGACGAGATAGGGAAGCGCGATGCGCGCAAGCAGGACGGCGAGGGCGAATTTCTCCGGATCGGTGGTGAAGCCGGGCGCGAGAAGGAGCATCAGCCACGGCATGGCGATCTCGCCAAGAAGCGTAAAGGCGACGAGCACGACGGCCAGCCCGGACAGAGCCTGGCCGGCAAAGTTCCGCGCCGCCTCGGGGTCGGCTTGGAGGCGTCCGGCAAAGAGCGGGATGAAAGCCGCGTCGAAGGCGCCTTCGGCGAAAAGCCGGCGAAACATGTTGGGGATGCGGAACGCCACGAAAAAGGCGTCAGCCACATAGGAGGTGCCAAGCACGGCAGCGATGAAAATGTCGCGAACGAAGCCGAGCACGCGGCTCAAGACGGTCATGGCGCCAACGGTGGCGAAGCCGCGGTAGAGCTTCATCAGGCGGAAAGCAGCGCCGGTTCGTGACGCGCCTGCAACGCCTTAAGCAGCCGCTCGCGGATGGCGCTCTCCCGGCTCTTGCTCGAGATCTTCTTGCCGGTGAGATCGGTGACGTAGAACACGTCGACGGCCTTCTCGCCGAAAGTGGCGATATGGGCCGAGGCGATGTCGAGATTGAGATCGGAGATTTCCCGGGTCACGTCGTAGAGCAGGCCGGGGCGGTCGAGCCCATTGACCTCGATCACCGTGAGCGCGTCGGACAGCGTGTTGTCGATGACCACTTGCGGCTCGACGGTGAAGGCGGAGAGCCTCGGCTTCGGCTTGCGCCTGTCAGAGATCACCTCGGCCAAGCGCACCTCGCTCCGGAGCAGGCGCTCGATGGTCAGTGCAATTTTTTGCGCGCGCCGCTCTTCATCCTCGGTCAGATCGAACTCGCGCTCGAGGTAAATCGTGTCGAGCGCCATGCCGTCGCGCGTGGTCGAGATCTGAGCATCGACGATGTTGGCTCCGGCTCCGGTGCAGGCGCCCGCGACCATGGCGAGGAGCCGCGGGTGGTTCGGTGCGAGCAGCGTGATCTCGGTGACGCCGCGGAACGCGTCGGTTGCGATACGCGTGACGATCGGCTTCGATCGCGCCTCGGCGTCGCGGATGAGATTGGCGTGGTCGGCGACGACATCGAGGTCCATCCTGAGCCAATAAGACGGATAGTGACGATTGATGAAATGCTCGAGTTGCGACTCCGGCCAATCCGTCAGCCGCGCTTTAAGAGCCTCTTGCGCCTGGGCGACACGTTCGCTGCGGCTCAAGGTGGTATGGCCGCCGCCGAGCAGCGGCTCGGTCTCGAAATAGAGGGTGCGCAGGAGCTGGCCCTTCCAACCGGTCCACACGCCGGGCCCGACGGCGCGGATGTCGGCCACCGTGAACACGAGCAAGAGCTTCAACCTTTCCCGGCTCTGAACCAGGGCGGCGAAATCGCGAAGGGTCTTGGCGTCGTTGAGGTCGCGGCTTTGAGCGAAGTGGCTCATGGCGAGATGATGCTCGACCAGCCACGCGGCGGTTTCGGTCTCGGAGGGGTTAAGACCAAGCCGCGGGCCGAGTTCGCGGGCGATGCGGGCGCCGGCGATGGAATGATCCTCGTCCCGGCCCTTGGCGATATCGTGGACAAAGGCGGCAACATAGAGCGCGCGGCGATTGTCGATGGTGCGAATGATCTCGCTGGACAACGGATGCTCGGCGGTGAAGCGTCCACGCTCGATGCCCGACAGAAACCCGATGGTGCGGATCAGGTGCTCGTCCACGGTAAAGTGATGGTACATGTTGAATTGCATCATCGAGACGACGCGCCCGAAATCCGGGACGAAGCGTCCGAGCACGCCCGCCTCGTTCATCTTGCGCAATACGCCCTCGGGATCGCGCGAGTCGGTCACAAGCCGCATGAACAGGCGATTGGCCGTCGGGTTGGCGCGGAGCTTGTCGTCGATCAGGCGGAAGTTGGAGCGGATTTGACGCAGCACCTCGGGCGAGAACGACGCTTGATGCTCGTCGGCAAACGAGAACAGGCGGATGAAGTTCACCGGATCCTTGGCGAAGGCGTTCTTGTCGACGGCGGAGATGCGGCCGTTCTCGATGCGGAAGTCCGACGTTCGCCTGAGCTTGGCGCGGCGGCGCCAGCCGAAGGGGGCAAGCAACGTGTCGAGAGTGGGCAGCGATTTCAGCTGCTTCATCTCGAGCGCCGAGCAAACAATCCCGGTCAACTCGCCGACCTCTTTGGCGACGAGGAAGTAGTGGCGCATGAATCGCTCGACCGCGCTTAGCCCGGCATGCCCGCGATAGCCGAGCCGCTCGGCCATGGCCTGTTGCAAGTCGAAGGAGAGACGCTCCTCAGGCCGCCCGGTCAGAAAATGCAGCTCGCAGCGCACCGTCCACAGAAAACTCTCGCAGCGGCGGAAACTCCGATATTCGTGGGCCGTGAACACGCCGACCTCGACGAATTCCGCCACGGCCTTGTCGGGATAAAGGTGCTTGGCGAGCCAGTGCAGCGTGTGCAGATCGCGCAAGCCCCCCTTGCCGTCCTTGACGTTGGGCTCGACGAGATAGCGCGAGGCGCCGGCGCGGGCATGGCGGGCGTTCTGCTCGGCGAGCTTCGCCTCGATGAAGGAGCGGGGGCTGCCGTCGAGCACCTCGGCGCGGAAACGGCGCCGAAAATCGGCATAGAGATCCTCATCCCCCAGGATCAGCCGCGCGTCGAGAAGAGTGGTGCGGATGGTCATGTCGGAATGGCTGCGACGGATGCATTGGTCGATGTTGCGCGTGGCATGGCCGACCTTGAAGCCCAGATCCCAGAGCAGATAGAGCATGTATTCGGCGACGCTCTCGCCCCAGGCGGTCTGCTTGTAGGGGAGCAAAAACAGGAGATCGATGTCGGAGCCGGGGGCGAGAAGGCCGCGTCCGTACCCGCCTTGGGCCACGATCGCCATCCGTTCCGCCGCCGAGGGATTCTGAGCCGGGTAGACGTGGGTCGTAGTGAAGTCGTAGGCGAGCGCGGTCAGAGCGTCCTGGAAGGCCGAGAGACCCTCGGCGCATTTTCTCCCGTCGCCGTCCTCTTCAAGCTGACGCTTGGCCGCGGCCTTCGCCTCAGCGACAAGACCGCGCAAGCGTTCAATCAGGGCGACGCGAAGCGCGGAAGCCTGCCCGGCATGGGCACGGGCCAGCTCCGCGGCCTCGTGCCGAAGAAGGCCGAGGTCGAAATAGGGTGCCGGTTTGGGGGCGGGTTGGTCCATGGCGACGCGCTCTCAACTCTAGCACATGGGCGCACTAGCGCTCGCTGGCAAGCAAAGCCCTAAGGCGATAAAGGGCCTCGAGAGCCTCTTTCGGGGTCATGGCGTCGGGGCTGAGCGCCGCTATAGCCTGTTCGAGACGCGAAGCGCGGTCGGGCTCAAGCGTCTTCGTCCCCTGTGCCGCCTGGAAAAGCGGCAGGTCGCCGGCGAGATCGGTAGGCTTCGGGCGCCCATCGGCCCGCTCCAATGCGCTCAAGACTTCGCCGGCGCGGGACAGAACTTGTGCCGGTAATCCCGCAAGCTTCGCCACGTGGAGGCCGTAGGAGCGGTCGGCGGCGCCCATGATCACGCGGTAGAGGAACACGATTTCGTCGCGCCACTCCTTGACCTCGACCGTGGCGTTGGCCGCGTGCGTAAGCTTGTCGGCGAGAGCCGTCAGCTCGTGATAGTGGGTGGCGAACAGAACGCGGGAACGGTTGACCTCGTGCAGATATTCGAGCGCGGCCCAAGCAATCGATAACCCGTCGAAGGTCGCGGTTCCCCGTCCGATCTCATCGAGCACGACGAAAGACCGTTCGCTCGCCTGATTGAGGATCGAAGCGGTCTCGACCATCTCCACCATGAAAGTCGAGCGGCCGCGAGCCAGGTCGTCGGCGGCGCCCACGCGGCTGAACAGGCGATCGACAACGCCGACATGCGCGCTTCGCGCCGGCACGAAGGAGCCCGACTGCGCCAGCACCACGATCAGCGCGTTCTGCCGCAGGAAAGTCGATTTGCCGGCCATATTGGGCCCGGTCACCACGAGGATGCGGGTGTCTTTACCCTCGCTTGGGCCGAGGCGGCAGTCATTGCCGACGAAGTTCACGCCGTCACTCCGCCGCAGGGTCTGTTCCACCATCGGGTGTCGCCCGTCATCGACGGCAAAGATCAGGCTGTGGTCGATCTTGGGCCTCACGTAGTTCTCTTCGACGGCAAGTTCGGCGAGCCCGGCGTAGTGGTCGAGCTCGGCGAGAGCGGCGCTCGCGGCCGAGAGGGCGGCCTGTTCGGCAAGCACGTCCTGGGAAAGCCGCGCGAAGATTTCGAGCTCAAGCGCGAGCGCGCGGTCGGCGGCTTGGGTGATGCGCGCCTCGAGCTCGGCGAGCTCGGGGGTGGAGAAGCGCACGACATTGGCAAGCGTCTGGCGGTGGATGAAGATTTCGACATGCGGCGGCTTGGTCAGGACCGGGCCGTGCAGCGCCGTGACCTCGACGAAATAGCCGAGCACGTTGTTGTGGCGAACCTTCAGCGACTTGATGCCGGTCGTCCCGGCATAAGTCGCCTGCAAGCCGGCGATGACTTGGCGGCTGCCGTCGCGCAAACGCCGATGCTCGTCGAGATCGGCATCGGCGCCCTCGCGGATGAAGCCGCCGTCGCGCGCGTTGACGGGAAGGGCCTCGCCCAGCGCTTCCGACAGAGCCTGCTCGATCTGCGCGGGCGCGGTGGCCAGACGTTCGACAATGCCCATGAGTTCCCGCGGCAGTCCGAGAATTTCGCCACTCTGCAACAGATGAGCGGCAAGAGCGTGGGCTGAGCGGATGGCGTCCCGCACGACGCCGAGATCGCGTGGACCGCCACGCCCTAGCGCGAGCCGCGCAAGCGCGCGGGCGAGATCGGGAACGGCCTTTAGCGCGCCGCGCAGGTCGCGCCGCAAACCCGGCTCATCGGTAAGATAGGCCACCGCATCGAGACGCGCATTCACCGCCGCCGGATCGGTCAGGGGACTGCCAAGCCGGCTTGCCAGTTCCCGCGCCCCCGCCGCGGTCACGGTGCGATCGATCGCGGCGAACAGGCCGCCGGCGCGCGCGCCCTGGCTCGACCGCATCAGCTCGAGATTGGCGCGGGTGGCGGCATCGATGATGAGGAGGCTGCCGGCCCGTTCCTTGCGCGGTGGCCGGAGCAGCGGCGCCCTGCCGGCCTGGGTGATCTCCACATAGGTGAGCAGCCCGGCGAGTGCGGCAAGCTCCGGCTTCGTGAATTCGCCAAAGGCGTCGAGCGCGGCCACGCCAAGACGGGTCTTTAGCGTCCTCTCGCCGCTGACGGAGTCGAAATGAGCGCGCGGGCACGGCGTCAGCGCAGCGCGCGCTTCCTCGACGTGACGGCGAAGCCCCGCGTCGCCCGCGATATCGTCGCCGAGAAGCACCTCCCCGGGCCTGATTCGGGCAAGCTCGCCCGGAAGATCGCTCGCGCTCACCGACGAAGCGATCAACTCCCCGGTCGAGATATCGAGCGAGGCGAGAGCGTAGGCGGGCTCGCTGCCTTCTTTGGCGGGCGCCCGGAACAGCGCGGTGAGGAAGTTGTGGGCGCGGGCATCGAGCAGGGTCTCCTCGGTGAGGGTGCCGGGCGTGACGAGGCGGACCACGTCGCGGCGTACCACCGCCTTGGGCCCGCGCCTCTTGGCCTCGGCTGCATCCTCGATCTGCTCGCACACCGCGACCCGGTGGCCTTGGGCGATCAGGCGCTGGAGATAGTCGTCGGCGGCATGGACCGGCACGCCGCACATGGGAATGTCTTGGCCCAAATGCTTGCCGCGTTTGGTGAGCGCGATCCCGAGCGCGCGCGAGGCAATTTCGGCGTCCTCGAAGAACAGCTCGTAGAAATCGCCCATGCGGTAAAACAGCAGGCAGTCGGCGTTGGCCGCCTTGATCTCCAGATATTGGGCGATCATGGGCGTCGCGAGAGACACCTCCTCCTTGCGCGGAGCGCTCGGCGCGGCGGTCCCTATGAGGTGAGAGTTCCCGGCCCTCGTCTCCGTCTCGGCCATGGTTATGGGTGGTAGCCGCTCCTCATCCCCGGCACAAGGGCGGCCCAAGGAAGGCTTGGGGAAATCACTTTTCCGCCGCCAGCGCCTCCTCTAGGGTTGCGCGGCCTTGCAACAGGAGACCCCCGCCATCGCCCGCCCGTCAAAACGCGCATCCGACGCGCTTCGGCCTATCAGCTTCGAGCGTGCCGTTTCGCGCCATGCCGAGGGATCGTGCCTCGTCCGTTTCGGCGATACGCACGTGTTGTGTACGGCGACGGCGGGCGAGCCCGTGCCGCCCTGGCTCAAGGGCCAGGGGCGCGGTTGGGTCACCGCCGAATATGGCATGCTGCCCCGCGCCACATCGGAGCGGACGCGGCGGGAAGCCTCGGCCGGAAAGCAGTCGGGACGCACCCAGGAGATCCAGCGCCTGATCGGTCGCTCGCTCCGCGCCGTCATCGACCTCACGGCGCTCGGCGAGAGGCAGATCGTCGTCGATTGCGACGTGCTTCAGGCCGACGGCGGCACGCGCACCGCCTCGATTACCGGCGCCTGGGTCGCGCTGCACGATGCGCTCGCCTGGATGCGCGCCCGCAACATGATCAAGAACGGCGTGTTGCGCGATCATGTGGCCGCGGTGTCGTGCGGTCTCTATGGCGGCGAGGCTGTTCTCGATCTCGACTATGCCGAAGATTCGGAGGCCGACGCCGACGCCAATTTCGTGATTACGGGATCCGGCGGCATCGTCGAGGTGCAGGGCACGGCCGAGACCGAGCCGTTCAGCCAGGAGCAATTCGATCAGCTCATGGCGCTCGCGCGCCACGGCATCGCCGAGCTGGTGGCGCTGCAGAAGCTTACCGTCGCCTAAAGTATGAAGGCGATGCTCAAGCGGGGCGCGACGATCGTCGCCGCGAGCCACAATGAGGGCAAGGTGAGAGAGCTCGCCGAGCTGCTTGCACCGTTTGGGGTGGAATGCGTCTCGGCGGCGAGCCTCGGCCTCCCCGAACCGGAAGAGACCGGCGCGAGCTTCGCCGAGAATGCTGCGATCAAGGCGGAAGCGGCGGCAAAGGCGTCAGGCATGACGGCACTCGCCGACGATTCGGGACTGGAGGTGGCAGCACTCGATGGTGCGCCGGGCATCCACTCGGCGCGGTGGGGCGGCCCCGGCAAGGATTTCGGTCTCGCCATGGAGCGGGTGCATCGTGAACTTGAGGCGAAGGGTGCGCCGGACGCTCGCGCCAATTTCACCTGCGCGCTCGCGCTGGCCGCCCCCAAGGGATCGGCTCGGATCTTCGAGGGAAAGGTCTTTGGTACGCTCACTTGGCCGCCGCGCGGCGGCCGCGGCTTCGGCTATGATCCGATCTTCGTACCGGACGGCTATGGGGAGACTTTCGGTGAGATGGCGCCCGAATTGAAGAACCGGCTCTCGCACCGCATGCACGCCTTCGAGACATTGATGGAGGCGACCTATGGCGCGTGAAACCGCGCCGTCATTCGGGGTCTATGTGCACTGGCCGTTCTGCCGCGCCAAGTGCCCCTATTGCGACTTTAATTCCCATGTCCGCCATGGCGGCATCGACGAGACGCGGTTCGTGGCCGCCTATCTCGCCGAGCTTGCGCATTTCGCTTCGCTGGCGCCCGGACGATGCGTCGGGAGCGTGTTCTTCGGCGGCGGCACCCCGTCCTTGATGCAGCCCTCGACGGTCGCGGCGATCCTCGACACCATCGCCTTACATTGGCTGCTCTCCAGCGATGCCGAAATCACGCTCGAGGCCAATCCCACCAGCGTCGAGGCCGAGCGCTTTGCCGGCTACCGCGCGGCCGGCGTCAACCGGCTGTCGCTCGGGGTGCAGGCGCTCGACGATGACAGCCTCAAGGCGCTCGGCCGCCAGCACAGCGCGGCGGAGGCGTTGGCGGCGCTTGCGTTGGCCAAACGTCATTTCGGCCGCGTCTCATTCGATCTCCTCTATGCGCGCGAGCGTCAGACGGCGCGGCAATGGCGGGACGAGCTTACTCTCGCGCTCGGCCATGCCGCCGATCACCTGTCGCTCTATCAGCTCACCATCGAGGCGGGCACACCGTTCGCCGCGCGTCATGAAGCGGGCACACTCCGCACGCCGGGCGGGGCCGAGGCGCGCGCGCAATATCTGCTTACGCAAGAGCTATGCGAGGCAGCGGGACTCCCCGCTTACGAGGTCTCAAACCATGCCCGGCCGGGATCGGAGTCGCGCCACAATCTGCTCTATTGGCGCGGCGCCGACTATGCCGGCATCGGGCCCGGCGCTCATAGCCGCATCGGCGCTAGCGGCACGACGCGCGCGCTGGCCGCGATCAAGTCCCCGGAGCGCTGGCTTGCCGAAGTCGAAGCCTCCGGTCATGGCTTGGAAGCCGACGAGGTCCTGAGCGCCGAGCAGGCTGCCGACGAATATCTCCTCATGGGCTTGAGGCTCAGCGAAGGCATCGATCTTGAGCGGCTTGCCGCCATCGACGGCCGCGTTCTCGCCGAGGACCGTGTCGGCGCGCTGGCGCGGGACGGCCTCATTGCCCGCCACGGCACCCGGCTTGCCGCCACGCCCAAAGGGCGGCTCGTGCTCGACCGGCTCATCGTCGAGCTCGCGGCCTAAACCTCAATAGGACGAGGCGGTCGCGAAGGAGCTCGGCGCCGGGTCGATCACTTGCGGGCCTCCTTCGCGCACTTCGAGAATGGCGAGGCCGCGCTCTGAGGTTCCGTCGGAGAGCAGGCGGAACAGTCCATCGACGCCGGAGAAGCCGCTCGGCCGGGTGAGCTGCGAGGTGGTGTAGCGCTGACCGGGCGGATTGGGCGACAGCGACACGGCGAGGCTCACCGCGTCATAGGCGAGGCTCGCGATGCGGGGCGGGCCCACGCCATAGGTCTTGGAATAACGCTCGACGAAACCGCTCCACCCCTTGGGGTCGGGCGCCGGATACCAGCCGCCGACCAGCGCCCGGTCGCCACCGATATGCGGATAGTCCCACTGGCCGGTGCCGATGAACTGCACGCTCCTGCTGGAGAGGCCGGAAGAAGCGAGATGCGGGGCAAGCGCCGGCAGCTCCTCGCGCCCGGCAGGAAGGAAGAGCGCGTCGACCGCTTGCGCCGACTTGATGGCATTGGCGACTTGCCGTACCGGGCCGAGCATCGCGCTTGAATCGTCGGGCGGGAATGTCGCGCGCACAGGTGCCTGACCGCCGCCGGCGGAGATGGCCCTGGCAAACGCGGTCTCGGCGATGCGGCCATAGGCCGATTGCGGGATGAGCTCGGCGAAATTCCGCTTTCCGCGCGACAGCGCGAAGGAGACGATGCGCGGGACATCGCGTCCGGCGAGAAAGCTCAAGAGATAGACCCCGCCGCCAGCGACCTTCTCATCACTGGAAAAGGCAATCATCGGCACGCCGCCTTGCCGCGCCACGGAAGCCGCGCCCGTGACCTCCTGGGCGAAGAGCGGCCCGATGATCAGCTCGGCGCCGTCCTGCAAAGCGCTCTCGGCGGCAAGCCGCGCACCCTCCGGCGAGCCCTTGGTGTCCTTGGGGATCAGCGTCACATTGGGATTGTCGAAGTCGAACAGTGCAAGCTCGGCTGCCTGCTTGAGCGCCTTGGCCACTGCCGGCGTCGAGCCTGAGGCGGTGAGGGGAAGAAGGACCGCCACCTTTACGGTGCCGCTCGATCCGGCGATGCCGGGGCCCGGTCCGCCGAACCCGCCTCCGCCCCCGC
>JACMJU010000138.1 GCA_014380485.1 Methyloceanibacter sp.
ACTTCTCCGCCCGCATCGCCCGCAACACCCAGATCCTGCTGCAGCAGGAGAGCGGCACGACGCGCTTCATCGACCCCTGGGGCGGCTCCTTCTTCGTCGAGCGCCTGACCGCGGATCTGGCGGCGCGCGCGCTGAAACACATCGCCGAAGTGGAGAAGATCGGCGGCATGGCCAAGGCGATCGAGGCCGGCATCCCCAAACGCATGATCGAGCAGGCGGCAACCGCCACCCAGGGCCGCATCGATTCGCGAAAGCAAACGATCGTCGGCGTGAACAAATACCGCCCCGACAACGAGGCCGACATCGCCATCCTCAAGGTGGACAACCGGGCGGTCCGGCGCCAGCAGCTCGACAAGCTTGCCCGCCTCAAAGCGGAAAGAAACGAGGACGAGGTTCGCTCCGCTCTTGACGCGCTGACCCGTTACGCCGAGACAGGGACCGGCAACCTGCTCGAAGGCGCCGTCGAGGCTGCGCGCGTTAAGGCGACGGTCGGGGAAATCTCCTATGCTCTGGAAAAAATCTATGGGCGCCACCGGGCGGAGGTTTCGGCGGTTACCGGTGTTTACCGGGCGGAGATGAGTCGCATGGACGGAAGCATGAGCCGCATCAAGGACCTCGTGGAGGGTTTCGAGACCGAGCATGGGCGGCGTCCGCGCATCCTCGTCGCCAAGATGGGCCAGGACGGCCACGACCGGGGGCAGAAGGTGATCGCCTCGGCCTTCGCCGATCTCGGCTTCGACGTCGATATCGGACCGCTGTTCCAGACGCCGGAGGAGGCCGCCCGCCAGGCGGTCGAGAACGACGCGCATATTGTCGGCGTCTCCTCGCTTGCCGCCGGCCATTTGACCCTCGTGCCCGCGTTGCGCGAGGCGCTCGAGGCGGAAGGTCGCGGCGACATTATGATTGTCGTGGGCGGCGTGATCCCGCCGCAAGACTATCCCGAGCTTTACCAAGCCGGCGCCAAGGCCATTTTCGGCCCGGGTACGCCCATCGCCGACGCCGCCATCGATTTGCTGCAGAAGCTCGGTGCGAGCGCCAAGTCGCAACAGGCAGCGGAGTAGGTTCGACATTTTGCGCTGAGCCTTGTTTGCCCGCAACCCGCATCCCATGCGCGAAACCGACACAGCAGCGAAGGACATCGAGCGGATCGCCAAGGCCATCCGCGCCGGTGACCGCGCGGCGTTGGCGCGCGCCATCACCCTGATCGAAAGCGCCAAGCTCGAGGACCAGATCCGCGCGGAAGGGCTGCTCGAGCGGCTTCTGCCCTATACCGGCAAGTCCATCCGGGTCGGCATCAGCGGCGTTCCCGGCGGCGGCAAATCGACCCTGATCGATCAGCTTGGATTGAACCTGATCGGCGAAGGCCACAAGGTGGCGGTCCTCGCCGTCGATCCGACGTCATCGCGGAGCGGCGGATCGATCCTCGGCGACAAGACCCGCATGGGACGGCTCGCCGCCGATCCGCAGGCCTTCATCCGTCCCTCGCCGGCCGGCGATAGTTTGGGCGGCGTCACCAAGACCACGCGGGAGACCGTGGCGCTCGCCGAGGCGGCAGGCTACGACGTGGTTCTGATCGAGACCGTCGGCGTCGGCCAGTCCGAAACGGCGGTCGCCAATATGGTCGACGTCTTCGTCGTGGTGGCGATCCCCGGCGCCGGCGATGAGCTCCAGGGCATCAAGCGCGGCCTTCTCGAACTTGCCGACATCATCGCCGTCAACAAGGCGGAAGGTGACCAGGTCGAGCGTGCCAATCGGGCGGCGATGGACTATCGCACCGCTCTCCACATTCTCGCCACCGGCCATAGCAACTGGGATCCTCAAGTGTTGACTCTCTCGGCGCGCGACAATCGAGGGTTGGACGCGCTCTGGACCAAGATCACCGAACGTCATGCCGCCCTTGCCGCCTCCGGCGCCCTCGATGCGCGCCGCAGCGACCAGGCCGCGTCATGGATGCGGGAGATTTTCGAGCAACGTCTGCTTGCCGCTTTCAAGGGCGGCAAACGCGCGGCCCGCCATTTCCAGGAATTGGAGAACAAGGTTCGCGCAGGGCAAATGACGCCGGCCGCCGCCGCAGCGGAGCTTGGACGCCTCGCCGGCATCAAGGACGCCGACTAAGCGGCCGCCAAAATCGCTTCCCTCGGGCTTGAGCCCCTTGTAAGCCGTGAGGAATGGCAAGGCCGCACGTCCTGCTCACGGGCTTTGGCCCATTTCCGGGTGTCGCCGACAACCCTTCGGCGTGGCTTGCCGAGACCTTGGCGGAGCAGCGGCCGGCGTCTGAATTCAAGCTCCATGCCCGCGTCTTACCCACAGAATGGAACGCGGCCGCGCGCCTGCCCCGCCTCTACCAGTCATTGCAACCGCATGTCATGATTCATTTTGGCCTGAGCGAGCACGCGGCTGCATTCCGCATCGAGCGGTCGGCCCATAATCGGGTGGCGCAGCGCGCCGATGCGCGCGGTGCGCTGCCGAAAAGCCCTGCGATCAGAGCTGAAGGGCCCGATCGTTTCGATACGCCGTTTCCGGCGGCCGCTCTCGCCGCGCATCTCAGGCAAAACGGTCTTGCCGCCGTAACGTCGCGGTCGGCCGGGGCCTATCTCTGCAACTTTCTCTACTACCATTCGCTCGATTGGGCGCGCCGGCAGAGAAGTGCCCGGCTTGTCCTTTTCGTCCACGTTCCGCCCTGGACCAGGAAGCGCGGTCCCTTCAGTCAAGAGGCCCTCTTGCACGGCGCGGGCGAGACCTTGCGCTTTGTCTTGCGCTACGCAAACGACCAGGAACCGTTTAAAACGCTCGGAGCGAGGTAAGTTTGCGCCCGAAGGATGCGTAGCTGATGGGTATCGGTCGCCGGGATGTGTTGTTAGCGGGCGTCGGTCTCGGCCTCGCCGTTGCTGGACCACGCGCGAGCGCCGCCCAGAACGACCCCGACCTGCCCCAGGGCTATTGCACCCACGGGATCGGGCCGGGGGGCGGCGCGATCGATCAGACCGCGATGCTCCAGTCCGCCGCCGACGCGGCGGCGCGGACCGGTACGCCGCTCTTTCTTCCCGCCGGCATCTATTCGACCAGCAAGCTCACGCTCAAATCCGGCACTCGCATCGAAGGCATGCCGGGACAGTCTATACTCCGCTATCGCGATGGCGGCGCGCTTCTAAGCCTGGAGGGGGTCGAGAATGTCCGGCTCGCCGGTCTCGTGCTCGATGGCGACTTTAAGCCGCTTGGGGAGCGCGGGTCGCTGCTCACCGCGACCGAGACCAAGCATCTCGACGTCACCGGTTGCCGGCTGATCGGCAGCACCGAGGATGGCATGGTGCTGCGCAAAGCGTCGGGCTGGATCAAGGATTGCGAGATTGGCGATATCCGAAAAGCCGGACTCTTCAGCGAGGATGCGGGCGGACTTGAGATCGCCCACAATCATGTGCGCGACTGCGGCGATAACGGTATCTTGGTCTCGCGGTCGGAGCCGGGCGAGGACGCCACCATCGTGGCGGCGAACCGCATCGAGCGCATTGCCGCCGCGGGCTTCGGCAGCGGTCAGAACGGCAATGGGATCAACGTCTTTCGGGCGGGCTCGGTCATGGTCAGCGGCAACCGCATCGCCGATTGCGCCTTCTCGGCGATCCGCGCCAATGCCGCATCCAACTGCCAGATGATCGGAAATTCCTGCACCAGACTCGGCGAGGTCGCGCTCCATGCGGAGTTTTCCTTCGAGGGCGCCGTGATCGCCAACAATCTTGTCGACAAGGCCGCGGCCGGAATCTCGGTCACCAATTTCAGCAAGGGAGGAAGGCTCGCCGTCATCCAGGGCAATCTGATCCGCAACCTGTTCCTCCGCAAGACCGAGGCGCGCGGCTTCGGCATCGCGGTCGAGGCCGACAGCGTGGTGACGGGAAATGTCATCGAAGGCGCGCCTTCCTACGGCATCATGATCGGCTGGGGTCCCTATCTGCGCGACGTGAGCGTCACCGACAATCTGATCCGCAACGCCCTGATCGGCATCGGCGTGTCGATCGATCCGTCGGCGGGGACCGCCCTCATCACCAAGAATTTGATCTCCGGGGCGAAGGAGGGCGCGATCCGCGCCATGAGCGGACCGACATCCATCGGCCCCGATCTCGCGACGGCGAGCGCCGAGACGTTCGGCAACGTCGCGGTCTATGCCAACGTCGCGCGCTAGAAGCTCGCGTTAAATCGGGAAAATCGCCGCGCTCGGCCTGCCCTACGGGACCTCGGCTCGAAGGCGAGGCGTGATCGCGATCGCGGCGAGCCCCTGCAAGAGAGCCTCACTCGCCACGACCCGCCCTATGCGCAAGCCCCGCCAATTGAGGAGTTCGCCTTCAAGCTGCTCGGCCAGGACGACCCGGGCCTCGGGGACCAACGCGGCGAGCACCTCGGCGAGCGCTCGCTCGGTCCCGCGCTTGGCGCCATCGTCGATCTTGAGCGCGATGCCAAACCCAAGCTCCGGCAGCGCCGCGCAATGCACCCCCTCCGCCCCGCCCTTGACGAAGACAGTGGGCGCCAGCGCGAGCATCGCGACCGTATCGAACCGCCCCTCCCCCGCGACCAGAGCCGGAAATGCAAAGCAGGCGCGGCGCAGCCTTTCCGCCGCCTGTGCCCGCGCCGCGGCGAAACCCGTTCCGGTCCCAAGCCGCGCGAAGCCTTGCGCCAAAGCGGCGAGCGGAAGCGGCCAGGTCGGCACCGAGCAGCCGTCGATCCCGATGTCATCGCGGCTCAACCGCGCCCCGCAAGCCTCTGAAATGATTCCAGCGATCATGATTTGCAGCTTGTGGTCCGGACGCTCATAGAAGCGCGGATCGAGGCCGAGATGAACCGCAGCGGCCAGCATTCCCGCATGCTTACCCGAGCAATTGTTATGGATCGCACGCGGGCGCTGTCCGCCCTGCACAAGTTCGCGCATGGCCTTGTCGCTCACCGGCCAATGTGCGCCGCAGGCAAGATAACTCTCGTTGAGCCCGGCCTTGGTCAGCAGGGTTCTTACCGCCTCGAGATGCGCACGGTCGCCGCTATGAGAGGCGCAAGCGATCGCAAGCTCGGCGTCGCCGAGCCCGAACGCGTCGGCGGCCCCGCTCTCGACGAGGGGAATGGCTTGCAGCGCCTTCACCGCAGAACGCGGATATGCCGGGCGCTCCACATCGCCGAGCGCCAGCGCGAGCCGCCCGCGCGCATCGGCGATCGCAATCGCGCCGGAATGACGGCTCTCGACGACCGTCCCCCGCATGAGCTCGACGAGCACGGGATTGCTGGAAGCCGTTACGCTCATGCCGCTGAAATGAGGATGGGAGCGCGGCGCGCGCCCCATCCCCCCGGCAACGCGTCGAACAGACCGGGGCACGGCGCGCCGCAGGAGCCGCAGCGTCCCCCTACGTCGAGCCGCCAGTCGGTAATCGTGTACCCGTCACGGCCGATCAGCCGCTCGCCGCAAGCCGCGCAATAGGTACTCTGTCCCGCTTCGTCATAGACATTGCCGGTATACACATAGCGAAGGCCGGCAGAACGCGCGATTGCCTGTGCCCGCGTGAGGGTCGAAGGCGGCGTCGGCGGCTTGTCGCCCATCTTCCAGTCCGGATGGAAGGCGGTGAAGTGGAGCGGCACATCGGGCCCGAGCGCTTCCATCACCCATTCGCTGAGCGCGCCAACCTCTTGAGACGAATCGTTTTCGCCTGGGATCAGCAGAGTGGTGATCTCGAGCCAGGTCTTGGTCTCGTGCTTGACGTAGCGCAGCGTGTCGAGCACGGCGTCGAGCGAGCCGGTGCAGAGCTTGCGGTAGAAATTCTCGGTGAATCCCTTGAGGTCGATATTGGCGGCGTCCATGGCGGCGAAGAACTCAGGCCGCGCCGCCTCACTGATATAGCCGGCCGTCACCGCCACGGTTTTCACACCGGCTTCCCGGCACGCGGCGGCAACGTCAACGGCATATTCGAGGAAGATGACAGGGTCGTTGTAGGTGAAGGCGACCGATGGCGCGCCGCTTTCGACCGCCGCCTGCGCGATGGCTTCGGGTGAAGCGTGCTGCTGCAGCTGGTCGTCGGCGCGGGCTTTGGAGATGTCCCAGTTCTGGCAGAACTTGCAGGTCAGATTGCAGCCCGCTGTCCCGAAGGAGAGCACTGAAGTCCCGGGGAGGAAGTGGTTGAGCGGCTTCTTCTCGATGGGATCGAGGCAGAACCCCGACGATCGCCCATAGGTCGTGAGCACGATCTGGTCGCCTTCGCGCGCCCTGACGAAGCAAAGACCGCGCTGTCCCTCATGGAGCCTGCACTCCCGCGGGCAGAGGTCGCATTGCAGGCGGCCGTCGGCGAGCCCGTGCCAGTAGCGGCCCGGCACCGAGGCGCCAATCCCGATGTTTTCCATGATAGAAACATGGGCAGGTTCTCATGGGAGTCAACGGCTTGTGTTCACGCGAGAGCCAGGCTTGACGGTCAGGCAAGCGGCAGTAGCCGGCAGCTTCTACCCGCTTGGGGACAAAGAACTGAAGGCCGCGATCGATGCCCTCATCGCGCAAGCCGAGCAAGTCAGCCAAGCAGGCCTTGCCGGCGTCATCGCTCCGCATGCCGGCTACACCTATTCCGGCCCGGTCGCCGCGAACGCCTTTGCGCCCGTCGCATCATGCGGCATTCCCTTTGAGCGGGCGCTCGTGATCGGCCCGGCCCATTACGTTCCGCTGAGCGGCGTTGCCGCACCCTCCTCCGCTGCTTTCGCCACGCCGCTCGGCCAGGTCGAAATCGATCGAGACGCCATCGCTGCGCTCGTGAAAGCAGGCCTAGTCGGCATCGACGATCGGGCCCATGCGCCCGAACATGCCCTTGAGGTCGAGCTGCCGTTCCTGCAAGCGGTGCTCGGACGCTTCAGCCTCATTCCGCTGCTCGTGGGCGATGACGCACCTGAGCAGATTGCCGCAATCATTGACGCGTTGCTGGATGATCGCACGCTTCTCGTGGTCAGCACCGATCTGTCGCATTATCTCGATCATGCATCGGCGCAGAAGCGGGATCTTGCCACGGCCGCGACGATCGAGCGGTTCGAATTCAGCCGGCTTGGGCCCTACGATGCCTGCGGGTTCGCGGCGCTAAACGGCGCGCTGTGTGCTGCACACCAGCGGCGGTGGGGCATCAAGCGCCTCGACTTGCGAAATTCCGGCGATACGAGCGGAGACCGAAACTGGGTCGTCGGCTATGGCGCTTGGGCCTTTTGCGCCGCGCCGGCGGCCGCTTAGTTCGGTGCCCGTCAACTTCGCTCACGTGCCGTCGGCTTCGCCGCCACGCTTGCCTCGGCCACGAGTTCCACCGGCACACCCTCCGCTTGTTTGGAGGCGCGGATGACGAGCGAGGTCTTGACGCTCGCCACATTGGGCGCGGCCGTCAACTCGTGGATGATGAAGTCCTGAAACGCGCTCAAATCCGTCGCAACGCAGCGCAGCAGAAAATCGATCTCGCCCGAGAGCATGTAGCAATCCCGCACGATGGCCGAACTCCGCGCCCGCTCCTCGAAGGCGATGAGATCGGCCTCCGCCTGACTGTGCAATCGGATCATGGCAAAAGCGGTGACCTCGAAACCGAGCGCCTTGTCGTTGAGAAGGGCGGCGAAGCCTTTGATGATGCCCGCCTCTTCGAGCGCGCGGGCGCGGCGCAGGCAGGCCGGCGCCGAAATTCCCACTTTGCGGGCGAGATCGACATTTGTGATGCGGCCGTCGGCCTGCAACGCGTGCAGGATCCGCCAATCGGTCGCATCGAGCCTCGCTGCGCGCATGCGTCTGCTCCCTGGACGGTGGATGGGATCGCGGGCTAGAAGGCGGCTCAGCGGTCCCTGCTTCGGCCTTTCCGCGCAATTTTAAGTCCTCCAGCCAAAAGAATCGAAAAGAAATTGAACGCAAATCGTTCCGGAAATTTTGGCAAAATACGGCCTATATCCTCCCAACCGCAGCGAAAGAATGCTGCGCCGGACGAGGTGACAGGACCAATCGCCCACAAAGAACCCCGCGGCGAGGAAACCTGGATCGTCACCGACGGTTCGGTCGGCATGGAGGCGCAAGGCATCGCCGTGGCGGAGGCGGTCGGTCTCCCCTTCGGCTTGAGGCGGGTGCAGGCGACCGGGCCGATGCGGTTCCTTCCGGCGCCGCTGCAGCTTCTCGTACCGCCGTCACGGCTTCTCCGCCTCGTCGCTGCCAACGCGCCGCTCGAAGCGCCGTGGCCGCGCCTCATCATCTCCGTCGGCAGGCGCAGCGTGCCTATCGCCCTTGCCATTAAGCGGCTCTCCCATCCTCACGCCTTCGCCCTCCATATCCAGAACCCCAAGGTCCCCGCCCGGTTGTTCGATCTCATCGCCGCGCCGGTGCACGACAATTACGAAGGGCCGAACGTGATCGTCACCTTCGGCGCCGTGCACAGCATTACCGGGAGCCGCCTTGCCGATGAAGCGAAGCGCTTCGCGCCGCGCGTGAAGACGCTCCCCCATCCCCGCATCGCCGTTCTCCTAGGCGGCGAAAGCCAGGCATTCAGCTTCCCGCCCGAGCTCGCTGCCGCCCTTGGCGCCAAGCTCGCCGCGCTCGCCAAAGAGAGCGGCGGCGCCCTCCTCGTCACGCCGTCGCGTCGCACGCGATCAGACTCGCTGGCCGCGCTCGCGGGCGCCATCAAGGACGTTCCCCACTTCGTCTGGGACGGTACCGGCGACAATCCCTATTTCGCCTTCCTCGGGCTCGCCGACGCCATCGTCGTCACCGAGGACTCGGTCAACATGGTCACCGAGGCGGCCGGCACCGGCAAGCCGGTCTATGTGCAGGCGCTTCAAGGTCGCTCCACCAGGCTCTCCCGATTCCATCGTCTGATGCAGGAACGCGGCGCGACCCGCCCCTTCGAGGGCCGCCTCGAATCGTGGCGCTACGACCCCATCAACGACACCGAGCTGGTGGCCGGCGCCGTCCGCCGCGCGCTAAACCTTGAAACCAAAGGGTAATCGGCCTTCGTCGGAGGACCCGGGTTGCGCCGCGCGCTCCTTGTGCTTACCTGTCCCTCCTTTCCCGCTTCGAGAGGCAAGCCCATGGCCGCCCACCGCCACGCCAAGGTGATCATCGTCGGTTCAGGGCCGGCCGGCTATACCGCCGGCATTTATGCTGCACGCGCCATGCTGAAGCCGCTTCTGATCGCAGGCATTCACCCCGGCGGGCAGATGACCACCACCACCGACGTCGAAAACTATCCGGGCTTCGCCGATGTGATCCAAGGGCCTTGGCTCATGGACCAGATGCGGGCGCAAGCCGAGCATGTCGGTACCGAGATCATCCACGACCACATCGTCGAGGCGGACTTGAAGCGACGTCCCTTTTGGCTCAAAGGCGACAGCCACACCGAATACACCGCCGACACCCTCATTATCGCCACCGGCGCCAAGGCGCGCTGGCTCGGGCTCGCTTCCGAGGAGCGCTTCAAGGGCTACGGCGTCTCGGCCTGCGCCACCTGCGACGGCTTCTTTTTCCGCGGCAAGAGGGTGATCGTGGTCGGCGGCGGCAACACCGCTGTCGAGGAGGCGATCTACCTTGCCAATATCGCGAGCCAGGTGATCCTCGTGCACCGGCGCGGCGCGCTCCGCGCCGAGAAGATCCTGCAAGAGCGGCTGTTCGCCAATCCGAAGATCGAGGTGATGTGGAACGCCGAGCTTGATGAGGCGCTTGGCGTCGACCATCCCCTCTCCGTCACCGGCGCCGCGCTCAGAAGCACGCTCACGGGCGAGATCGTGACGCTGCCCGTCGACGGCATCTTCATCGCCATCGGACATGAGCCGCAGAGCGAGCTGTTCAAGGGCCAACTCGACATGAAGCCCAGCGGCTATATCCTGGTAAAGCCGCACTCGACCGCGACCAGCGTCCCGGGCGTCTATGCCGCCGGCGACGTCGCCGACGACGTCTACCGCCAGGCCGTGACCGCGGCGGGACTGGGCTGCATGGCGGCGCTCGAGGCCGAGAAAAATCTGGCCGGGATCGAGCCTGTGGCCCAAGCCGCCGAATAGAACCGCGGGAGACCCTTCTCCCAAACTTATTAGCGCGTGAGCGCGCGGCGATAAGTCCCGGCCGCATATTGGAATTAGCGTCGCAGCGGTCGCGCCAGCGCATTCGCCGGGAAAGACCTTCGATGACTTTCCGCCGGCGAAAGGTTAATATTACAGATCAGCCGAGGCTGATCTCCCCCCTGTTCAGCACGAGAGGCCGTACCATGACCGAGTCCACCCCCGTAAAAGTGGCCGCCGACCAGGCGCGCGCCGCGTATCGCAAGTCAACCGAAGATTTCGAGCAATTCGCTAGAGACGGTCAAATGCCCGAGGCGGTTCGGGCCTTCGCCGAGAAGAATATCGCTCAGACCCGCGAGTTCTACGACCGCTCGAAGGATGCGTTCGATACGATTCTGGAGAGCTGGGAAAAAACCTTTGACGCGGCCGGCCAGGGCGCCGTCGCACTCAACCGGAAAGTCATCGATATCACGCAGCGGAACATCAATTCCGGCTTCGAGTTCGCCAAGAGCCTCGCCGGCGCCAGAACCCTTGCCGAAGCGATGGCATTGCACTCGACCTACTGGCAAAAACAACTCGGCACGCTAAAGGCGCAAACCGATGAGATGCGCGAGCTTTCCACGAGCGTCACCGCCGATGTCGCCGAGCCTGCCAAAGTGCAAGTCAAACGCGGCATCGACGAGCTCGGGAGGGCACGTTAACTCCCTCCGCTTCCCGTCTCCAATGAGAAAGGGCCGCCCATCGCCGACCCTTTCCGGTCCGGTGGGGATTGGTACGTTCCGGCCTTGAGCCGGTGCGAAAGCTAGCACCGGCACCGAGCGCGGAAGCGCGGCGCAACGATTGAAATTTCAGCGCTGGGCCGAGCCAAAGCACCGGCTCGCGGTCTTGCTCCAGAACAGGCTGCCTTGGCCGGAATAGTCGATTGCGGTCTCGCTGTTCACATCTTTGGAGACGATATAGGTCCTGACGGCCGCCAAACCGCTCGCCGACAAACCCATCCGCCTGAGCGCACAGCAATTGGCGGCGATCTCGTCCTTGTGCCCGTTGTGATGGCAACATTCGTGATTGCGGATGAAGCTTTTGAAATAACCGGGGGCAGTTCCATATCGGCCGTAATAGACGATCTGGGGACGCCCGCTCGCGCGATCGTGCGTCGCCTCGGCAAAGAATCGCCTCGGGTGGCTGATGCCCGTCCGGTACACCTCTTGCACCGTCTGACTCTGCCCGGTCCGGCTGTTGGCGCCGACGCAGGAACCGGCGATCGCGGGCGTGCAGGCGAAGAGCGATAGGAGCAAAGCGACGAGACAGGGCCTCATCGCCTGTTGTAGCGCCGGGCTTCGGCACAGGCGTTAACGCCCGCAGCGCGCTTCGCGCGAGGCTGCGTTACAGTTCAAGACCGCGCGATGCGCGCCTGTTAATCACAGTCATGCAAAAAGCGACGGCGCGGGCTGCGGGGCGTCAGGGCTTGGCCTGCGCCGCGTCCCACTTCGCGTTCGCATCGGTCAGCATCGCGTCGAAGCGGCCGTCGGTCGTCATCTCGGTAATGGCCTGGCCAAACTTCTCAGCCAGTGCAGTGCAGGGTGATTTCTTCGAGAAGGCGACGAACATTTCAGCGGTGAGCAACGCCTGGTCCATAACCTCGACCTCGTCCTTTACCCCGGCTTTGGCAGCCTCGGCGAGACCCGGATAATAGCCCGCGACGAGATAGTCGGCCTTCCCTGACAGGAGAACCTTGAACGCCTCGTCGATGCCGTTGGTGCGGGCGACGTCGAGTTTGTCTTTGATGAAAGCGTCGAACTCGTTGCCGTAGCTCTCGCCCTCACTGGTGACGCCCTTCTTGCCGATCAAATCGTCCTGGCTCTTGAACGGGAATGCCTTGCCCTTGGCAACGAAGATTGCCACGTCGTCGAACATGAAGGCGGGCTGGACATAGTCCAGATATTTGGCGCGTTCGTCGTTGTAGTAGATGCCGAAGATCATGTCGGCTTTGCCGTCGCGGGCCGCTCCTTGCGCGTCTGCCCAAGACCCCATGGATTTGGACTCAAGCGGAACGTTGAGCTGCTTGGCGATGGCCTCGACCAGTGTCGGAGCGGCGCCCGCGATGGCGTCGCCTTCCTTGTAGGCGATCACCGGATATTGCGGGTGGCCGGTCGCGGTGATCTTGGCGCAATCGGCGGCGGCGAAGGCGGCGGTGCTCGTGAGCGCCAGGGTCACGAACACGCTTAAGCCGAGAAATCTCTTCATGGTCAAATTCCTTGCTCTTGATCGGGGTGGGGCAACGGCAGGGGCGCGTATAGTTCGGCTGGAGGCAGCCGCTCAGCAGGATCTTTTTCTACCGCCCTTTCATCTGCGCCTTAATCTTGTCCACCGCCCCTTGCGAAATCTTTCCGGCCTGGACCAGCGCTTGTACGCAGGCGGGCGACAGGGACGGGCCCGCTTTCTTCATGCACAGGTTCAGGGCCGCAGTTTGCAGCCCATAGTCGCCGCAAAACTTCTTGTAGTCGTTGGCGCAATTGTTCTGCATGCCCTTGGTGATGGTCCCCGCCTGTGCCAGGGCCGCCGACGGCGCCAAGCTAAGCAACGGCAGGGCGACGACGAGGACGCTGGCCGCTGCAATGCGATTGCATGTCATCCGGTATATCCCTCTTATAACCAGGCCAGGTTCTAGCACGCTTCTTGAGCCAGGCCACCGCAAACGTTTTTCAGGCTCGCGGTGTTAACCAAACGCGCCCCCCTTCCCCCAAAGAATGCGGTAGTCTAGAGGCTGTAGAGAGCGGGCTTGGCTCGCCTTGCAACCAGTAAGCGTTGAGAGGACCCCATGGCAGAGAAGCCTCCGTTCGAGATACCGCCCGAGCTGCGGGATTTCGCCGAGAAGAATGTCGAGCAGGCGCGCGTGGCCTACGGCCAGTTCATGGATTTCCTGGCGCAGGCCATGGGCGCGTGGGCCGGTTCGCCCGGGAGCGCCGAGATGCCGGGCTTCAGGGCCGTACAGGAGAAGGCCGTCGCCTTCGCCAAGGAGAATGCCGAGCGGTCCTTCGCCTTGGCGAGCGAGATCGCCCGCGCCAAGGACGTGCAGGAGGTCTTGACCCTTCAGGGCCGCTACGCCCAGACCCAGATGCAGACATTCGGCATCCAGGCCCAGCAGCTCTCCTGGCTGATGACCGACGCCATGCGCGACTTTCAGCCCAAGGCCAAAGGTTGAACGCGGCGGCCGCCCTGTGGTGGCCGGGCTAAGCGGCCTTGGCGTAGTACGACTTGAGCTGGTTCATCACCTTCTGCTTGTCGAACTCCGCGCCCGTGGTGAGCATGGCGTCGGCGAACCGGCTCACGATCTCGGTGATCTGCTCGGGGCTCAATTGATTGAGGATGCCGATGCGGACCTGCACCGGCTCCGACAGCGTAGGCCAGATGCCGAAGCCCTGTGCCCGCGCGCCTTGCACCAACTCCTTCTCCTTGCCTTTGAACTTGCCCGGCAAATTGAGCACGACGAGGCTGGTCATGTTGGAGGTGACGTCGCAGCCCATGGCCTCGACCGCCTGGCGGAGCGCCTTCTCGTGATAGGCGTAGTCGGATGCTTTGCGGCGCCTTCCATAGCCGAGAATGATGCGGAGCGCCTCGTGGAAGGCGGCGACCGCATAGCAGGAATGGGTCTGGTGATAGGCGGGCGTCTCGACATCCTTGCCGTCGATGATGCCCCAATGGCGCGCGTCGAGGATCGGGTGGTGCACATAGGTGCGGCAGCCGCGCTTCCTGACCATTTCGATCGCTTTGTCGGTGAAGCTGACCGGCGCATAGGTGAGCGGGAGCGAGAGCACGCCCTTCTGCGGACACGAGGCCCAGGCCACCACGCCCGGATAGTCGTCGATGTTGAAATCGGCGACGCCGAGGCTCGACACCGCGTCGACGATGCCCATCGCGCCATGCTTCAGGCAAGCGTCGTTGAAGGCTTTGAGGTCGTTGATGCGGCCCGAGCCCGTTTCCCAATGCGCCATGAAGGCCCACATCGGCTTATGCTCGGCAAGCGCCTTGTCGATGGTCTCCGCCGTAACCGATTGGCCGTGCGGGGTCTCGACCACGACCACGCTCTTCGGCTTCGGGTTGAGCGAATCCGCCGCAAGCTCCTCCGCGGTCGAAGCCTTCATGCGGATGGTGAGGCTGTCGATGCCGGAGAAGGTGCCGTTTGGGAACGCCACGACCTTGTCGCCCGGCAGGATCAGGGACAGCACGCAGTCGAGCCCCGAGAAACCTGTCCCGGCGACGCCGTAGGTGTAGACGTTCTTGGTTCCCCACAATTCGCGTAGCATCTGCTTGGCCTCGATCATGCCGCGCAGAACGTCCTTCTGCATGTGATCGGCGACGCCGGTCTTGGCGAAGCGCTCGAGCACCCTTGGGTCGGTGTTCCCGGGCCCTGGGCCGGCTGCGAGCGTGGCGGGGATTTCAAGCGGCGGATATATTTTCGTCATGGCAACACCCTCTCGTCTAACCGTCTCGCACCAAAAAGACGTCACAATCCTCTATCCGGCCAGGCGCGCCGCGGCAAGACCGGAGGGAGCCTGGGCCTTGGGGTCCCCGGCACGAGTTTTCGCGAGGGGGCGCCGGACCGACAGAAGGAGCCGCAAAAGGAAGAAGCCCCGAACGGGGGGAGCGGGGCTTCTTCCAATTAGTTCCCTGCGGGTACGATGATGGGAGGGAACTCCATCACCGTCCCTCTACCTTACGCCGGTCTAGGAGAAGATTGGGGACTTTTTTACTAAAATGGTTAAGGTTACCAACGAGCGGGGGGCGGGCCAGGAAGGCCTCAGAGGGAACGCGATCTCCATGGCGAACACGTATCTGAGTTGCGCCGCAGGCTTGGCGGCAATCATCGGGCTGATGAGCGGCTCGGCGGAGGCGGCCCCTTGCGGCAATAATGGCTCCGGTTTCGAGGGCTGGAAGAAGGTCTTCGCCGGCGAGGCCGCCGGCAACGGCGCCGGGCCCAAGGCTATCGCGGCGCTGATGGGGACGAAATATTCCGTAGGGACGATCAGGGCCGATCGCGGCCAGAAGAGCTTCAAACTGAGCCTCGATCAATTCATGGCCAAGAGAGGCGGTCCCTCCATTGCCGCCCGCGGCAAATCCATGAGATCGGCCAATGCCGCCCTGTTCGCTTCGCTCGAGAAGCGTTTCGGCGTCCCGGCCGGCCCCCTCATCGCCATCTGGGGGATGGAGACCGCGTTCGGCAACTTCATGGGCAATCAGCCCACCATCTCGGCCGTCGCCACGCTGGCCTATGACTGCCGCCGGCCCGAATATTTCACCGACCAGCTCTATGCGGCGCTTCAGCTGGTCGATCGCGGCGTCTTGAGCGGGGCGACACGCGGCGCCATGCATGGCGAGGTCGGCCAGACCCAGTTCCTGCCGAAAAGCATCCTGCTCTACGCCGTCGACGGCGACGGCAACGGCGTCATCAATCTCAACACCAAGGCCGACGCGCTTGCCTCCACCGCGAATTTCCTGAAAGGCCATGGTTGGGTCAGAGGCGCCGGATATCAACCCGGTCAACCAAACTTTACCGCCATCCAAGGCTGGAACGCGGCCGGCGTCTACCAGCAGGCCATCGCCATCATCGGCAGACGCATCGATGGGAGTTAGCGGCCCCCGAAGTGCAAGGTCTCGTCGCGCCGGCGAATCTGCGCTACCTGCTTGAAGCGTGACCGAGCGCAAGAATCAGGAGACCGGGGGGCAGTCGTCCCGCGCGCTTGCCCAAGCGCTCGGCAAGCTGATCGCGCTCGTGCTCGTGGTGCTCGCCGTGATTCTCATCGAGCGCTATTGCACCGTCGAAGTGCCCCCCTTCGGCCCGGACGCGAAAATCGTCTCCGTGGATGGCGACAGCCTCAGAGCGGCCAACGGCGCCGAATACCGCCTGTTCGGCATCGACGCGCCCGAACTGCACCAAACCTGCTCCGAGGCCAATGGCACGTCGTGGCTATGCGGCCGCGCGGCCAAGGCCAAGCTCACCACGCTCCTCAAGGGCGGCAATGTGAATTGCGCGGCTCGCGCCACGGACCGGTCCGGCCGCGTCGTCGCGGTCTGTAGCGCCGAAGGCGTGCCGGATCTCGGCGAGGCCATGGTGCGCGACGGCTATGCCATCGATCTCGGCGCCGCCGCCGGCAATCCCTATCGCGATGCCGAGGCGGAAGCGCACACCGCCAGGCGCGGCATCTGGCGCGGGACCTTCGAGCGTCCCTCGGACTGGCGCCAGGCCAATCCGAGCTCCGGAGACTAGTTCGACCTGTGGCGCGAAGCTGCGGGCGTGGTAATTTCGCCCATGTCGGAATTCGATCTCGCTTTATCGGTCGCGCTCGGCATCGGGCTTGCGGCGGCAACGGGCCTCAGGCTGTTCGTGCCGATGCTCGTCGCGAGTGCGGCGGCTTATACCGGGCATCTCCCTTTAAGCGAAAACTTCGCGTGGCTCGCCACACTGCCGGCGCTCATCCTGCTCGGCGTAGCGGCAGCAGTCGAGATCCTCGCTTATTACATTCCCGGGGTCGACAATCTGCTCGATACTTTGGCCACCCCCTTGGCCTTCGTCGCCGGCACGATCATCGCGGCGGCGGTGATGACCGACCTGCCCCCGATGGTGAAATGGGCGGCGGCAGTCATCGCCGGCGGCGGTATCGCCGGCCTGACCCAATCCGTGACCACGGTCGTCAGGGCGAAATCCACGGTGCTGACCGGGGCGCTCGGCAACCCAGCCATCGCCACGGCCGAGTTCGGCGGCTCGCTTCTGGTCTCGCTGCTCGCGCTCGCGGCGCCGCTCCTAACGCTGCTGGCCGTCGTCCTGCTGTTGTGGCTGGCCGTACGTTGGCTGAGGCGGATTTCCCGAAGCGGACAACCGTCCAAAATCTAGATCGCTTTTCGGCTCACGCCGCCTTATGGCCGTGACTCGTTAGGACCTGATCGGCAGCCTTGCCGGTCAGTTCCGCCAGATGGTCGAACTTGGCGTTGAAAGTGCCGACCCCCGCCGTCGCCGATCTCAGCTCCACGATCAGATTCTGGATCTCGGCCTCCGGAATATGCGCCTCGACCACGTCCCAGCCGGTCCAGTCGGGGCGCGAATCGAAGCCGAGAATCTGCCCGCGCCGTGACGATACGATGGAGTTGACCTTGGCCGTGGCCTCCGACGGCACCGCGATCTCGACCGCCATGATCGGCTCGAGCAGCACGGGCGAGCATTTCGGCATGCCTTCGCTCATGGCGATGCGGCCGGCCTGACGGAACGCCATGTCCGATGAATCGACCGAGTGATAGGACCCGTCGATCAGGCACACGGCGACATCGACCACGGGAAAGCCGAGCGGGCCTGAGCCGAGAGAGTCGCGCACGCCGATCTCGACCGAAGGAATATAATTCTTCGGCACGACCCCGCCGCTGATCTCGTCCGAAAACTCGAAGCCGGCGCCCCGCTGGCGCGGTTTGATCGTGACCACGATGTCGCCGAACTGGCCGTGTCCACCGGATTGCTTCTTGTGGCGGCCGCGCACTTCGGTCGATTTGCGGATGGTCTCCTTGTAGGGGATCTGGCGCGGGCGGGTCGAGGCATCGATCCCGTATTTGCGCACCAGTCGCTCGAGCGCCACGCGCAAATGCATTTCGCCTTGCCCCCACAGCACCATCTCGCCCAAGTCCTGACTGTGGGAGAGTGAGAGCGAGGGGTCCTCCTCGATGATCTTGGCGATGGCTGCGGTGAGCTTTACCTCGTCCTTCTTCTCCTTGGCGGCGATGGCGAGACCGAACACGGGGCTCGCGGTGGCCGCCGTCACGATGGCGGCTTTCTTGCCCTTCTCCTCGGTCAGCGTGGCGCCGGTCTTGACGCTGTCGAGGCGACCGAAGGCGACCGTATCGCCGGCCTTGGCCTCGCCGCGCTTGGTCGGCTCCTGACCCATGACGCTGAAAACGCCCGAGATGCGCTCCTCGTCGCTCGCGCCATAGACCGTGGTCCCGTCGGCGAAGCTGCCGGTGAGTACGCGTGCGAGCGACAGCTTGCCGCCATGCGCGGTGTGGAAGGTCTTGGCCACGAAGGCACAAGACGGCGCTTTGTCGACGCCAAGCCGTTTAGCTGTGATTTGAACAAAAGGGGCTTCGTGCCGGAGCCCCTTGAGCAGGCGGAAGATACCGTTGCCGTTCCCGGCCGAGCCCATGAACACCGGGCAGATCAGCCCGTCGCGGAATTCCTTGGCAAGATCGTCGAACACCTTGTCGCGCGGCGGCGGAACATCCTCCAGCAGCTGCTCCATCAGCTCGTCGTCATAGTCGGCGAGCTTTTCGAGCATGGAGAAGCGCGCCTCTTTCTCGCTCGCGGCGAGAGTGTCGGGGATCGCCATCACCTCGCTCGGCGCATGCTCGCGATAGACGTAGGCGCGTTCGAGCGCCAAGTCGATGAAACCGGTGACGATGTCGTTCTCCCAGATGGGGATCTGACGGAGAACCAGCGGTTTGGTGCTCGCGGGTTGGAGCATCGGCAGAATGTCGCGCACGCGCGTTTCGGCCTTGTCGATCTTATTGATGAACAGGAAATGCGGGATGCCGCGATCTTCGAGCTGCTTGAGGATCAGTTGCAGTCCGGGAACCTTCTTCTCGTCGGGCTCGCACACCACAACGGCGGCGTCGCAAGCGGTGAGCACATGGGCCGCGTCGGCCTGGAACTCGATCGAGCCGGGACAATCGAGAAAGGTAAAACTATCGCCGAGGAAATCGACCGTGGCCACGTTGAGCTCGACGCTCATGCCGTGATGTCGGGCTTCTCCCGAGGCATCGCCCACCGTGTTGCCGTCGGCCATCGAGCCCTGGCGGGTAATGGCGCCGGTGCGGGCCAAAATGGCTTCGAGAAGCGTCGTTTTGCCGCTGAGATAGGGGCCAACCAGTGCGATGCAGCGGGCGCTGCGGGCTGGTTGGCCCTGCGCTTGGCCCATGATCTCCTCCCTTGCGGTTATGACCCCGCGCGGAGAAGGCTCCTGACGCACCCACCCGCGCAAGCCTTGATGACGCCATGGTGACAAGCGGAACGGCCTCTGGCAAGGCCCCCGATTCGTGGGCCTCGGGCTTGCTTGGGCTCATCGATAGGCGCGCCGATCGCTTCCAGAAGGTCGGCTGCCATAAGCCCGTTCCCTATGCCATTATGGTGCCGACGTGGCGGAGGGAGTTTTCATGCGTCCGCTTTGCGCCTTTGCGTTACCGCTTCTTGTTTCGCTCCTGATCTTGGCTCTCGGCGGCGACAGCGCGGCGGCTTTCGTGCAGGCGGTGCGGCCATCATCCGCTCATGAGCGGGACCTTGTCGTCGAAGCCAAGATCGTCTGCGGCGTGTTCGATGGCAAGTTCGAGTGCCGGAACATTTCCGGAGCGGGTACGCAGTTTGGAAAAAGTGCCACCCCGGGAGCGAAAATGGAGCCCGACGACGGTTCACCCGATTCCCTACCGGGTGGCGCCGCGCCAGGCACAGATGCCGGACAAGCCCTTCAAGACGGAACGACATGCCAGAACGGCATGGTCGGCACGCCGCCCAACTGTCGCTGCCCGGAGAACTCGGAATTGTTGGGGGGCAATTGCGTTCATTACACCGCCTCGGCGTGCAGCAAGGGGCTGGCCTCGGACGCCCTCCCCCAAGCCTGCCAGGGTGTCGAGGAAAAGCTCTCCTGCACCATGCGCCAAGACGGAATGAAGGACTGTTGCTGCCTGACCTACGATAAGTTCTAGGGATCGATCGGCGGGTGTCTGTCAGGTTTGGTGCGGGCTGAGCGGTTGCCCGTAGCTGAACTCGATGATGTAGCCCGAAGGATCCGTGACCGCGCAGATATAGCCGGTCGGTGGCGCATGTTCGCGCGGCTCCCAGTGGAGGCAGCCCTCTTTGCGCGCGCGTTCGGCAATCCGGTCGACATCCTCGCGCGCCGGCACACCGAAACCGTAATGGGTCATATCGTCTTGATCTTGGGCATGCGCCGGCCCGTCGCCGAGCAAGACCAGTACGAAGGTGCTCTCCGCGCCCGGGCTTGCGAGCCACACCGTGCGGCCCTCGCCCTTTCCGTGCTCGCTGACGCGTTCGAGCCCGCAATAGCTGCGATAAAAGGCGATCGACCGATCGAGATCGCGCACGTGCAGCGCGCAATGGGTGAAGGCTGGTTTCATGGGCCTCGTCAGGGCCCCTGCCCCTTCCGGTGCTCGGGATAGAGCGTGACAAGTGCGTCGCGCGTGGCGGGCGCGACACCCCGCTCGGTGATGAAGCCGGTCACGAGCCGGGCCGGCGTGACATCGAATCCGTAATTGGCGGCAGACGTCCCTGGCGGCGCAATCTCGACGGTGGCGATGCTGCCGTCGGGCAAGCGGCCCGTCATGCGCGTGACCTCCTCGGCATCGCGTTCCTCGATGGGGATGGCGCTGCCATCGCCGAGGCTCCAATCGATGGTGGCGTAAGGCAGCGCCACGAAGAAGGGGATCTGGTTGTCGCGTGCAGCGAGCGCCTTGAGATAGGTGCCGATCTTGTTGGCGACGTCGCCGGTCGCCGTGGTGCGGTCGGTGCCGACGATGCAAAGATCGACCAGCCGCTTCTGCATCAGATGGCCGCCGGCATTGTCGGCGATCAGCGTATGCGGCACGCCATGCGCGCCGAGCTCGAACGCGGTGAGCGAGGCGCCCTGGTTGCGCGGCCTCGTCTCGTCCACCCACACCTGCACGTCGATGCCCTCGTCATGGGCCCGGTAGATGGGCGCAAGCGCCGTGCCCCAGTCGACGCAAGCGAGCCAGCCGGCGTTGCAATGGGTGAGGATATTGACGGTCGTCCCGCCCTTCTTCTCGGCATGCGCCTGGATGATGCCGAGCCCGTGCTCGCCGATCTTGCGGTTGTTCTCGACATCCTCGTCGCAGATCTGCGCCGCCCGCGCGTAGGCCGCCGCCACGCGTTTGTCGCGCGGCTGGTTGCGCACGGATTTTTGCATCTCGTCGAGCGCCCAGCGGAGATTGATGGCGGTGGGGCGGGTGGCAGCGAGCGTGTCACAAGCGCGATCCAGCGCGTCGTCTGTCGCCTCGACGCCGAGCGCGAGCGCGACCCCGTAAGCGGCGGTCGCCCCGATCAACGGCGCACCGCGCACCTGCATGGTGGCGATGGCGCGCGCCGCATCGTCGAGGGTGCGAAGCGTCGCGGTCTCGAATACATGCGGCAGCTTGGTCTGATCGATGATTTCAACCGACTTGCCGTCTTCGCCGAGCCAGATGGAGCGATAGGGCTTGCCGCCGATCTTCACGCTTAGTCACCCGCGAAGGACATCAGGCTATGACACTCGATCCCAAGTCCGGCGAGCCGCGTCGAGCCGCCGAGATCGGGCAGATCGATGACGAAAGTGGCGCCCACCACGTCGGCGTTGAGCTTGCGCAAGAGCTTGACCGCCGCTTCCGCCGTTCCGCCGGTGGCGATGAGATCGTCGACGAGCAGCACCGGCTCGCCCGCACTGATGGCATCCTCATGGATCTCGATGACGTCGATGCCGTATTCGAGCTCGTAGTCCTGACCGATGGCCTTGGCCGGCAACTTGCCTTTCTTGCGGATCGGCACGAAGCCGCAATGCAGGCGGTCCGCCGCGGCGCCACCCAGGATGAAGCCGCGCGCCTCGATACCGGCGACCGACTGCACTCTGCGGTTGGTGAAGGGCCTGACCAATTGCTCGACGCAGGCCTTGAACCCAGTGGCGTGGCCGAGCAGCGTGGTGATGTCGCGGAACATGATGCCCGGCTTCGGATAGTCGGGTATGGTGCGCACCAGGTCCTTGAGATCGAAATCGGCCGACAAGTTCATCCCGGACCTCCGTAACAAGTGGCTTTCGGCGAGACGGCAACCGCTTGAGCCTATAGTCGAACCAAGAGCGGCTGGCTAGTCGCGGGCGCGGCCGCTCGAACCCGGCGCCGTGCCCCGCATCATCCTTTCAGCACGCGGCCTGCCACGGCGTCGAGCTTCTTCACGAGCGTGGGGTCGCGCGCCTCGGGCGCGGTGATGATGGCGGTGTCGAGCGCGCGGTCCGAGCCGATGGGACAAGGCTCATGCTCGCGCGGAAGGGCACGGGCGAGGCGCGCCACGAGCCGCGCCCCCTTCTCGGCATTCGCCATCAGGACTTTGATAATGTCGGTGACGGTGACGGCGTCATGGTCGGGATGCCAGCAGTCGAAATCGGTGACCATGGCGACCGTCGCGTAGCAAATCTCCGCCTCCCGGGCGAGCTTGGCCTCGGGCAGATTGGTCATGCCGATGACCGAATAGCCGAGGTCCTTATAGGTGAGGCTTTCGGCGAGCGTCGAGAACTGCGGACCCTCGATGCAGACATAGGTGCCGCTCCTGACCACCGCGAGACCTTCCTGCTCGGCGGCCTCGGCGAGGTGAAGGCGCAGCCGCGGTGAGACCGGATGGGCCATCGACACATGCGCCACGCAGCCTTTGCCGAAGAAGGAATTGTGGCGGTGATAGGTGCGGTCGACGAATTGATCGACCAGCACGAAGGTGCCCGGCGGCAGTTCCTCTTTGAAGGAGCCGCAGGCCGAAAGCGAAACGAGGTCGGTCACCCCGGCCCGCTTCAGCGCATCGATATTGGCGCGGTAGTTGATGTCGCTCGGCGACAGCCTGTGACCCTTGTCGTGGCGTGACAGGAATACAATCGGCAGCCCGTCGATCTCGCCGATCCTGAGCGGCGCCGACGGCTCGCCCCAAGGACTGGCGATACGCTCCTCGCGCACATTCTCGAGGCCCGGCAGGTCGTAGAGACCCGAGCCGCCGATGACCCCGAGTACCGCTTTGACCATTCACGCCCTCACCGGGTTGCTTTCTCATCCTGAGCCGGCACGGCACGGGCCGTTTCGAGATGCAAAGCCTCGTTACCGTGGTGGACGCGGGCCCACACCGCGCGCTTGGCAAGATACATGATCGCCAAGAAGACGATGAGAAAGATCATCACCCGTGCGCCGAGTGTGTAGCGCTCTTCGAGCTTGGGTTCCGCCGCCCACATCAGAAAGGCGGAGACGTCCCTGGCGTAGTTGCCGACAATCGGCTTGGTGCCGTCGGTATAAACGACGACGCCGTCGCTCAAGGGAGGCGCCATGGCGATCTGATGGCCCGGGAAGGCCGCATTGTAGTGCATGCCCTCGGCCGGCGCGAAGCCTTGCGGCGCCGGACGATAGCCGGTGAGCAGCGCATAAATATAATCGGCGCCGCCGGGCCGCGCCTTGGCGATCACCGAGAGATCGGGCGGCAGCGCGCCGTTATTGGCCAGACGCGCCAATTGCTCGTTGGCGAAGGGCGAACGGAAGCGATCCGACGGACGCGCGGGGCGCTGGAACATCTCGCCCTTCTCGTTCGGGCCGTCGGTTACCTGGACTTGCGAGGCGAGGACCTCCACGGCTTTGGGCGCGAACTCAGGCCCGCCGGGCTCGCCGAGATTGCGGTAGGACAAGAGCCGCATCGAATGGCAGTTCGCGCAGACTTCCTTGTAGACCTGGAAGCCGCGCTGGAGCTGGGCGTTGTCGTAGGTGCCGAAGGGCGGCGTGAAGCTCCAGCTCTGGCGCGCGATTTCAGGTGCATGATTGTTGTTCGGCGGCGTGCCGGAGTCGTCTTCGGCGGCGCTCGGGCCTGTCAGTGCCAAGAGCAGCGCTCCCGCCGCCATTAGGACCAAGGAAGAGGAATTCATCAGCCGACCTGCTCAGGCTTCAGTCTGCGCGGCGTCGCCGGCGCCGCCCGCACCGCCTCCGGCCCGAGTACGGGCTCGGTGATGCTGCCCGGCAGCCCGCGCGGCTTCTCGATCAGGCCGACAACCGGCATGACCACCAGGAAGAAGGCGAAGTAATAGGCGGTGAAAATGCGCCCGAGCACTAGGTACCAGCCTTCGGGCTGCTGCGCGCCGAGATAGCCGAGCGCCACGCACGTCACCACGAAGGCCCAGAAGAACCATCTATAGACCGGCCGGTAGCGGGTCGATCGGACCTTGGAGGTGTCAAGCCAGGGCACGAAGAACAGAATGAGGATCGAGCCATTCAGCGCGGCGACGCCCAACAGCTTGTTCGGGATGGCGCGCAAGATTGCGTAAAAGGGCAGGAAATACCATTCCGGCACGATATGCGTCGGGGTCTGGAGCGGATTGGCCGGAATGTAGTTGTCGGGATGGCCAAGAAAATTCGGCGCATAGAACACCAGGGCCGCGAACACGAGGATGAAGGCGACCAACGCGAAGCCGTCCTTGATCGTGTAGTAGGGATGGAACGGCACCGTGTCCGTGGGGACCTTCACGTCGATGCCGGTGGGATTATTGTTGCCCGGAATGTGCAGCGCCCAGATATGCAGGGCGACGACGCCGGCGATGAGGAAGGGGAAGAGATAGTGCAAAGAGTAGAGCCGGTTCAGGGTCGGGCCGCCGACCGCGAAGCCGCCCCAGATCCACTGCACCAGCCGCGTGCCGAGCCCGGGGATCACCGCATCGAGCGATGAGAACAGATTGGTGATCACGGTGACCGCCCAGAAGCTCATCTGCCCCCACGGCAGCGAGTATCCCATAAAGGCGGTGGCGATCATCAGCATCAGGATGAGCACGCCGAGGATCCACAACACCTCGCGCGGCGCCTTGTACGAGCCGTAATAGAGGCCGCGGAAGGTGTGGATATAGACGGCGAGGAAGAACATCGAGGCGCCGACCGAATGGGCGTAGCGGAGCAGCCACCCCCAATTCACGTCGCGCATGATCTTCTCGACCGAGTCGAAGGCGCCCGACTCGGTCGGCACGAAATGCATGGCGAGCACCACGCCGGTGGCGATCTGGACCGCCAGCATGAAGGTCAAGATGCCGCCGAAGGTCCACCAGTAATTGAGGTTGCGCGGCGTGGGGAAGACCATGAACTGGTCGTGCACCACCCGCACGATCGGAAGCCGCGCATCGAGCCACCGTTCGATGCCCGTGTTCGGCTGGTAGCTTGAGGGATGCGCCATGGCCCGCCGCTACCCGATCTTGATCTTCTCGTCGGAGAGGAAGCTATAGGGCGGAATCGCCAGATTCTCCGGCGCCGGCCCAATGCGCACGCGGCCGGCGGTGTCGTATTGCGAGCCGTGGCAGGGACAGAACCAGCCGCCGTACTCGCCCTTGTAATCGCCGACCGCCTGCCCCTTGGGAATACAGCCGAGATGCGTGCAGACGCCGACCATCACCAGCCACGGCTCGCGGTCCTTCGCCGCGCGGTTGTCGTCGCTGGCCGGCGCGTTCTCGGGAAGATTGGCATTGCGGGCGAGCGGATCGATCAGATCGTCGAGCGGCGTGTCCTTGGCCTTGGCGATCTCCTGATCGGTGCGATGGCGGATGAAGATCGGCTTGCCGCGCCACATCACCGTGAGCGCCTGGCCGGGCTCGACATGGGAGATATCGACCTCGGTGGTGGCGAGCGAGAGCGTCGAGGCGTCCGGGTTCATCTGGTCGAGCAGAGGCCAGAGCGCCGCCGCTCCGCCGACGATGGCGCAGCCGCCCGCCGCGATCAGAAGAACGTCGCGCCGTGTCGGTTCGTCATTGTCCGCAGATAAAGGCTCCAAGGGAATGTCGTGAGTGGCCACCGGCCCGAAACTCCTGGAATTAGTCGCTGGTTTCTTGCATCCGTCCTCGTGGTTGTCCAGGGGGCCGAATTGGGCAAATTGGCGCACGAGCCCTAGCCGTCGCGCGCCTCCGACCTAGGCGCTGATCGCGCGCTTGCATTGATCCCGGTCAAGGTTGCGCCGAGGACGCTGCCATCCCATTGACCTTTTAGGCCGCCGGGCGCTACGCCAGGACGATGGAGCAGAAAGCTTCGAACGAGCCGGTTCCGCCGGAGTCCTTCAGCCCCGCGCGGAAGGAGCGCGCCCGGCTCTGGTTCGAGCGCTTGCGCGATGAGATCTGCGCCGCGCTCGAAGCCGTCGAGGATGCGGCCGAAGGCCTTCCCGGCTGCGCGGGCAAAGCCCCGGGCCGCTTCGTGAAGACGCCATGGGTTCGCACCGAGAAGAACGGCGCGGACGGCGGGGGCGGCGTGATGGCGCTGATGTCAGGCCGCGTGTTCGAGAAGGTCGGCTGCCATACCTCGACCGTGCATGGAAGCCTCGCCCCGGAATTCGCCAAGCAGATCCCGGGCGCCGAAGACGACCCGCGCTTCTGGGCAAGCGGCATCTCTTTCATCGCCCATCCGATGAATCCGAACGCGCCGACCGCCCATATGAACACGCGCATGGTGGTGACTTCGAAAGGCTGGTTCGGCGGCGGCGGCGATCTCACCCCGGTGCTCATGCGCCGCCGCACGCAAGAGGATAAAGACTCGCGCGATTTCCACGCGGCGATGAGGGCGGCGTGCGAAGGCGAGCCCTCGGCCGATTACGACCGCTTCAAGACCTGGTGCGACGAGTATTTCTATTTGCCGCATCGAGGCGAGATGCGGGGCATCGGCGGCATCTTCTACGACTATCTCGACACCGGCGACTGGAAGGCCGATTTCGATTTCACGCAAAAAGTCGGCCGCGCCTTTCTTTCGATCTATGCGGAGATCGTCCGGAGGAATATCGCCACGCCATGGACCGACGAAGACCGCGAGGAGCAGCTCATCCGCCGCGGGGGCTATGTCGAGTACAACCTGCTTTACGACCGCGGCACCATCTTCGGGTTGAAGACCGGCGGCAATGTCGAGGCAATCCTCTCCTCCCTGCCGCCTCTGGCACGCTGGCCTTAGGGCTTGACCCGGCGATCGCACCATTCACCCCCGGATACCGGCATACATCAGGGGCGGCATCACCGGGGCGGGTGCGGCGGTGCCGGTCAATTGGCCCACTCGCGTCTGAATGACCGGGGCGTCATAGACAAGCTGCGCCAGCAGGATGGCGAGCGCCGTCAGCAGCAAGACCACCACGATTTTCAGCATTTTCGAGCCCTCCGAGCACCCCTTGGACGCTTACGCGCCGTCCGTGGTTCAAGCTCTAGGGCTTCGCGGCTGAACCCTCCCTGAGGCCGCCGTTCATCTGAGGTTTAGATTCGGTTGCTTTTTGTGATGGCGGAGGGCCACTTCGGGCTTGCCAAGCGGCTTCGCTTCCCTCATCTTTCCCTTACCGGGCGCCCAAGGCTTTGGGCGCGGACTTGGACGACGGCAAGTGACTATCGCGCCTCAAGAGCACGACCTTTCCTGACATCTCAAGACGCCGAAGGATCCCCTTTCGGGGGCCTACGGCCCGTTTGTGTTAACATCAAGGGAAAGGAATTCCCCTATGGCTCGTGTCAACGGCACAGTGAAATTCTTCAATCATGCGCGCGGCTTCGGCTTCATTCAGCCCGAAGACGGCGGCAAGGACGTATTCGTGCATGCTTCCGCGCTCGAGCGGAGCGGCGTGCCCGCCCTCAACGAGGGCGACAAGGTCTCCTTCGAAATCGAGGACGACCGCCGCGGCCGCGGCAAGCAGGCCGCCAACGTCCAGCTCGCGAACTAGCAACGCGCAACGGCGATTGAGACCGCCGGGCCTCTGGCCCGGCGGTTTTTTTGTTGCTTTCGCGTTGGTGACGACGCAGCCGGTTCTGGAGAAGGAGCGCGCTCACATCTTCGAATTCGGGCACGAGCCACAGCCCGTTCTGAGCAAGGCCGGCGCGGCGCGGGGGTAGCGCTCAGGAGCCCGGCTCGAAGCTCAAGTCCGCGGGCGAGATCAACACCGAGAACTGCTCGCACCAGATCACGACGCTCGGAAATTTGGTGAGGTCGACACCGGCGGGGATCGCATATTTCTGACTCCCTTTGAACGCCCGCAACCCGCCGAGATCGACGAACATCGTGCCGGTCACCTGCCCTGCATCTCTGATATTGGCATTCGGCACGAGATAGACATGAAAGGCAGGGCCTGGACCCACTTGGAAATCGTCGTGCAGGAACACCACGTCCTGATAGACGCTGACAGCGCCCTTTCCGTAATGGACGGGATCGCTCGGATTGGCGTGAATGAACGTCCCCTTGGCCACGAGCTTGCTCGCCTCGGCCTGTGTCAGCCTTTCCATCGCCGCGGGCGGCGGAAAGACAAAGGGAAATAGAAAGAAGCCGAGCGCGACGCCGAAGCCCGTGCCGAGCAGCCCGCCGAGAAGGAAAACCGCAAGCCATCGCCACATGGCCACAGCTTGCCACGGCAAGCCCGACTTAGCGACCCTTGAGAGCGAGGCTTGAGCGCCGGCGTCGCCCCTACCGACCGCGCGCTAATGCAGCCTGAGTTCGCCTTCCACAAAGCTGAACTCGGCAGGCGCGATCAGCTTCCGGTGGGCCACGCGAATGCGGAAGAGCGCGCCATCGAGATGGGCGTCCCAGAAATCGAGGAAATCCGTGAGCTTGGGAAAGCGCGGGGCCAAATCGTAGTCCTGCCAGATATAGGTTTGCAGCAGCTTCGGGTGATCCGGCAATCGGTAGAGGATTTCCGCCGTGGTCAGCGAGAAGCCCTCGATTTGGCGCAGGAAGGCGGTGTCCATGGTTGTGTCCCCTGCTCGGGCGTTCTTTGCGTTTTCAAGAATGCTACAAGCGGAACTGAGTCGCGTCCAGAATTTCTCTAAGTTAAATCAGTGGTTTGGCAGCACGCGAGGGGAACTGCTAGCGGCCTTGGCACTCGCCCCTTGAAAGTGCTAATCCCCCCGTCTACATAGCTCGCCGGGTGCGCCTCTGCGCGAACCCCAACTCAGTCACCATTGCCCGGAGGAGGAGCCAAGATGAAGTTTCGTCCATTGCATGATCGCGTCGTCGTGCGCCGGATCGAGGAGGACGAAAGAACCAGAGGCGGCATCATCATCCCCGATACTGCCAAGGAGAAGCCGCAGCAGGGCGAAATCGTCGCCGTCGGTCCAGGCGCTCGCGACGAAAAGGGCCAGCTTCAACCCCTCGACGTGAAGTCCGGCGACCGCATTCTGTTCGGCAAGTGGTCGGGCACCGAGGTCAAGATCGACGGCGAGGAACTTCTCATCATGAAGGAGAGCGACGTCCTCGGCGTGCTCGAGGGTGCGGCCGCCAAGAAGAAGGCGGCGTAATCAATCCGTCATCCTGAGGGGCCTGCCGCAGGCAGCCCACAAAGGATGATCCTCATTTGCTGCCGCATCCTTCGAGCCCCCCGATTCGCGCGCAGCCCTGGATGGCGGCGACGGAGCCAACGGAGAAAGAACAATGTCAGCGAAGGAAGTGAAATTTGCCCAAGACGCCCGCGAGCGAATGATGCACGGCATCGACATCCTGACCAATGCGGTCAGGGTGACGCTCGGGCCCAAGGGCCGCAACGTCGTGCTCGAGAAATCCTTCGGCGCGCCACGCATCACCAAGGACGGCGTGACGGTGGCCAAGGAAATCGAGCTCGAGGATAGGTTCGAGAACATGGGCGCCCAGATGGTGCGCGAGGTCGCCTCGAAGACATCCGACACCGCCGGCGACGGCACCACCACGGCGACCCTGCTCGCCCACGCCATTGTCAGGGAAGGCGCGAAATCGGTTGCCGCCGGCGCCAATCCCATGGATCTGAAACGCGGCGTCGAACTCGCCGTCAATGCCATCATCGGCGAGCTGAAATCCAAGGCCAAGAAGGTCACCTCAAGCGAAGAGATCGCCCAAGTCGGCACCATCTCCGCCAACGGCGATCACGAGATCGGCCGCATCATCGCCAAAGCCATGCAGAAGGTCGGCAATGACGGCGTGATCACGGTGGAGGAAGCCAAGGCGCTCGAGACCGAGCTCGAAGTGGTCGAAGGCATGCAGTTCGACCGCGGCTACATCTCCCCTTATTTCATCACCGACGCCGACAAGATGCGGGTCGAGCTCGAAAGCCCGTACATTCTTATCAACGAGAAGAAGCTCTCGAATCTTCAGTCGATCCTGCCCTTGCTCGAGTCCGTGGTGCAGTCGGGCAAGCCGCTTCTGGTGATCGCCGAGGACGTCGAGGGCGAGGCGCTCGCAACGCTCGTAGTCAACAAGCTCCGCGGCGGATTGAAGGTCGCCGCGGTGAAAGCCCCCGGCTTCGGCGACCGCCGCAAGGCCATGCTCCAGGACATCGCCGTGCTCACCAACGGCCAGGTCATCTCGGAGGATCTCGGCATCAAGCTCGAGAACGTGACCCTCGACATGCTTGGCCGCGCCAAGAAGGTGGTCATCACCAAGGACGATACCACCATCGTCGATGGCGCCGGCAAGAAAGCCGATATCGAGGCGCGCGTCGCTCAGATCAAGCAGCAGATCGAGGACACCACCTCCGATTACGACAAGGAGAAGCTGCAAGAGCGGTTGGCCAAGCTCGCCGGCGGCGTCGCCGTGATCAAGGTGGGCGGTGCAACCGAAATCGAGGTGAAGGAGAAGAAGGATCGCGTCGACGATGCCTTGAATGCGACCCGCGCGGCCGTCGAGGAAGGCATCCTGCCGGGCGGTGGCGTTGCTCTGATCCGCGCGCAGAAGGTGCTGGACAAGCTCAGTGCGGCCAACGAAGACCAAAAAGTCGGCATCAATATCGTGCGCCGCGCCGTTCAAGCTCCCGCCCGCCAGATCGCCGAGAATGCCGGCGAGGACGGCGCCGTGGTGGTCGGCAAGATCGTCGACAAGAACGACTATGCCTATGGCTACAACGCGGCGACCGGCGAGTATGGGGATCTCGTCAAGCAGGGTGTGATCGATCCCGCCAAAGTGGTGCGCACCGCGCTCCAGGATGCCGCCTCAGTAGCCGGTCTCCTCATCACCACCGAGGCCATGGTGGCCGAGAAGCCGAAGAAGAAGGCGCCTGCCATGCCTCCGGGAGGCGGCGGCATGGGCGACATGGACTTCTAAGCATGATCCGGAAAACCGGATAGAGCTCAAGCGAAGTCTTGTTGCGTAAGCGTCGGTAACGATTCGCGTAAGTCGAGCCGCGCCTCTTAGGGCGCGGCTCTTTGTTTTGACTGGCGTCCGTCAGATCACTCATTGTCATTGCCCGGCTTGACCGGGCAATCCAGTAATCACAGACGTAAGCGTTGTTCACCACATCAGTGGTTTACTGGATGCCCGCCTTCGCGGGCATGACACGGAGTGGTTTCAATGGCGAGGAAACAGGCGGGATCATCGGGGCGCATCCGCGTCGGCATCGGCGGGTGGAGTTACGCGCCGTGGCGGGGCGTCTTCTACCCGAAGGGGCTGAAGCAGGCGGACGAGCTCGCCTACGCCGCCTCGAAGCTCGCCTCGATCGAGATCAACGCCACCTATTACCGGCTGCAAAATCCCAAGAGCTTCCGCGCCTGGGGCGCCGCTGCGCCGGAAGGTTTCGCCTTCTCGGTGAAAGGCCCCCGTCTCGTCACCCAGCAGAAGGCCTTGGCCGAGACGGGCAATTTCATCAAGCGCTTCTTCGCCTCTGGCCTCGCCGAGCTTGGGCCGAAGCTCGGGCCTGTGCTCTGGCAATTCGCGCCGTTCAAGAAATTCGATCGCGACGACTTCGCCTCCTTCCTCGAGCATTTGCCGCGCGACCTCGACGGGCTGAACCTCAATCACGTGATCGAGCCGCGCCATGCAAGTTTCCGGACGCCGGAATTTGTCGAGCTCCTGCGCGACAATGGTGTGAGCGCCGCCTACACCGACGCCGAAGCTTGGCCGTCAATGGCCGACATCACCGGCGACGTGGTCTATGCCCGGCTGCAACGCGGCGACGATACGCTTGCGGCCGCTTACAAACCGGCCGAGCTCGATATTTGGGCCGACCGGGTCAAAGTCTGGGCAAAGGGCGAAGCGCCAGAAGACCTCCCGTTTGTCGATGCCGCGCATAAGCACGTCATCAAGCCGCGCGACGTCTTCGTCTACTTCATCCATGAAGGGAAGCTGCGCGCTCCTGCCGCGGCCATGGCGCTGATCGAACGGCTCCCCCGGCGCTGACGATCAGCGCTCGATTTCTTTCGCCCTGGCCAGAAGCCGGTCGCGGTCCGCGGCGAAGCCGTCCGCCACCCATTCGGCTTCGAGCCGGCGCAGGAGCGCGCCGAGCGCGGGGCCCTCCACCTCACCGAGCGCCGCAAGGTCGGATCCTTTGAGCGGAAAGACAGGCGCCTGCCAGCGCTCGCCGAGGGTCAACACCTCGCGCCAGTTCTGCTCGTTTGCCGAAGCGCCGGAGTCCGCCCAGGCGATCAACACGACTGCCGCATAGGCAGCCGGTCCGAGGCGGTAGAGCAGCCGCTTGGCCGCGCCCTCCTCCGGGAGACCGCTCTCGGCATGGTTTCGGGCACCGAGCGCAAGCACCGCCTGTTCGGCATTGGAGAGACGCAGTCGCGCGGCCACGCGCGCCGCATCTTCGGCGACGAACACGGTAAGCGCGGCGAGCCTCAGCATGGCGTCGGGATCGTGCCCGAGCGCCTCCTCGATTGAGACCAACCGCTTGAACCGCTCAAGCCGCGGTACGCCGCCGATGACGCTTGGCAGGAGCCCGTAATCGAACAGCGCTTCCACCGCGCGCGTCGCCTGCGGCGCGGCCAGAAGACGTCTGACCTCGCCCGCGATCCGCTCCGCGGAAAGCTGAGCCATTCCGCCGCGCAAGCTCACCGAGGCCCGGAGTCCGTCGGCATCGAATGGGCCCTTGCCGTAATGGGCGTTGAAGCGGAAGAACCGGAGGATGCGCAGATAATCCTCTCCGATGCGCGCCTCGGGGTCGCCGATGAACCGCACCCGGCCGGCGACGACATCTCCATAACCGCCAAGCGGATCGAACACCGTCCCGTCGCTGCCGGCATACAGCGCATTGAGCGTGAAGTCGCGGCGGCGCGCGTCCTCCTCCCAATTCTCGGTGAAAGCGACCGTCGCATGCCGTCCGAAAGTCTCGACGTCGCGCCGGAGCGTCGTCACCTCGAAGGGAACGCCATCCACGATGACGGTGACCGTGCCATGTTCGATTCCGGTGGGAACGGCCTTGAGGCCGGCCTTCCGCGCCAACGCCATCACCTGCTGCGGCAGTGCGGTGGTGGCGAGGTCGACCTCCGTCACGGGAAGCCCGAGCAGGCTGTTGCGCACGGCGCCGCCCACCGCACGCGTTTCCACGCCGGATTTCGCCAGTGCAGCGAACACGCGCGCCGTCTCGGGGCGTTTCAGCCACGGGGCGCCCTTAAGCGAAGGGGGCGCGGAGGGGCGCTTGACTGCGTTCTCGGGCATGGGCGCCGCCGTCAGTCGATCTCGCCAGGTTTGATGACGCCATCCTCCAGAGTAGGCGGGTGATACGTCCCGCCCGGCTTGCCGCCGGAGAATTGGATGAGCGTCGCCATGACGACGAGCAGAAGCCCGCACCCCGCCGCCAGCAGCCAGAAGATCGGCGCGCCCTGCCAAAGGTCGGCCGGCGCCACGCCTTTCACCGAAACCATGTAGGCCCCGTAGATCAGAAACGGCAGCGAGAAGAGAAGAATATCGATCAGCGCGATGCGCAACATCGAGGGGTTTGGAACCTCTTGCCGGCGGAAGCATGCGCACCATAGCGACGCTTGGCCAACATAGCGAGTGGCGAGGCGCCAGCCTAGCCGCCGCCTCCCGGCAGCGGAAACGGGAAGAACGCACCGTCGCTCCACACCCCAGGCCCCTCGGATCCGGGAGACTCGATCGCCAAGGCCGCAAGCTCGTAATAGACCGGCCGGGCCAGCCGCGCTTTCAAACCGTCGCGCACGAGGATGAACGGGATGAAGCTCTCCTCCGGCCCGGGCTGAAAGCCGAGCGGGTGCTCGGGTCCCGCCGTCACCAAGTCGTCCACATTGCTGCGGAAGGTGAGACTTTGCTCCTCCCCGTGCCCTTCCCGCCGCATCTCCACCGCGACGAAGGGCATCGTCTCAACGGCGATGGGCACCTTCTCGACCGGCGTGACCAGGTAGTAGCTTCCGTCCTCCTCGAGGCGAAGGACCGAGGCGAACAGCTTGACCAGCCCTTTCCTGGCGATGGCGCCGTCCTGATAGGACCAGGTGCCGTCGTGGCGGATCTTGAGCCCGATATCCCCGCAAGGATTAAGCTTTGGCAATACACCCGATGGCCGTTTGCCGAAGGGCTTTTCGGATGCTACCACAGCCTCTCCTTGGTCTCGGTCAGGCATCGCCAGGCCCTGTGTCACCGCAGTTTTGCACGACCGGCGAGCCCGGCGCATAGGCGGCCCGAACCAACACGATTGTGACCGAATTGCCGCTCAAAGTGTTTCTCCTCTCCGAGGCCTTTGGCCCTATAGTTCCCTATCACCAGGATCGAGCCAAACTGAAGCCATGACAACACTTGCCCAGACCGATTCCAAGCTCATCGATCGTATCGAAGAGGTTGGCGCCAAGATTGGACGCGTACGCGAGACCACGGCCTCGACCATTTTCGGCCAGGAGCGCGTGATCGACCTTGCGCTGATCACGCTCCTGTCCGGCGGCCACGCGCTCCTCATCGGCGTGCCCGGCCTTGCCAAGACGAGCTTGGTCGAGACGCTGGGCGCCGTGCTGGGGCTCGAGAACAAACGCATTCAGTTCACCCCCGACCTGATGCCCTCCGACATCGTGGGTTCGGAGGTGCTGGAGGAGAGCGCGGCCGGGCGGCGCAGCTTTCGCTTCGTTGAAGGCCCGATCTTCACCCAGTTGCTCATGGCCGACGAGATCAACCGCGCAAGCCCCAAGACGCAGTCGGCGCTGCTTCAGGCGATGCAGGAGCACCATGTCACCGTCGCGGGCAAACGTCACGACGTGCCGCGCCCCTTCCATGTGCTCGCCACTCAGAATCCGCTCGAGCAGGAAGGCACCTATCCCCTGCCCGAAGCCCAGCTCGATCGCTTCCTGTTGCAGATCGACGTGTCCTATCCGGACGCGGCCGCCGAGCGCCGCATGCTGTTTGCCACCACCGGCGTCGAGGAACGCACGCTCAAGACCATCCTGTCGGCCGATGAATTGATGATCGCGCAGCGGCTCGTGCGCCAATTGCCGGTCGGCGACCAGGTGGTGGACGCGATCCTGAAGCTCGTGCGCTCGGCGAGGCCGGGCACGGGTATCGACGCGGAGCTTGACGACCTCATCGCCTGGGGTCCGGGCCCCCGTGCGAGCCAGGCGCTGATGCTTGCCGTGCGCGCCAAGGCCATGATCGAAGGACGGCTGGCGCCGTCCGTCGATGACGTGATCGAGCTCGCCGATCCCGTGCTCAAGCACCGGATGGCACTCACTTTCGCCGCCCGTGCCGAAGGGATCGATATGAGCCACATGGTGGCGAGGCTTGTCGAGCCGCTAGGGTGATCTGAGCTTGGCCGTCAATCGGGAGAAAACGCTTCAGCCGTTTTCGGGCGAGGAGGCCGAAGCCCATCGCTTGGCCGCGCGCATGCCCGCGCTCCTCGTCGAGTCGCAGCGGATCGCCCACACCGTCGCCCACGGTACCCATGGCCGCCGCCGCGCGGGGCCGGGTGAGACCTTCTGGCAGTTCCGTCATTACGACCAAAACGACCCGGCTACCGGCATCGACTGGCGCCGCTCGGCCGGATCCGACAATCTCTTCGTGCGTGAGCGCGAGTGGGAAGCGGCGCACACGGTTTGGTTCTGGGTCGATCTGTCGCCATCGATGCGATTTCGCTCCGAGCTCGCCAAAGTCTCCAAGGAAAGCCGGGCCCTGGTGCTCGCCCTCGCACTTGCCGAGCTTCTCGCCCGCGGCGGCGAGCGCGTCGGCCTCATGGGCGGACAGCCCTTCACCGGACGCGCCGCCGCCCGCCGCGTCGCCGAGATCCTCATGGGCGACACCAGCGAAACGAGCCTACCGCCAAACGCCAAGCTAAGCCGTTTCTCCGAGTGCTTTCTGTTCGGCGACTTTCTTGACCCAGTCGCCGAGATGGCCGAGCGGTTCGAGGAGATCGCCGCGCAAGGCGTGCGCGGCCATCTGATCGAGGTGCTCGATCCCGCCGAGGAAACCCTGCCTTACACCGGTCGCACCGAATTCGCCGCAAGTGAAGGCCGTGACCGGATGATCGCCGGCCGGGCCGAGACTTTGCGCGCGGGCTACCAGGAACGGCTCAAGCGCCATCGCACCGATCTTGCCGAGGTGACGCGCAGGCTCGGCTGGTCGTTCCTGGTCCATCACACCGACCGTCCGGCCGAGGAGGCGGTGCTCGCGATCCATAGCCGCCTCGCCGGGCTCGAGCGGGATTACCGCTATCGCCCGGCCCGGAAGGCCGCAGCCGAGAGAGCCGCGGACCCGCAGCCATGATCACCATCGGCGCGATCGGCTTCCTTCAGCCTTGGGTGTTGGCGGCTCTCGCCGCGCTTCCCGCCATCTGGTGGCTGTTGCGGCTCACCCCGCCAAGCCCGCAGCTCGTGGTCTTTCCGCCGACCCGGCTCTTGAAGGATCTCAAGACCACGGAGGAGACGCCGGCGCGCAGCCCCTGGTGGCTGACGGCCTTGCGCATGCTGCTCGCCGCTTTGATCATCCTCGCGCTGGCGCGGCCGGTGCTCAATCCCGACCGGCAAGGCTTCACCGGCTCCGGCCCTCTCCTGCTCGTCATCGACAATGGCTGGGCCTCGGCCGCGCACTGGTCCGAGCGCCGCGAGGCGATCGAGGCGGCGATCGACCGCGCGGCGCGCAACGGTCGCACCGTCGTGCTTGCGCCTTCGGCCCCCGGAGCGCCGGTCAGCGGACCTCTCAGCCCCGATAAAGCGCGCGAGCGGATCGGCGGTCTTAGCCCCGAGCCCTACGCGCCCGACCGCGCCGCGCTTGCCGCAATGCTCGACAAAGAGCTTGGCGGGAAGACCGGTTATAGCGTGCTGTGGCTCTCCGATGGTTTGGACTACGGCGAAGGCGGAGCCTTCACCGGCGTTCTTGCCAAGCTTGCCGGCGCCGCCGGCAGCGTTGCCGTGCTTCGCCCCGAGCGGGATGACGCCGCCATTGCCCTCGGACAGGGCGCCGGCGCAAGCGGCGAGCTCGCCGCCCGCGTCCTGAGCGGCGCCGAGGGGCCACGTTCGGGAGTGGTCAAGGCGCTCACCGGCCGTGGCGAACCTCTCGGCGAAGCCGCCTACGCGATCGGCCCGAGCGCGCGCGAGGCCACGGTCCAATTCGATTTGCCGCTCGAGATCCGGAACCAGGTCGCCCGCATCGAGATCGCAGGCGAGCGCTCGGCAGGCGCCGTCTATCTCCTTGACGCCCGCTCGCAATGGCAACGCGTCGGTATCGTCTCGGGCGAATCGCGGGAAGCGGCGCAGCCGTTGCTCTCCCCCCTCTATTACGTGCAGCGCGCACTCTCTCCTTACGCCGACGTCGTCGCCCCGAGCGAGGGCAACGTTGCCAACGCCATCCACGATTTGATCGAACAGAAGGTCTCGACCATCGTGCTGGCCGACATCGGCAAGCTCGTCTCCGGCACCCAGGAGGAGCTGGAGGCCTGGCTCAAGGCGGGCGGCGTGCTCATCCGTTTCGCCGGCCCGAGACTCGAGCAAGGCGGCGACGAATTGCTTCCGGTGGCGTTGCGCCGCGGCGGCCGCTCGCTCGGCGGCTCGCTCTCTTGGAGCACGCCGCAGCCGCTGGCGCCGTTCGAGGACAACAGTCCCTTCCGCGGTCTTGGCATTCCCGAAGATGTGAGGGTCAACCGGCAGGTGCTTGCCGATCCGAGTGTGGCGAGCGAGGCGGAGGTATGGGCGCGGCTTGCCGACGGCACCCCGCTCGTCACGGCCGCGAAGCAGGGTCAGGGCTTTATTGTGCTGTTCCATGTGACGGCCAACTCCGACTGGTCTAATCTCCCGCTGTCGGGACTGTTCGTGGAGATGCTTCGCCGCGCGGTCACGCTCGGTCCGAGCCAGGTCACGCTCGAGCCGGGGACAGAGGCTTCGGAGCAAGCCTCCCCCGCCACGAGGTCAAACGCCGCGACCGGTGCGCTGCCCCCGCTCCAAACTCTCGATGGCTTCGGCCAGCTGACCACACCGCCGCTTCGCGCGCTGCCACTGGCGCCGGACAAGCTCGACCGCGTCGTGCCCGGCCCGGATCATCCGCCCGGCTATTACGGTCCCTCCGGCGCCGCCCGCGCCTTGAACCTCATCACGGCCAAGACCGTGCTCGAGCCGATCGGCCCGATTGAAGGATCGAGCGCGGTCAGCGGTTACATTATGAAGAAGCCGATGGCGCTCGAGCCTTGGCTCTACCTTGCGGCCATTGCCCTCTTTTTCGCCGACATTCTCGCCGTGCTGGTGCTGAGCGGCGGTTTTCGTTTCCGCCGCCGGATCGCCGCCGCGAGTGTCGCCATCCTCGTTGCCGCAGCACTTTGGCCCTCCTTGGCTGCGCCCGCCATTGCGCAAGGGACTACCGAAAATGCGCCGTCCCCATCGCCCGACGATTTCGCCAGCAAGGCCGCCCTGCACACAAGGCTCGCCTATGTCGTCACCGGCGATGCGGAAATCGACCGCACCAGCGAGGAGGGCTTGGCAGGATTGAGCAAGGTGTTGCGCGCCCGCACCGCGCTCGAGCCCGCCGACCCCATGGGTATCGACATCGAGAAGGACGAGCTTGCCTTCTTCCCCCTCCTCTATTGGCCGGTGCGCGAGGACGCGAGCCCACTTTCCGACACGACGCTGGCCAAGGTCGATGCCTTCATGAAGCAGGGCGGCCTCATCATCTTCGATACGCGCGATCATGAAACGGGCTTCTCCAATGCGGGCGAGCAAGGCGCCGCGCTCACCCGTCTGATCGGCCAACTCGACATTCCGCCGCTCGAGCCGGTGCCCGAGAGTCATGTCCTCACCAAGTCGTTCTATCTGATGCGAAGCTTTCCCGGCCGCTGGGACGGCGGCGCGCTTTGGGTCGAGGCCGAGCCGGTCGACGAGGTTGAACGCAGCGAGCGCTCCCGCCGCACCGACGGGGTGAGCTCGATCGTGATCACCTCCAACGACTTCGCCGGCGCCTGGGCCCTCGATGAGTCGAACCGGCCCATCTACCCGACGGTGCCCGGCGGCGAGGTGCAGCGCGAGATGGCATTCCGCGCCGGCGTCAATATCGTGATGTACGCCCTCACCGGCAATTACAAGGCCGACCAGGTGCACGTCCCTGCCCTGCTCGAGCGTTTGGGACAGTAGGCCATGAGCTGGTCGGTCGAGTTCATACCTTTCGTGTCCTGGCCGGTTCTGTGGGCGCTCGCCGGGATCGGTCTCACCTTGATCGCTCTCCTTTTGTGGCGCTCGCGCCGCGGCGCGCTCCTCCGTCTCGTGAGCCTTGCCCTGCTGCTCCTCGCCATCGCCAATCCGCACTTGAAGCAGGAGGAGCGCGAGCCACTCAACGACGTGGTCGCGGTTGTCGTTGACGACAGCCAAAGCCAGGCGATCGCCGGCCGCACCGCACGGACCGAGGCGGTCCGCAAGGAATTGGAGGAGCGGCTCAAGGCCTTTCCCCATCTCGACATACGTTGGGTGCGCTCCGCCTCGACCGCCGCCGACGGCGAGCGCGACGGCACCATGCTCTTTACCGATCTCGCTCAGGCGCTGGCCGACGTGCCGCCCGACCGGCTCGCCGGAGTGCTCATGATCACCGAAGGCGAGGTGCACGATGTGCCGGCTTCCGCCGCGGGCCTCGGTTTCCATGCGCCGTTGCATGCGCTCATCACCGGCAAGCCCGGCGAATTCGACCGCCGGCTCCAGGTTTTGAGTGCGCCCCGTTTTGGCATTGTCGGCAGCCGCCAGGACATCGAGGTCAAGGTCACCGATTCGGCGCCGTCCGGGTCCGGCGGCGCGGTCAGGCTCACCGTCACCCATCAAGGCCAGCCGGCCGTGACCCAGAGCGTCCGCGCCGGCGAGAAGATCGCGATTCCCGTCGATATCGGTCACGCCGGCGCCAACATCGTCGAAATCGAGGCTGAGCCCGCCCAAGGCGAGATCACCCCCGTAAACAATCGCGCCGTGCTGACGGTCGAGGGGGTACGCGAGAATTTGCGCGTGCTGCTTGTCTCCGGAGAGCCGCATGCCGGCGAGCGCACCTGGCGCAACATGCTCAAATCCGATGCCTCGGTCGACCTTGTTCATTTCACCATTCTGCGGCCGCCCGAGAAACAGGACGGCACGCCCATCAATCAGCTCTCGCTGATCGCCTTCCCCACCCGCGAGCTGTTTCAGGAGAAGCTCGATCAGTTCGACCTGATCATCTTCGACCGCTACCAGCGGCGGGGCGTGCTCCCTCTGCTCTACCTGGAAAATGTTTCCCGCTATGTGGAGAAGGGCGGCGCCGTGCTGGTTTCGGCCGGCGAGGATTACGCCTCGCCGCTCAGTCTCTACCGGACACCGCTCGGTCAAGTGCTGCCGGCGGTACCCTCGGGCCGGGTGGTCGAGGAACCGTTCAGGCCCAAACTCACCGAACTCGGCGAGAAGCATCCCGTCACCGGCGACTTGCCGGGCGTCGGCGGCGATGAGCCTTCCTGGGGGCATTGGTTCCGCGTCGTCGAGGCCGCTCCCCGCGACGCCGAGGTGCTCATGAAAGGCGCGCAAAACAAGCCGCTTCTCGTCATCGGCGAGCGCGGCGAAGGCCGCGTGGCCCTGCTCCTGTCCGACCATGCCTGGCTGTGGGCGCGCGGCTATGAGGGCGGCGGACCCTACACCGACCTCCTGCGCCGGATCGCCCATTGGCTGATGAAGGAGCCCGACCTCGAGGAAGAGACGCTCAAGGCGACGAGCCGGGGCCAGACGCTTTCGATCGAACGGCGATCGATCAAGGACGAGGTCGATCAGGTCACCGTGACGGCGCCGTCGGGCAAGGAGGAGCTCGTCCCCCTCGACAAAGGCGAGCGCGGTCTATGGCGAAAGGCCATCACGGCGGCCGAGCAAGGGGTCTATCGCCTCTCCTCGGGCGATCTTGCGAGCGTCGTCACCGTCGGCAACGCCAATGCGCGGGAACTCTCGGCGGTGACCGCCACCGCCGAGGTGCTGTCACCCATCATCGAGGAAACCGGCGGCGGCAGCTTCTGGCTCGGACGGGACGATGCCGGCGCTGCGAAGCTGCCGCGTCTGGTGATGCTCCGCGGCGGCCAAGTCATGCATGGCAAAGATTGGCTCGGGCTGCACAAACGCGACGCCTATCACGTCAAGGGCGTACGCCTGTTTCCGCTCTTCACCGGATTTCTCGCGCTTGGCCTTCTGCTCGGCTTCTTGGCCGCCACCTGGTTCCGCGAAGGTCGCTGACGGACGTAGCCTTTCACTGCACCGGCGGCGCCGGCGAGTGCACCCGGATGAAGCTCAAGAGCGAGAAGCCGCGCGGGATCGACGGGTCCCGGCAAGTTTACTTGCCCAGGCGGAACCGGTTGAAAGCCGAACCGGGCATAATAGGGCATGTCGCCGACGAGCAGCACGAGGGAGAAGCCTTCGGCGCGCGCCCGCGCCAATCCTTCCGCGACCAGGGCGGTGCCGAATCCCTTGCCCGCCGCGGCGGGGTCTACAATGAGCGGCCCGAGCAAAACGCCGCCCTCTCGGTCACCGATGCGGATCGAAGTGAAACGGATTCCGCCCACCAAGCGCCCATCGAGCAGGCCGCACAGAGAAAGAGCCGCGACGGGAGCTATGCCCTCGCGTACTCGATAGGCGCTGCGGGTGAAGCGGCCGGGCCCGAAAGCCTCGGCCGCAAGCTGTGACAGTGCGGGTGCATCGCCATCGGTTTCGTGGCGGATTTCAAACTTCGCGGAAGACATGAGTTCGAGTCCCAGAGAGGCTGATCGAGAGACGAAACCCTCAACCGCAACGGTCCACGGCAAGCAAGGCGAGGAAGTGTCGGCGGCGAGGGGCTAGGCGGTCCGCGCTTTCAGCGCGCGCCGTCGTCGTCGAGGAAGCGTGGTGAGGCCGATCCTGGTCCACATGGCGGCGCTGCTCTATCATGACCGCTCGCGCCGGTCTAGCATCACCTCGATCGTCCGCCCGGCGCATGGCGAGGAGGGGTTGAGCTTAGCCCCGTGATGAGGTAAGCGGGGCGACAATGGCCGATTCAACGCGACTGCTCGTTCTTTACCACTCCTCTTATGGTCATACCGAGACCCTGGCCTATGCCGTGGCGCATGGCGCGCGGGCCGTCGAGGGCGTGCAGGTCACTGTCAAACGCGTGGCGGAGCTGATGCCCGAAGAGGTGATGCGCGCCGCCGGCATGAAAGTGGATCAACCGGCCCCCATCGCCGACCCTCAGGAGCTGGCCGAATATGACGGCATCATTTTCGGCACGCCGACCCGCTTCGGCAATATGACCTCACAGATGCGGAACTTTCTCGATCAGACCGGACCGCTCTGGGTCTCGGGCGCGCTGATCGGCAAGGTCGGCAGCGTCTTCACCTCGACCTCGACCGGCGGCGGCAACGAGACCACCATCGTCTCATTCCATTGGACCTTGCTGCATCACGGCATGGTCGTGGTCGGGCTTCCCTATTCGGCGCCCGACCTCCCCGATATCAGCGAGCTCAAGGGCGGTTCGCCCTACGGCGCCGGCACCATCGCAGCACCTGACGGCTCGCGCCTGCCGTCGCAGAAGGAGCTGAACCTCGCCAGCTTCCAGGGCCACCACGTGGCCAAGATCGCCAAGAAGCTCGCAACCGGCTACTAGCCGCATCACCACCGCGAAGCGATCGGCGCTCTGTCGAAAATCTCGGCAAGCCGCGCGCGTGTGCCGGCATCGACCCGCTCGGGCAGCTCCCGCCAGGCGAACATGCGCGCTTCGGCAATCTCGCCACGCTTGCGGTAGTCGGGGCGCCGCTGCCAGTGGCGCACCACGAACACGGCGATATGGTCGCCGGGGAAGCTCGCGAAGTTGGAGAAGATGCCGTGCAACTCGGGCGCAGCGGTGAGCGTCACGCCCACTTCCTCCTCGAGCTCCCGGGCGAGCGCATTGACAAGCGTCTCGCCCCATTCGACGCCGCCGCCCGGAAACCACCAGCCGGGCCGGTAGCCGTGCCGCACGAGCAGCACGCGGCCTTCCGCGTCGATCACCGCCCCTTGCGCGCCGAGCGTCATCCCCCGCCGCATGCGCCAGATCGGCCGGAACATGGCGGTCAGCAGGCGGTTAGGCCTGAGCCGTCCAAAGAGGCTTGGCTGCGATCTTGCCGGCGCGCGCCCCACGGCTCCTTCGCTATTGCTTCTTCTCGGCGCCAGTCGCGGGCGCGCTCGCGCTTTCCGGCGGCGGGGTTGCCGGTCCCTGCTGTACCGACAATCCGAACAGACGCCAACGGCCGTCGACGGCTTGATACAGCATCTCGAAATTGATCTGCACCGGCTGACCCGGGAAGTAGCCCTTGAGATGCAGCATCCCCTTCTGCTTGTCGAGCCCCGGGGGCTGGGTCAATTGCGGGGCGATGATGCTGGTGGGCGAAAGGTCGACGCGCTTCGAGGCGAGATCGGAGAAAGATTGCGCGAGGCGCGCGGCGGTGTTGGCATCGCGGAAGCCCGGCGCCGCCATGTCCCGCAGCACCGTGAAGTTCCCGGTCTGGAGCGCATCGTTGAGCGTGCTGAGAGTGGTGCGGAGCAAAAGCACGATCTTCTCGGCATCGGGCATCACCACTTGCGCCTGGGCCGGTGCGGCCTTTTGAGCTGCGGGCTTTTGCGCGGCCGGTTTCTGCGCGGCGGGTTTGGTCTTGGGGACCGGTTTCTGCGCGGGCGGGGCTTGCGCAAGTGCGGCGGCCGTGCCGAACAGCAGAAGCGCGCAAGCTATTGCGGCGGCGATTGATCGCATGCGGCCATTATAGGGAGGGACGCGGCGCGCTGCATCAGTCCGATTCTAGCCGCCGCCGCCCTTTCTGCCTCGCACCAGGCGGGCGGCGCTACCAGCCGACCCGAACGCCGACCCTGCCGCCGGCGAGGTTTTCATTGAGCCCCCAGGCCACGCCGCCGTTCAGCTGCACGTTCTTGGCGAGCCTCATCGCGGCGTTCATGGCAAGACCGTTCTCGCCCTCGAATGTGCCCCAATTGCCCATCAAGGCGAACCTCTCGCCCGGCGTAAGTTCTGGCACGCCAGCCATGGCGAAGGCCATGGCCACGCCCGAGAGCGCCTTATCGGTGCGCCCGCTCAACGCGTTGAGGCGCGCATTGACGGCGTTCAGATCCCCCTGGGTGGCAAAGTTCGAAATGTCCCCCTGCGTGACGAGACCGAGCTCGGCGAAGGTGTGGGCGGCGAGATCGCCGCCTGCGTTGGACGTCACGAGATGGCTCGGCGCCCCTTGCACAGTCTTGCTCGCGCCAGACGTGATGCCGGACATGGTGTAGGTGTTGCTCGCCGTGCCGAATGTTTGCTGATTGGCTTGGGTGGTGGTTGCGCCGGCGCCGAACGCCGCCGCATTGGTATGGCCGGCGCCCACGATCGCGCCCGCGCCATAGGCGCTGCCGTTGTCGGCGAGCACTTGGGCGCCTTGCCCGACCGCCACGTCGCCCGGACCGACGGCACCCGCACCGGTGCCGATGGCGATGGAATTGCCGCTCGCCGTCGCGCCCTGACCGATCGCCATATTGGTGGTGCCGTCGCCGGAGGCAATCGCCTGGTTGCCCATGGCGATATTTGAGCTGCCGGCGCCCGAGGCGTTGGCCAGCTCGCCGGTCGCGACATTGCTGCTGGTAGCGCCGCTGGCATTGGCGCTGTCGCCGGTGGCGACGTTGCTGCTGGTCGCGCCGCTGGCATTGGCGCGCTCGCCGGTCGCGACATTGCTGCTGGTGGCGCCGCTGGCATTGGCGAGCTCGCCGGTCGCGACGTTGCTGCTGGTATTGCCGCTGGCATTGGAATTTCCACCGGTTGCGATGTTTTTGCTGCCGTCGCCGCCGGCATTGGCGTTGGCGCCGCTCGCGACGTTTAGGCTGCCTGTGCCGCTCGCGTTGGCGAGGAGGCCGGTCGCGGTGTTGTCGCTGCCCCCGCCGCTGGCATTGGCATCGCGGCCGATGGCGACGTTGTCGCTGGCAGTGCCGCTCGCATTGGATAAGAGGCCGGTCGCGATATTGCCGCTTAGAGCGCCGCTGGCATTGGCGTCCTCGCCCGTCGCGACGTTGTGGCTGAGGTTACCGCTGGCGTTGGCGGCGCTTCCGGTTGCGACGTTGTTGCTGTCCGTGCCGCTGGCATTGGCGTTGGTGCCGCTCGCAATGTTGTTGCTGTTGTCGCCGCTGGCTTTGGCCTGATTGCCGCTCGCGGTGTTGGCGCTGTTGTTGCCGCTGGCGTTGGCGTCGAAGCCGTTGGCGATGTTGCGGCTGGTGTTGCCGCCGGCGTTGGCGACGGTGCCGCTCGCGATGTTGTTGCTATTGTTGCCGCCGGCTTTGGCCTGATTGCCGCTCGCGATGTTGCTGCTGTTCGTACCACTGGCATTGGCGAGGAACCCGCTCGCAACATTGTTGCTGGTGTCGCCGCTGGCGTTGGCGTCGTGGCCGCTGGCGAGGTTGCTGCTGATGTCGCCGCTGGCGTTGGAGCCAACACCCGTGGCCGTGTTGTAGCTGGAGTCGCCGCTGGCGTTGGTCGCGTTCCCTGTCGCGGTGTTGTTGCTGTTGCCGCCGCTGGCGTTGGCCTCGCGGCCGATTGCGGTGTTGCTGCTGCTCCCGCCGCTGGCGTTGGCCAAGGCACCATCCGCAGTATTGAAACTAAAGCCGCCGCTGGCGTTGGCCTCGCGCCCGGTCGCGGTGTTGCTGCTGTTGGGGCCAGTGGCCTTGGAATCAACGCCGCTCGCCGTGTTGAAGCTGTCATTGCCGCTGGCGTTGGCGTTATTGCCGTAGGCTGCGTTGGTGCTGTTGGTGCCGCCGGCGTTGGCCGAGACACCGGTCGCGATGCCGTTGGCGCCCGTCGTGGCGCCATTGCCGATGGCAATACCGTTATTGCCGCTGACCGTAGTCGAGGTGCCGATCGCGACCGCATTGGTGCCGTCCACCGTGGCCCCCGTGCCGAACACCGACGAGCCGGAGGAATTGGCCGTGCCGGCGACGTTGCTATTCGAGCCCACCACTTGGATGTTGTCGCCGTTGCCGGCCACGTTCGCCGCATTCACATTGTTGTTATCGCCAAACACGAAACTGTTGTTGCCGTTGAGGACGTTGGGGTCGCCAATGGCGTAGCTGCCGTCGCCGTTGACCGTGTTGCCGGTGCCGAACGCACCGCTATTGTCGCCGGTCACGCTGTTGTTGGTTCCGACCACTGTGGTGTTGTCGCCGTCCGCCAGATTGGAAGAGTCGAGAGCCGTGGCGGCATTACCGCTGGCATTGCTGCCTTGACCGAGAGCCGCGGCGTTCGTGCCATTCGCGATGCTGCCCGTGCCGAGGGCCACGGCGGAGGTGCCGGTGGCGTTCGCCTGATAGCCGAGGGCCGTGGCGTCGGTGCCGGATGCGACCGACGAAGCTCCCACCGCAGTATTGTGAGTGTTGACGCCGCTGGCATTGGCGCCGAGACCGCTGGCGACGTTGGCGCTGCCCGAACCGCTGGCATTGGCAGCGTTGCCGGTCGCGACGTTGTCGCTATTGACGCCGCTGGCATTGGCGCTGGTCCCGCTCGCGACATTATCGCTGTTATCGCCGCTGGCACTGGCGCCAAAACCGGTCGCGACGTTGGCGCTCATATTCCCGCTGGCACTGGCGGTGGTACCGCTTGCGATATTGGCGCTGTTGTTGCCGCTGGCGGTGGCAAAGAAGCCCTCTGCGATATTGGTACTGGCGGTACCGCTGGCGTTGGCGCTTCTACCGGTTGCAACGTTGGCGCTGTTGCTGCCGCTCGCGTTGGCGCTTCGGCCAGTCGCGACGTTCTGGCTGAGGCTGCCGGTGGCATTGGAGCCCGGGCCGGTTGCGATATTGCTGCTGGTGCCGCCGCTGGCATCGGAGACCGAGCCGATTGCGATGTTATTGCTGAAGGTGCCGGCGGCGTTAGAGGAGGAGCCGATTGCGATGTTGACACTGGTATTGCTGCTGCTAAAGGCGTTCTGGCCGATTGCGATATTGGCGCTGACGTTGCCGGTGGCGTTGGAATCTTGGCCGTAGGCGTTGTTGGCGCTGTCGTTACCGCTGGCATTGGCGCCGTCGCCGGTCGCGGTGTTGGAGCTGGCCTGGCCGTCGCCATTGCTATCAGTGCCGCTGGCATTGGCGGTGTTTCCATAGGCGCTGTTGCTGCTGCCCGCGCCGCTAGCGTTGGACGAGTCGCCATAGGCGGAGTTGTGGCCGTCATTCCCGCTAGCATACGCGGTCATGGTCATCCCCCTTCCGGCGATTTCGCCGCCACGCTCCAGACTGCGCTTCCCTCCGCGGTGGGTGCCCCAGAAGGTCAGCGCATGCACATTACCGGCCTCGAGAACCTCAAACCCACGAAGTGAACCGCTCTCCCCTTGGGGAGAGCACGCGCGCCATTTGGCGCGCAGTGAGGGGTGAGCGGCGAAGCCGCGTCCTCCCCCTCACCCGGCTCGCCGCCTAGGAGGCGACTCGCCACCCTCTCCCGCGAGGGGAGAGGGGAAATGCGTGCTCACGCTCGCACCTCAGGCTCCGAGGTTCGCTCCGCTACCTCGCATGACGCCAGCGTCCCGGAAGAACCCCTCATGCTGAGGAGCGCCTGAAGGGCGCGTCTCGAAGCACGCACTTACAGGCGCACCCTTCGAGACGGGCGCGTTCCGCGCCCTCCTCAGGGTGAGGAAATAACAGACAACGCGCTCCTCCTGAGGAACGCGTTTCTCCCTCTCCCGCGAGGGGAGAGGGAAATGCGTGCTACGCTTACCTGAGGATCACGCCGGATAATTCCGTAATTGCCCGTTCCCCTTTAGTCTGGGGGCTGGAAACCCCTGCCCGCCCTATCGAGTGCCCAATGTTCACCCTCGCTCACCTCTCCGACATCCATTTGAGCCCGGTCCCGCGGGCCAAGCGCCGCGAGCTGATGAGCAAACGCGTGTTCGGCTACGTCAATTGGCATCAAGGGCGCAAATTCGTGCATCGGCGCGAGATCCTCAACCTGATCACAAGCGACGTGGTCGGCCAGAAACCCAACCACATCGCGGTGACCGGCGACCTCGTCAATCTCGGCCTGCCCGAGGAGTTCGTGCGGGCCGCGGAGTGGCTGCATCATCTCGGGCCCCCTGCCCGCGTCACGGCGATCCCCGGCAATCACGACGCCTATGTGCGACTTCATCCCGAGGCCGGGACCCGGCATTGGCGGCCCTTCATGGAGGCCAACGACGAGGGCGCGGCGCTCTTCCCGACGCCCGCCACGCGCTTTCCCTTCGTGCGCCGTTTCGGCGATGTCGCCATCGTCGCCTTGTCTTCGGCCATTCCGACCATGCCGTTCAACGCCGCCGGGAAAGTGGGCTCGGTGCAGCGAGCGTTTTTGGCCGGCGCGCTCGACGATCTTGCCCGCGCGGGGCTGTTTCGGGTGGTGCTCATCCATCACCCTCCGATGCGCCACCAGGCCGGTTGGCATCGCGGGCTTCGCGATGCCGGCAAGTTCACCGAGATTCTAAAACGGCATGGCGCCGAACTTGTGCTGCATGGCCATATTCACGCCCAGACCGTGCACGAACTTCCGACCGCGACGGGAACGGCCCTCGTCATCGGCGTGCCCTCGGCGTCGGAGGCGGTTGAGGGGCGCATCCCGGCGGCGCGCTACAATATCTATGCGATCGCTTGGACCGGCGCCGGCTGGCGCGTGGAAATGGTCGGTCGCGCGGTCGGCGGCCCCGACCATGTCTGGGAATGCGAGCGGCGCGTGCTCAGGGAGCGCTGAGCAACACCGCCACGAGTAGCCCTACCGCGCCGGTGAGAATGCCGATGGCGAAGGCCCCAATCACCACGCCGAGGGCGGAGCCTGAAGGCTGAGGCCCCTCCAGCCCGAGCACGCGGCCCGTCTCGCCGAACGCCGCCTCTTGCCGCTCCCGCCGCACGATTTCCTGTGCCATGTAGCGGGTGATGCGGTCGGCGATGTCGGTGACATTGGTCGCGCTGAACAGCGTCCGCCTGCCATTCTCACTGTTGCGTACGAACAGGTAGGCGCCCGACGCGTCGTCGACGGCGGCATAGGTAAAGAGATCGATCCACAGCCGGGCGGGACGGCTCGGCACCAGCACGAGATTGAAGCGCTCGTCATGGACCGGAAGCTCGCTGAACACCGCCTCAAGCTCGGTCTTGAGCAGCTCGAGCCGGGCGATCTCGCCGTCGCGGCGATCGGCGGAATGATCGAGGCGCTCGGCCTCATCGAGGCGCGCTTTACGGATGGCATCGCGCAATGACCGCGAGGCGGCCGGACGCGCAATGTTTTTGACGCTCTCTTCCATCCCCGTAGCCCCTTGGCCTCGCGGCTCAGCATAACGCCGTAAGGGGCGGAAATGCGACCGAAATCCGCCGACCTATTTCGAGGCCAGCACCACCGCGGCGCGGGCGTCGTCGAACCATTTGTCGATGGCGGTATCGATATTGGCTTCAAGCCCCGCCTTCCAGGTGGCGATGGTGGCGTCGAGCGCCTCCTCGTTGGCCGCGATGAAGCCCTCGCGGTTGAAGGCCTCGTTGGCGGCGTTCGACAGGTAATCGACCGCAGCGCCGATCAAGACGCCGATCGCGGCGCCGACCACCTGGCCCCCGATCGGCTGGACCGCGGTTCCGGCGATGGCGCCCTGCTGGGCAAAGGCGAGCCGCGTCCCGAGCGAGGCGGCGACCCGGCGCGACAATTGCCCGAAACTCTGAGCGAGGACGCCGTTGATGGCCGGA
>JACMJU010000139.1 GCA_014380485.1 Methyloceanibacter sp.
CTCCCCAGCCTCCCGCCTCTCCGTTCGGCCCGCAATAGCGGGACTCACGCCGTCTTGCCTTCGAGCCGCGCCGCCGCACGCTCGCGCCCGATCAACGGCAAGAGATGTTTGAGCTCAGGCCCGGTCTCCCGGCCGGTGAGCGCAAAACGCAGCGGCGAGAACAGCGCTTTGCCTTTGGCCCCCGTTGCCTGCTTCACCGCCGCCGACCACGTCGCCCAGCTATCGCCGTCCCACGGCTCGGGCGGAAGCAGTTGCGCGGCCCGGCGACAGAGTTCGCAGTCTTCGATCACCGGCTGAAGCGGACCCTCCACCACCTGCCACCATCCTCTGGCATCGGCGAGCACGGCGAGATTTCCGCGCACCGCCTCCCAGAATTCCTCCCCGCCCCCCACCCCCATGGTGCGAAGGCGATCGGCCACCGCGCTGAACGGAAGCAGGTGCAGCAGCTTGGCATTGAGAAGGCGAAGCGCGTTCGGATCGAAGCGGGCCGGCGCGCGCGACAATTTGGCGAAATCGAAACCGGGCACCAGCTCATCGAGGCTCGCATGCGGCGCCACCGAATCCGAGGTTCCGAGCGTGGCGGCATAGCTTGTCACGGCAAGCGCCTCGATGCCCTCCGCGCGCAAGCCTTCGATGGCAAGCGCCCGATCGCGCTTGGAGAGCGCTTGTCCATCGGCACCAACCAGGAGACTGTGATGGCCGAAAGCGGGCGGCGTGGCGCCGAGCGCCTCGAAGAGCTGAATCTGCGGCGCGGTATTGGCGACGTGGTCCTCCCCCCTGATCACATGGGTGATGCCGAGATCGATGTCGTCGGCCACGCTCGGCAGCGTGTAGAGATAGGTGCCGTCGGCCCTGACCAGCACCGGATCCGACAGCGAGGCGGCGTCGACATGCTGGCGCCCGCGCACCAGGTCGTCCCATACGACATCGCGCTGCTCGAGCAGAAAGCGCCAATGGGGCTTGCGCCCTTCCGCCTCCAACCTCGCCCGTTCCTCGGCGGTCAGCTGCAACGCGGCGCGGTCGTAAACCGGCGGCTTGCCGCGGGCGAGCTGACGCTTGCGCTTCAGCTCGAGCTCCTCCGGCGTTTCGTAGGCGGGGTAGAGGCGGTCGTGTCTCTTCAGCCGCTCGATCGCCCCCTCATAAAGCGCGAAGCGATCCGACTGGCGCACTTCCAGCGTCCAGTGAAGCCCGAGCCAGGTCAGGTCCTCGCGGATGAAGCGGGCGAATTCCTCCGTGGACCGCTCCCGGTCGGTATCGTCGAGGCGGAGAATGAAGCGGCCTCCCTTCGCGCGGGCGAACAGAAAGTTGAACAGCGCGGTGCGGATATTGCCGGCATGAAGCCGCCCCGTCGGGCTTGGCGCGAACCGGACCGTGACGCTCATGGTCTAGAGTTTCTCGCGGAATTTGTTGGTGATGGGATAGCGGCGGTCGCGGCCGAAATTCTTGGCGGTGATCTTCACCCCCGGCGCCGCCTGCCGCCGCTTGTACTCGGCGAGATAAAGGATGCGCTCGACTTTCTTCACCGTCTCGGGCGCATGTCCCCGCGCCACGATGTCGGGCAAGGGCATCTCGCGCTCGACCAAGCAATTAAGGATATCGTCGAGCACCTCGTAAGGCGGCAGCGTGTCCTGGTCGCGCTGGCCGGGCTTGAGCTCGGCAGTCGGCGCCTTGGTCAGCACATTCTCGGGAACGACGGTGCCTTCAGGCCCGAGACAGTCCTTGGGCCGCGCCCGATTGCGGTAGCGCGCCAGCGCATAGACTTGGGTCTTGTAGAGGTCCTTGATCGGATTGAAGCCGCCATTCATGTCGCCATAGAGCGTGGCATAACCCACCGAGACTTCGGATTTGTTGCCGGTGGTCAGCACCATCGGCCCGAACTTGTTGGAGATGGCCATGAGCAGAGTACCGCGCGCGCGCGACTGCAAATTCTCCTCGGTTGCATCGGGAGTGGTGCCGGCGAGGGCCTTGGCCAAATCTTTGCTCAATCCCTCCACCGTGGCGTCGATTGGCATGATGTCGTAACGGATACCGAGCGCCTCGGCCGTCGCGGCCGCGTCGTTCAAACTCTCGTTGCTGGTGTGCTTGTAAGGGAGCATGACGCCATGGACGCGTTTGGCCCCGAGCGCATCGACCGCCATCGCCGCGCAGAGCGCCGAGTCGATTCCGCCCGACAGCCCGAGTACGATTCCGGGAAAGCCGTTCTTATCGACATAGTCGCGTAGTCCGGTGACGCAGGCGAGGTAGTTGGCGGCCTCGTCCCGCTCGATTTCGGCGCGTGCGCCGGGCACGCAGTGCCACCGTCCGTCCTCGCGCCGCCATTCGGTCATACCGAGCGCTTCCTCCCAGGCCGGCAGCTGTACCGCCACCGTTCCATCGCCGTTCAGCACGAACGAGGCGCCGTCGAAGACGAGCTCGTCCTGGCCCCCCACCTGGTTGACATAGGCGAGAGGCAGCCGCGTCTCGGCCACGCGCAACCTGGCGATGTCGTAGCGGACCTCCTGCTTGCCGATCCAATAGGGGGAGCCATTGGGCACGATCAGAATCTCGGCGCCCGCAAGAGCAAGAGACGCGCACGCCTCCTCGTTCCAGATATCCTCGCAGATCGGCACCCCGAGCTTCAAGCCTCTGAACGCGATCGCCTGCGGCAGCGGACCCGAAGCGAACACCCGCTTCTCGTCGAACACGCCGTAATTCGGGAGGTTATGTTTGTAGCGCACCGCCTCGATGCGGCCGCCGTCGAGCAGCGCCACGGCATTATAGACCAGCGGCGTCTCGCTCCAGGGGAGACCGACGAGCATGGCCGGGCCGCCATCCTCGGTGTCGCGCGCGAGCGCCTCGCAAGCCTCGCGTGCCGCCTTCTGCAAAGCGGGCTTCAGCACCAGGTCCTCGATGGGATAGCCGGTGAGGAAGAGCTCGGTGAAGGCAATGAGGTCGGCGCCCGCCCGCGCCGCCTGCGCGCGGGCCTCGCGGGCTCTCCTCAGATTGCCCTCGATATCGCCCACCACTGCGTTGAGCTGCGCGAGCGCGAGCTTGAACTTGTCCTTGATCGCATGAGCCATGGCAGGAACTATGTCGCCGTCGCCAAGCCGGAAGAACAGGCGGGTTAACGTGCGCTATTCGCCGGCGGCAATCGAAATCTCAGGCTCGGGCCGGCCTTCCCGCTCGCGCTTCAACCTCTCCGCCATGATGAAGGCGAGTTCGAGCGACTGGTCGGCGTTGAGCCTTGGATCGCAATGGGTATGGTAGCGGTCCGACAGATCGGTCTCGGTGACGGCCTTCGCCCCGCCCACGCACTCGGTCACGTTCTGGCCGGTCATCTCGACATGGATACCGCCGGCGTGGGTTCCTTCGCTGCGATGGATGTCGAAGAAGGTTTCGACCTCCGACAGAACGAGATCGAAAGGCCGCGTCTTGTAGCCGCTTCCCGCCTTGATGGTGTTGCCGTGCATGGGATCGCACGCCCACACCACGCGCTTGCCTTCTCTCTGCACGGCGCGGATGAGGCCGGGCAGATGCTTGCCGATATTGTCGGCGCCGAAACGGCAGATGAGCGTCAGCCGCCCCGCATCGTTATGCGGGTTGAGCACGTCGATGAGCGTGAGCAGCGCCTCGGGCGCAAGACTCGGGCCGATCTTGGCACCGACCGGATTCTTGATGCCGCGGAGATATTCGATATGGGCATGGTCGAGCTGTCGCGTGCGGTCGCCGACCCACAGCATGTGCCCGGAGGTCGCGTACCAATCGCCGGAGGTCGAGTCGACCCGCGTCATCGCCTGCTCGTAGCCGAGCAGAAGCGCTTCGTGACTGGTATAGAGGCTCGTGGTGCGAAGCTGCGGTGTGTTGTCGGCGTTGAGTCCGCAAGCGCGCATGAAGCGCAAGGTCTCGGCGATGTGCTGGGCAAGCTCCTCGTAACGGTGGCCCGCCGGGCTGTCCTTGACGAAGCCGAGATTCCAACGATGCACATGCTCGAGATTGGCGTAGCCGCCTGTGGCGAAGGCCCGCAGCAGATTGAGCGTGGCGGCCGACTGGCGGTAGGCCATCAGCAGGCGCTGCGGGTCGGGCCGCCTGCCCTCGGGCGTAAACGCGATATCGTGGATGATGTCGCCGCGATAACTCGGCAGCTCGACGCCGCCGATGGTTTCGGTGTCCGACGAGCGGGGCTTCGCGAACTGCCCGGCGATACGGCCGACCTTGACCACCGGTTTTGACGCGCCATGCGTCAGCACGACCGCCATCTGGAGGAACACGCGGAAGAAGTCGCGGATATGGTCCGCGCCGTGCTCGGCAAAGCTCTCGGCGCAATCGCCGCCCTGGAGGAGGAACGCCCCCCCTCGGGCCACCTGCGCCAGCGACGCCCTGAGA
>JACMJU010000140.1 GCA_014380485.1 Methyloceanibacter sp.
CGGCAGAGCCCGAGGCGCCGGCAGCACAGGACGCCGCGCCTTCGGCGGAGTCACCACCCGCTGCGGAAACGCCGGCGGCAAAGCCCGAGACGCCGGCAGCACAGGAGACCGCACCTTCGGCCGAGACACCTCCCGCTGCGGAAACGCCGGCGGCAGAGTCCGAGGCTCCGGCAGCGCAGGAGGCCGCGCCTTTAACCGAGACGCCTCCCGCACCCGAAGGGGAGTCCGCCCCTTCAGAGCCCTCGATGGGCGAGGGACCGTCGCCATCGCAGCCGCAGCCGGTCTATCCCGAAGGGCCGCCGGAAGGCGTCGAATAGGCCGCTCCCGAAGCGAACCGAAATGGTCCGCGCGCGATCGCCTGAGGGCACTTGAGGGACATCGCCTCGCCTTCCCGGCGCGGCGAGATGGCCGATAATTCATTTAGCCAATGGGCTTGCCATGCTAGGTTTTGGCGGCTTTGCGCCTTCAGCCCCTGCCTGCGGGGGCCGGTTTCGGCAAACCATTTCCATTCAGATGGAGCCCATGTCCCCGCCATGACTTTGCCTCGCCTCGCCCTTGCGATTCTCTTAGCCTGCCTCCTCCCCTCTCTCGCAGGGGCCGAGGATGCGCCCCGCCACCACCACGCGTTCTCGCTCATCGGCGAGCCGCGATACAAGGCCGATTTCTCCCATTTCGATTTTGTGAATCCCGACGCGCCCAAGGGGGGGCTCGTGCGGCTCGGCGATATCGGCGGTTTCGACAGCCTCAACCCGGTGCTCTACAGGGGCGAGCAGGCCGGAGGACTGGGGCTCGTGTTCGAAACCCTGATGTCCGACAGCTTGGATGAGCCCTCGACCTCTTACGGACTGATCGCCGAATGGGCGTCCTACCCCGAAGATTACTCCTCGGTCACCTTCAAGCTCCGCGACGCGGCGCGCTGGCACGACGGCAAGAAGATCACGCCCGAGGACGTCATCTATAGTCTCGAGGTGAACAAGGCCGCCAACCCACGCATGGGCCTCTACTACAAGAATGTGTCGCGCGCCGAAGCCACGGGCGACAACGAGGTAACCTTCTATTTCGACGCCAAGAACAATCGCGAGCTGCCGATGATCATGGGACAGCTCACCATTCTGCCCAAGCATTACTGGACGGGGACGGATGCGAGCGGCAATCAGCGCGACCCGATGAAGACGACGCTCGAGCCGCCGCTCGGCTCGGGCCCCTACCGCATCAAGGACGTCAAGCCCGGCCGCGCGATCAGCTATGAGCGGGTGACGGATTATTGGGCCAAGGATCTGCCCGTGAATGCCGGGCAATGGAACTATGACGAGATCCGCTTCGAATATTACCGGGACGAGACCGTCGCCTTCGAGAGCTTCAAGGCGGGGAACCTCGACTACTGGCAGGAGACGAGCGCCAAGAACTGGGCGACGGCTTACGACTTCGCTACGGTGAAAAACGGGTTCATTCGGCGCCAGGAGGTCCCGGTCGAGCGGACGCACGCCATGCAGTGCTTCGTCCTCAATCTGCGGCGCCCGCAATTCGAGGACCGCCGCGTGCGGCAAGCCTTCAATCTCGCCTTCGACTTCGAGTGGGCCAACAAGAACCTGTTCTATAACCAATATGCGCGGGTGGGGAGCTACTTCGAGGGGGGCGAGCTCGCTGCGCCCGACGCCGCACCCGAAGGTCGCGAGCTCGAGATCCTGGACGAGGTCAAGGACGGCGTGCCCCCCGAAGTGTTCAACGAAATCCACCGCAACCCCGTGAACGACAACCCCGACGCGATGCGCGGCAATCTGCGCAAAGCGGTGACGCTGCTCGAGGAGGCGGGCTGGGAGATCAAGAACGGCGCGCTCACCAACGTCAAGACCGGTCAGCAAATGAAGGTCGAGTTCCTGCTCGTGTCGCCGCTGTTCGAGCGCATCGTGCAACCTTACTTGCGTAATCTCGAGCGGCTCGGCATCAAGGGCACGATCCGCATGGTGGATTCAGCGCAATACACGCGGCGGCTCGACGGGTTCGACTACGACATCGTGGTCGGCAATTTCGCTCAGTCCGACTCGCCCGGCAACGAGCAGCGCGACTTCTGGGGTTCGGAGGCCGCCGACCGGGAAGGCAGCACCAACCTCATCGGCGTCAAGAGCCCGGCGATCGACAAACTGATCGATCGCATCATCTTCGCCAAGGATCGCGCCGAGCTCGTCGCCGCCACGCGCGCGCTGGATCGCGTGCTGCTGTGGAACGATTTCGTGGTGCCGCAATGGTATTCGCCGACCGTGCGGATCGCCTATTGGGACCGCTACGGCCAGCCCAAGGTGCTGCCGCGGCTCACGCCCGGTTTCCTTCAGGTCTGGTGGTTCGACCAGACGCTCGCCGCGCGCCTTCCGGGATCGTCGCAACTCTGATGACAGGCGCCCGGGCCTGGCGGTCGATCGCTGGCGGCGCGGCTCTCGCTCTTGCGCTGATCGTGGAGCCCGCTGCCGCCACCGAGGGGCGGCATGGGCTTTCAGCCTTCGGCGACCTCGCCTACCCCGCCGATTTCACGCATTTGTCCTATGCCAATCCCGAGGCGCCCAAGGGCGGCACATTCTCGCTGATCGGCTGGGGGGGCGTGACGACCTTCAACAGTCTCAACAACTACATCCTCAAGGGCGACGCGGCGCAGGGGCTCGAGCTCTTGTTCGATTCGCTGATGGCGCGGGCAGCCGACGAGCCCGACGCGGTCTATGGGCTCGTTGCCGAGAGCGCCGAAATCGCCCCCGATGGGAAGTCGGTCACTTTCCATTTGCGGCCTGAGGCAAAGTTCGCCGACGGGACGTCGCTCACCGCCGAAGACGCGGTGTTCTCCTTCGACACGCTCAAGACCAAAGGCCACCCGATCTTCCATCAGATGCTTCAGGACGTGGTCAAGGCCGAGGCGCTCGACCCCGCCACGGTGCGCTACAGTTTTTCCGGCGAGCTCGTGCGCGACCTGCCGCTGACCGTCGCCGCCCTTCCGATCTTCTCCAAGACCTATTACGCGGACCGGCCATTCGACGAAACCACGCTCGATCAGCCGCTCGGCTCGGGTCCCTACGTCGTCGATCAATTGGCGCAAGGCCGCAGCATCGTCTATCGCCGCGATCCGAACTATTGGGCCAAGGATTTGCCGGTCAATCGCGGGCGCTGGAACTTCGACAAGATCCGCTACGAGTATTTTCGCGATCGCACCGCGGCGATGGAAGCGTTCAAGGCCGGCACTTACGATTTCCGCGAGGAGTTCACCTCGAAGGTCTGGGCCACGGAGTACGACTTCCCGGCGATCCGGGCGGGAAAGGTCAGGAAAGAAATTCTTGCCGACGAGACGCCGTCGGGAACGCAAGGCTTCTTCCTCAACAGCAGACGGGAGAAGCTGAAGGACCCGCGCGTGCGAAAGGCGCTCGACCTTGCCTTCGACTTCGAGTGGACCAATCGGAACCTCTTCTACGGACTCTATGACCGTACCACGAGCTTCTTCGAGAACTCGCCGATGGAGGCGGTGGGCGAGCCGTCCGAGGCGGAGCGGACGTTGCTCACGAGCCTCGGCGCGCCGGTCTCAGATGAAGCGCTGGGCCCCGCTTATCTCCCGGCCAAGAGCGACGGCTCGGGGCAAGACCGGAATCTCTTGCTGCAAGCCGGGAAGTTTCTCGATGAGGCGGGCTTAACCGTCAAGAACGGCGTGCGCGTCGATGCCAAGGGCGAGCCGGTCACTCTCGAGATCCTGACCTTCGAGCCCGTCTTCGAGCGGGTGATGGCGCCCTACGTGAAAAATCTCAAGTTGCTCGGCATCGACGCCCGCATTCGCATGGTCGATCCCGCGCAGTATCAGCAGCGCCTCAAGGATTTCGACTTCGACATAACCACCCAGCGCTATGTCATGCGCAACACCCCCGGCGTCGAGCTCCGGAGCTATTTCAGTTCGGCCGCAGCGGAGATGGACGGCTCGCTCAATCTTGCCGGCACTTCCGATCCCGCAATCGATGCGCTGATCGAGCGGGTCCTCTCCGCCAAGAGCCGCGAGGAGCTCGAGACGGCCGCGCGGGCGCTCGACCGTGTGCTCAGGGCCGGTCACTATTGGGTACCGCACTGGTACAAGGCCTCGAACAATGTGGCCTATTGGGACAAGTTCTCGCGGCCCGAGACCAAACCGCGCTTCGATCGTGGCATCCTCGACACGTGGTGGTATGACGAGGCCAAAGCTGCCAAACTGGCGAATGAAGCAGGCCCCGCCCCGGCCGATTCGACCGGCCGGCGCCCGCTGCTGATCCTCGCCGCCCTGATGGGGCTTGTGCTCGCGGTTTATTTTGTCGCGCGATTGAGAAGGTCCGCCCGAACCGAATGATCGCCTATATCCTTCGCCGCCTCCTGCTGATCGTCCCGACGATATTCGGGATCATGCTCGTGACCTTCGTCGTGGTGCAATTCGCGCCGGGCGGTCCGGTGGAGAAGCTGATCGCGCAGCTCAGCGGCACCGATCCCGGCGCCACGTCCATGTTCAGCGGCGGGGGTGGCGACTTCGCGGGTAAGCCCGGCCAAGGCGGCGTGCCTGGCGACGTGTCGGCGCCGTCGAAATATCGCGGTGCGCAAGGGCTCGACCCGGAATTCATCAAGAGTCTGGAAAAGCAGTTCGGCTTCGACAAGCCGGCCTACGAGCGCTTCTTGCTGATGATCAAGAACTATCTCCTGTTCGATTTCGGCGAGAGTTACTTCCGCGACACCAGCGTGCTCGGGCTGATCGCCGAAAAGATGCCCGTCTCGATCTCGCTCGGTCTGTGGATGACGCTGCTATCCTACGCGATCTCGATCCCGCTCGGCATTCGCAAGGCGGTGCGCGACGGCTCGCGTTTCGATATCTGGACCAGCACCGCCATCGTCATCGGCTACGCCGTTCCCGGTTTTCTCGTCGCCGTATTCCTGATCGTGCTGTTCGCCGGCGGGTCGTTCATCCAGATTTTTCCGTTGCGCGGGCTGGTATCGGAAAACTGGCAAGAACTGCCTTGGTATCTGAAGATCGCCGACTATTTCTGGCATCTCGTGCTGCCGATCATCGCGATGGCGTTGTCGGCCTTCGCCACAACCACTTTCCTGACCAAGAACTCGTTCCTGGAGGAAATCAGAAAACAATATGTGATGACGGCGCGGGCCAAGGGCCTCGCCGAGCGCCAGGTGCTCTACGGTCATGTGTTCCGCAACGCCATGTTGATCGTCATCGCCGGCTTCCCCGGTGCCTTCATCGGCGCCTTCTTCGCCGGCTCACTTTTGATCGAGACCATCTTCTCGTTGGACGGGCTGGGGTTGCTCGGCTTCGAATCGGTCGTGAATCGCGACTACCCGGTGGTGTTCGCCACGGTCTACATCTTCTCGCTGCTCGGCCTCCTCATCAACCTCCTCTCCGACCTCACCTATACCTGGGTCGATCCGCGCATCGATTTCGAGACGCGCGAGGTGTGAGACCATGGACGCCCCGACCGACACGGCAATCGTCGAGGAGGTGACGGCGCAAGGACTGCCGAAGACGCAGCCTTGGCTATCGGTCCTTCAGCGGCGCCGCTGGGAGGTGTTCAGGGCCAATCGGCGCGGCTTCTGGTCGTTGTGGATCTTTCTGGTGTTGTTCACGATCAGCCTGTTCGCGGAGTTCATCGCCAACGACAAGCCGATCCTCGTCTCCTACAAAGGCGGCCTGTACATGCCGATCTTCAAGTCCTACCCCGAGACAAGCTTCGGCGGCATCTTCGAGACCGAGGCCGATTACCGCGACCCCGCCGTCAAGACGATGATCGCCGATGGCGTTGGCTGGGTCCTGTGGCCTCCGATCCGCTTCTCCTACAACACCCAGAACAAGAACCCGCCGATGGCCTTTCCGGTGAAGCCGACCTGGCTTCTCACCGAGCAAGATTGCAAGTTGGCGGTCGAGCGCGGCTTCCATCCGTGCAACGCCGAACTCGAATGGAACTGGCTTGGAACCGACGACCAGGGCCGCGACGTGGTCGCGCGCGTCATCTACGGTTTTCGCATCTCGGTCCTGTTCGGGCTCGTGCTCACCTTGTTCTCATCCCTGATCGGCGTCGCCGCCGGCGCGGTTCAGGGCTATTTCGGCGGCTGGACCGACCTCCTGTTCCAGCGCTTCATCGAGATCTGGACGAGCGTGCCGCAGCTCTATCTGCTCATCATCGTCGCCGCGGTGATCGAGCCGAATTTCTGGATCCTGCTCGGCATCCTGCTCGCCTTCTCCTGGGTGGCGCTGGTCGGGGTGGTGCGTGCGGAGTTCCTGAGGGCCCGCAATTTCGAATATGTCACGGCGGCGCGGGCACTCGGCCTCTCCAATCTCCGCATCATCTTCAAGCATCTCCTGCCCAATGCCATGGTGGCGACGCTCACCTTCATGCCCTTCATCTTGAACGGCTCGATCACGACGCTGACCTCGCTCGACTTTCTCGGATTCGGATTGCCGCCGGGATCGGCTTCGCTCGGCGAGCTGCTGGCGCAAGGCAAGGACAATCTCCAGGCGCCGTGGCTCGGGCTGACCGCCTTCTTCGTAATCGGCATCATGCTGAGCCTGCTTATCTTCGTCGGCGAGGCGGTGCGGGACGCGCTCGACCCGCGCAAGACATTGGCGTGAGGTAAGATGCACGGCTCCCATTCGCATCGTCACGGCCCAGCAGGCCACGCGCATGGTGGCGCCGACAAGAACGAGCGGCGCATGGGGCTCGCCGCTTTCTTGACCGGCGCCTTCATGTTCGCCGAGGTGGCCGGCGGCATCGCCGCAGGCTCGCTTGCGCTGCTCGCCGACGCCGGCCACATGCTCACCGACTTCGCCTCGCTCGCGCTCGCCTGGTTCGGATTTCGGCTCGCGCGGCGCCCCGCCGACTGGAAGCGCACTTACGGCTTCGACCGCTTCCAGGTGCTGGTCGCCTTCGCCAATGGCTTGGCGCTGCTCGCCATCGCCGCATGGATTTTCTATGAAGCGATCGAGCGCCTGACGACCGCGCAAGAAGTTTCGGGCGGCATCATGGTGGTGATCGCGGTGCTTGGACTGCTCGTGAATATGGCCGCCTTCGCTCTGTTGCAGGGGGCCGATCGCGAGAATCTCAATGTCCGCGGCGCTGCCATCCACGTTCTCGGCGACCTGCTCGGTTCGGTGGCGGCGCTTGTTGCCGGGGCCGTAATTCTCTTCACCGGCTGGACACCTATCGATCCCCTGCTCTCTATCCTTGTCGCCGCCATCATCGTGCGGAGCGGCTGGCGCGTGGTGGTTGACGCCGGGCATATTCTGCTCGAAGGCGCTCCGGAAGAGGTCGATACGCGGGCGATCGGGCCCGACCTCATCGCCAACGTCAAGGGCGTGGAGGAGGTGCATCACGTTCATGTCTGGTCGATCACCCAGAGCCGGCGCATGGTCACGCTGCATGCCTTGATCTGCGAGACCGAAGATTCCGATCGCATGGTCCGAAACATCAAGGCGCGGCTCAAGGAGCGCTTCGGCCTCGACCACGCTACCGTCGAAACCGAGCGGGGGACTTGCGCCGACGCTCCTGCCGCGAAGCGCAAGGCGTGATAGAGTGCAGCCATGAACAAGATCGTCAAAGAGCACTACCCAGCCGCCAAGCTTCCGGTCGAGCTTCGGGAGGGGATCGATCCTGCCGGCCATGTCACCGTGACGGTGGTCGAGGAGGAGAAGCCACCCGAGCATGTCATGACGCTCGAGGAGATTATCGCTTCCCGCCGTCCTCCGTATCTTAGCGCGAAGGAGATAGACGAAATGATCGATGAATTACGCGGGGATCGGGATGCCTAACGATGGTCCAGTCTATCTGGACTCGAATGTATTCATAGATTTCATAGAAGGTGACGAAACGATTTCAGCTCCCATTGGCCCGCTCGTGCATAAGTTGCGGCAGAAACCGGGGCAGGCAGTTACGAGCGAACTCACTTTGGCTGAGGTTCTCGCTCCGTCGAAGGGACGCAAGCGACCTCCTCACATAAGGCGCCTGTACTTGAACCTCCTCGTTTGGGGTCGGTTCATTGACCTACACCCTATAAGTCGGGGCGTGCTCTATGAAACGGCCAAGCTCAGAGCCACCAAGGCAACCTCTAGGATGAAACTGCTCGACGCCATTCACCTTGCCACCGCAGTGCTGGGCGGTTGTCGCATCTTTATTTCCCGCGACCGCGACATTCGAGTCCCGCAAGGGATGCTTCTGATGGAGCCAAGCACCGGATCGGTGAGGAAGGTCATCGAGGCGCTGAAATGAGTGGTGTGCCGCCTCTCATCGCGGTCGAGGATTTGTCGGTCGATTTCCGTGGGGGAGAGGACGTTACCCACGCCGTCCGGCACGTGTCCTTCGATATCGGCACGGCCGAAACGGTGGCCCTGGTGGGCGAATCGGGCTCGGGCAAGACGGTGACGGCGCTGTCGATCTTACGGCTCCTTCCCTACCCCGCCGCGTCGCACCCATCGGGCCGTATCCGTTTCAACGGCGAGGACATCCTCTCGCTGTCATCGAGCGCACTCCGCCAGATCAGAGGCAACAAGATTTCGATGATCTTCCAGGAGCCGATGACCTCGCTCAATCCGCTGCACACGATCGAGCAGCAGGTGGGCGAGGTGTTGAAGATTCATCGCCGGCTATCGGATAAGACCGCGCGCACGCGCGTGCTCGACCTCCTCGACAAGGTCGGCATCGACGACCCCAAGGGCCGCCTCCACTCCTATCCGCATCAGCTTTCGGGCGGGCAGCGGCAAAGGGTGATGATCGCCATGGCGCTCGCCAACGAGCCCGATCTCCTGATCGCCGACGAGCCGACCACGGCGCTCGACGTGACCATCCAGGCGCAGATCCTCGATCTTCTGCTCAAACTCAAGGCCGAGTTCCACATGGCCATGCTGCTTATCACCCACGATCTCGGCATCGTGCGGAAGATGGCCGACCGGGTGTGCGTCATGACAAACGGGGAGATCGTCGAGCGGGGCACGACCCGCGATATCTTCACCGCGCCGCAGCATCCCTATACGAAGCATCTCATCGCCTCGGAGCCCAAAGGCTCCCCGCCCGCGGCCGACCGCAAGGCGAAGACGATCCTCGAAACCAAGGATCTGCGCGTATGGTTTCCGATCAGGCGCGGCTTCCTCAGGCAAACGGTCGGCCATATCAAGGCGGTCGACGGCATCGATCTCGCGGTCAAGGAGGGCCAGACGCTCGGCGTGGTCGGCGAGTCGGGGTCGGGCAAGACGACGCTCGGACTGGCACTCCTCAGGCTGGTGTCGAGCGAGGGGCCGATCGTCTATCTCGGCAACCGCATCGACGGCTACGATTCTAAGCGCATGCGCCCGCTCAGGCGTCATATGCAGATCGTGTTCCAGGACCCCTACGGCTCGCTGTCGCCGCGGCTCTCGGTCGGGCAGATCATCGAGGAAGGCCTGGCGATCCAGAGTCCCGGGCTAAGCCGCGCCGAGCGCGACCAGCGCGTGGCGCGCGCGCTGAAAGAGGTCGGCCTCGATCCGGCCTGCCGCAACCGCTATCCGCACGAATTCTCCGGCGGTCAGCGCCAGCGGATCGCCATTGCGCGCGCACTCGTGCTCGAGCCGAAATTCCTCATTCTCGACGAACCAACCTCGGCGCTCGACGTCTCGGTGCAGGCGCAGATCGTCGATCTTTTGCGCGAGTTGCAGCGCCGCCACAAGCTCGCCTATCTCTTCATCAGCCACGATCTGAAGGTCGTGCGCGCGCTCGCCAACTCGATCATCGTGCTTCGCTATGGCAAGGTGGTGGAGCAAGGCCCGGCGCGGACCGTGTTCGCTCACCCCAAGACCGATTACACCAAGGCGCTACTCGCCGCCGCATTCGAGCTTGAGGCGACGCGCGGGGGCGCCGTCGCGACTTAGCGAACCACTGGACTTGAGAACCACTGGAACCCTCGAACGGTCCGGACGTTGTAAGAGCGTCACCCCCGGACACGGAACAGTGGACCACGAGCGGTGCGCTGACCGGGACTTCTCTCGCGATTGTCGTCCCGCTCGATCTGTTCCGCAATCTTAGCTTGCATCAAATGCGGGGCTGCCGGCGACCCGGCAGCCGCCGCACGCAACTCACCTCATAACCCGCCGCCTTGATGCGTTTCTTAGCGCGCGCGAAGGGCTCGGCCTCGACCGCCATGTGGAACGCATTGGCGTGGAGGAAGTCCTTGGCGCTCGTCATGATGCCGACATGGCCCTCCCAGAAAACGAGATCGCCGCGGCGAAGCCTCGCGCCTCCTCTCCATTCGATGGCGCGGCCGAGCTCCGCCGCCTGCATGTCGGCATCGCGTGGTGCTGATTGGCCTGCCGCCTCGAGGGCGAGCTGCACCAGACCCGAGCAGTCGAGGCCGATGCTTGTGCGTCCGCCCCACAGATAGGGGGTGCCGAGAAACGCCTCGGCCACCGCGACAAAATCGGGTTCGGTTGAGCCGATCGGCGCGGCATGAGCGGCGAAGACATAGCCGCCGCCGGCAAGGGCGAGGAATTTGCCCTCCGCGCGTTCGCAGGCGATGCGCGCGTTCACGCTGAGCAAGGCCAAAGGCGGCGTCTTGCCGTCGGGCTCCGGGTAGACATAGCTGCGCAGTGCCGCGATCCGATGCGTCGGCGTCACCAGGTGCCGCGTCAAGCCTTCGCTCGGCACGTAGCCGACATAGAAGTCGCGGGAAAGCTGAACCCAGGCCCAGCCCTCGCTCTCGTCGTAGACGGTCGCGGTCTCGCCGAGCAGCACCTCGGTGTCGAGCCTCGCATCGAAACGCGGTTCCCGGCGCAGAGGCAGGAAGGGGGCGCTGACTTGGCGGGGCTCCCCCTTAGCGAAGCGCGGGGCCTCGACCAGCCCTCGCAAGGACTCGGCCGCGAGATCGCCGCGATAGGCATGGCGGCGCGGATCGGGCAGCGCGGTGTCGCTCACGCGTTTTCAAGCTCTCGGCGGAAAAAGTGGAACAGCGCGCGGGCCGCCTGCGGCTCGCCGCCTTTCGGCCGGCCAGGCTGCTCGCTCGGGACCCAGCCGAAAATGTCGAGATGGGCAAAGCGCTTGGCATTGCGCACGAAGCGCTTGAGGAACAGGGCGGCGATGATGGACCCGGCGAACGACCCCTCGGCGATATGGCTCACATCGGCGACGGCGCTTTTGAGCAGCTTGTCATAGGGCGCCCAGAAGGGCATGCGCCAGAGAGGATCGCCGACTTCGCGCCCCGCGGCGAGAAGGCGCTGGGCCAAGTCGTCGTCGTCGGTATAGAGAGGCGGCAGATCGGGTCCGAGCGCGACCCGCGCCGCGCCGGTAAGCGTGGCGATGGTGACGAGATAGTCCGGCGCCTCCTCGTCGGCGAGGCTGATGGCGTCGGCGAGCACAAGGCGTCCCTCGGCATCGGTGTTGCCGATCTCGACCGTCATGCCATTGCGGCTCGGCAGCACGTCGCCCGGCCTGAAGGCATTGCCGGCGATACTGTTCTCGGCGGCGGGGATCAGCACGCGGAGCCGCACCGGCAGCTTGGCGCGCATGGCGAGGAGCGCAAACGCAAGCGCCGAAGCCGCGCCTCCCATGTCCTTCTTCATCAAAACCATGGCGCTTGACGGCTTGATATCGAGCCCCCCGGTATCGAAACAGATACCCTTGCCGACGATCGTCACCTTGGGAGCGTGCTCGGAGCCCCAGCGCAGATCGATGAGACGGGGGCTGCGGTCGCTCGCCCGTCCCACGGCGTGGATCATCGGGAAATTGTCCGAGAGCAGGCCCGAGCCTTCGGTGACCTTGACGCTGCCGCCGAAGGCGGTGGCTAGCTCGCGGGCGGCGCCCTCAAGCTCGGCGGGGCCGAGATCGTTGGCCGGCGTGTTGATGAGATCGCGGCCGAAATAGAGCGCCTCGGCAAGCGCGAGCACTTGGTCGCGGTTCGCACCCTCCGGCAGCACCAGGCGTCTCTGCTTGTGCGCGTTTGCCGTCTTGTAGCGGGTGAAGGAATAGCTTCCGGCGAGGAAACCCAGGGCCGCAAGCTCGGCATCGGGAAGCGGCGAAGCGAAGCGATAGTCGCCCTCAGGCAGCTTCGCGGCAAGGACGCCGGTCAGAAGCGGAACTTGCGCCGCCCAGTCGTGGCCGCCGGTCCCGAGCAAGACCCCGCCGATGCCGCCGCGCCCGTCCGGAAGAAGGAGCACCGAGCCCTGCTTGGCGGTCCAGCCTTGCGCCTCGACCCAGCTGCGATCGGCCTCACTCAACCCGTCCAGCGCGGGGTCGTCGGCGGAGGCGATGAGGCGGCACGGCACGGAAGCGGCGCCCGCCGGAAGAAGCAGGTTCTCCAATCCGCGGCGCGTTGCCTCGAGCGTCGTCGCTTTGCTGGTCATGGCTGGGCTTTAGAACCGGACTTGATGGGGCGGCGCATTAATGGCAGGGGAGGCTTGGCATGACAATGGCGGAAGCTCGGGGCATGACGGCGTTTGGCTACACGCTCGTGATCGGCGACAAGAACCTCTCTTCATGGAGTTTGCGGCCCTGGCTCGCGCTCAAGCAGTGCGGCATCCCTTTCGCCGAGGCGCGCATCAGGCTGAGGCAGCCGGACAAGAAGACCGAGATCTTGCGCCACTCGCCGTCGGGCAAAGTGCCCGCGCTCAAGACCAAATGGGGCGTCATCTGGGATAGCATCGCCATTCTCGAATTTCTCGCCGAGCGTCATCCCGAATGTGCGCTGTGGCCGCGCGAAGAGGAGGCGCGCGCGGTCGCGCGCAGCATCTCCGCCGAAATGCATGCGGGTTTCGCCACGCTCCGCCATGAAATGCCCATGGACCTTCTCGGCCGATTACCCTCCCCGCCCGTCGATGCCGTGCTCGAATCCGAGATCAGGCGGATCGCCGCGATCTGGACGGACACGCGAGCGCGTTTCGGCAAGGGTGGCCCGTTCCTGTTCGGCGCCTTCTCCAATGCCGACGCCATGTACGCGCCGGTGGCGACGCGCTTCCGCACCTACGGCGTCGATCTCGCCCGCTATGGCGATGACGGCACGGGCGCGGCTTACGCGGCCGCCCTCCTCGCGCTTCCGGCGATGGAAGAATGGACCGAAGGCGCGGTCGAGGAGACCCGAAGCCGCTTGCGTCAGACCGAGGACGAAGCACCAAAATAGGGTCAGAAGCCGAGCGCGGCCATGAAGGCGGTATCCGGATAAACCAGCAGGCCGGAGGCTGCGAGCGCGATACCGTAGGGGACGCCCTCATTTGGACTGTGCAGCCGGACCAGCCAGCCTTGGGAACTGAGCATCACCGGCAGGGGAAGGCCCCGCCAGAACAGGAGCAGGAGCGTGAGCGCGCCGCCGATCAAGGCGGCGTAGATCGTATAGGAGAGGACCGCTTCCGGACCGAGCCAGAGACAGGTGGCCGCAAACAGCTTGGCATCGCCCCCGCCGATCAAGCCAAAGGAGAAGAGGACGAAAGCGACAGCGAGCGCGACGAGCGCGAGGGCGACATGGAGGCCGATATCCTGCCAGTCGAGGCCGGCCAGCGGCGCCACCAAGAAGAAAAGAGCGGCCAGAGCCAAAGCGAGCCGGTTCGGAACCGTCATGGTCAGGAGGTCGGTGGCCGCTGCCAAGGCCATGGCGCCGGGAAAGATCGTCAAGATGAGGAGATCTTTGATCACCGACGGTTCTTAGCGCTGATCGTTAGGCAAGGCCCGAGTGTGACGGCCGAGCGCTGAACGCAGCGTTAATGCGCGCGTCCCTGCGGCGCCCCGGCGGCGTGCCGCCCTACTTCAGGCGACTTGGTGCCTGCGCGGACCCGCCGGGCGAAAAGATCGTAAGGGTCGGCTCCCTCGACCAGCACGCTCAGGCGGTCCCCCGGTCTTAGGTCTTTCTCCCCGTTGAGATAGACATTCCCGTCGATTTCCGGCGCATCCCAATGCGAGCGGGCGATGGCGCCCTCCTCGTCGATGCCGTCGATGAGGACCTCGATGGTCTTGCCCACGCGGCCGGCGAGCAGCTCTGCGCTGATCTTTTGCTGGTGCTCCATGAGGCGGTCATAGCGCTCGGCCTTGATCTCTTCCGGCACCTGAAGGGCAAGCGCATTGGCGGCGGCGCCGGCGACGTCCTCATATTTGAAGCAGCCCACCCGTGCGAGTCTCGCCTCGGCGAGCCAATCGAGAAGCTGCGCGAAATCGTCCTCGGTCTCGCCGGGGAAGCCGACGATGAAGGTCGAGCGTATGGCAAGGTCGGGACAGATCGCCCGCCAGCGCGCGATGCGCTCCAACGTCTTCTCTTGATGGGCGGGGCGCCGCATCGCCTTCAATACCGTGGGGCTCGCATGCTGAAAGGGAATGTCGAGATAAGGCAGCACTCTGCCCTCCGCCATCAGCGGCAGAACGTGGTCCACATGGGGATAGGGATAGACATAGTGCAGCCGCACCCACACGCCGAGCGAGCCGAGAGCTTGGGCAAGACTGAGAAAGCGCGTCTCGTAATCCTGGCCGCGCCACGCACTCTTGGCGTAACCGAGGTCGAGCCCATAGGCGCTCGTATCCTGCGAGATGACGAGAAGCTCCTGGACGCCGGCGGCAACGAGGCGCTCGGCCTCTCCCATGACGTCGCCCAGCGCCCGGCTCTTGAGCCGCCCGCGCAAGCTGGGAATGATGCAGAAGCTGCACGCATTGTTGCAGCCTTCCGAAATTTTCACATAGGCGTAGTGGCGGGGCGTGAGTCTCACCCCTTGCGGCGGCACGAGATCGAGGAAAGGGTCGTGCGGCCGCGGCACCGCCTTATGGATCTCCTCGACCACGGCTTCATATTGGTGCGGGCCGGTGATGGCGAGGACTTGCGGATGGGCCGCGCGAATGCGCTCGGACTCGACGCCGAGGCAACCGGTGACGATGACGCGGCCGTTCTCGGCCAAGGCCTCCCCGATCGCCGCAAGCGATTCCTCCTTGGCGCTGTTGAGGAAACCGCAAGTGTTGACCACGACCGCGTCGGCGCCCTGATAGCTCGCGGAGAGCTCATAGCCTTCGGCGCGAAGCCGCGTAATGATGCGCTCGGAATCGACCAACGCCTTGGGGCAGCCCAGGCTGACGAAGCCGATCTTTGGCGCCGCCGCTCTTTCGGGAGTATCGCTCATTGGGGCGCTTATAAGCGAGCGGCGCGGTCCCGTCGACTGAGGAAAGTTTCGGTGAGACGGGAAGCAGATGGGCTTCAATTATGGGCCCGAACAGCCCTGGAATGTGATCGTGGGTTTCGTCACCGAACGATAATGGTTCGACCGCGTTAGTTCAGATAACCCTAGGCCCATCAGCCGGTTCTTGCCCGCTCCTGAGCAGCGAATGGCGGCCATATGGATCCCTTCCCCACAGTCTACCGCGGTTATGACATCCAAATTGTAGGCAAACACGCCTCCTGGAGCTTTCGGGCTCGACCGCAAAGACCCGAATCTCCCATCCTGTCCCAAGCAGTCTTATCGTTCTACGCATCACGGGAGGCCGCCCTGACAGCGGCCAAGAAACGCGTCGACCATCTGCTGACGAATTATCCATAAACCGCTGCGGTGAAGCTAGGCCACGCGGCGCGAGGAACTCTTGGGAGGCGAGGCATTCGAGTTCGACATCCCACCCCACGTATGGAGCAATGCGCGATCGGCCTCAAACTGGTCAGCCAGTTTCAGCCAGACGTGGGCAAGTTTCGTGAAGTCATCTCGGGATTTTGGACTGGTCGCAGCCTGAGCAAATCGAAAACACTCGGCCGCTTGGCGGCGGCATTCCTGGGGATCACCGGACATCGCTCCTACCTCCTCGTATTGCAGGCGGGAGTGCGACTTACCTCTCTCAGCCACCGGACGCCTGGGGGATAGTGCCGATGGTCCTTAAAACTTAGCAGGCCGGCATTCCGGATGTCGGTAATGTAGATTACCGGTAGTGCAATTTCGAGGGTCTTACTGGTAGGTTTTTGGAAGACGAAAGGCGATCCGCTTCCGGACCAGCTGGTAGCATTCGCAAGACGCTTTCAGGAGACCTTCCCGGTCTAGCACGACGATTTGCCTCTGGCCGGGCGCAACCAGGCCGGCCTTTTCCAACTCGCGCACAGCGTTCGTAATTGTCGGACGCTGTACTCCCAACATGTCAGCGAGCAGAGTCTGCGTGATCCGCATAACGTTGTCATCGGTTCGGTCATCCATCATGAGCAGCCATCGCGCCAGCCGCTGTTTCAGGCTATGTGTGCCGTTGCATGCGACCGACACCAGCACTTGCTCCATGAAGGCTTCCACGTAGGCGTGCATCAGATTGCGGAAGGCCGGCATCGCCTTCATGGCTCGCAGGAATGCGCTGCGCGACATCCTCGCGGCGCTGCCGGGGATCTGCACAAGAAACCGCACCGACGACTCTTCGTCGCCAAAGATGGCTTGAAACCCGGTGCAGCCCTCCCTACCGATCGTCGCCATCTCGATAATGCTCCCGTCCTCGTAAACCGCCACCACCGAAATAACGCCGCTGTCGGGGAAGAAGATTTCGTCAAGCGCACTGTCGGCGTCGAGGAGCACTTGGCCGCGCTCGCAAGGAACGGGATCGAGCTGTGTCATAATTCTCTTGAGATTGCTGGCGGAAAGCGCGAGCAGCAATCGGTTCCGGGGCCAGTTTGGCGGGCTCATAAGCGATAAATGCGGTCGACCCCAGTCCGGTTGCGCAATGACCCACGGAGGCCGCTCTGCCCATTGCACTAAACTCCCGAGAGGTTCCTGCCTGAACGCGCGTACCCACGCGGACAGCGATGTTTTGGGCGCCCCCCCGCCCCCTCATACGACGAACAGGAACGGCGATGTATGCCCGGATGCGGATCCTAAAAACACCGGAAATTGGTGGGGTGAGGTGCCATTCCCGGGGGTGGGTCTACATCGGCGCAAACACCACGCCGGCTCGAGCGCCGCCAGATCCCGCACGAGATGAACGCCCGCAAACATAGTTAAGGGCCGGGGCACATCTCTTTTGCGATCAGCGCAGGAGACGGTCGATCTCGGGATCTTCGGGTTCGGCTGCGTCGCCCTGCTCCGCCGCGCCGGCATTCGGACCGGGCTTCACTTGCGGCGCTTCTTTCTTGCCGGAGCGCTGCCGGTTTTCCTCAGCCTCGCTCCCGCCGCTTTCGCCGTCACCGCGCTGCTCGATCTGAATATCGCCGAGAAAACGGCCGAGCGCCTCGCCGACCGGCTTCCCCTTGAACTTCTTTTGCAGCGCCTTGCCGATCTGGTTGACGGCCTTGCCGGCCTTCTCGGGATTGGCGAGCAGCGTCTTGATCTCTGGACTTATGGTGGGCCGGTCGAGCGGCCCCTCGATGCGTATCGGCACGGAGAGCCCGGCAAGATCGTTGGCACCCCGTTGCCCTTCGGGTCCGGCGACGATCTCGGGATTGGCGAGGAGGTCGATCGTGCCTTGCACCAGGTTCACGGTCCCGGCGGCCGCCACCTTGAGCAGCGGACTCGTCGCTGTGAGATTGTCGGTCTCGGCGATGCCGTTCTTGATGGTGAAGCTCCCGCCGAGATCGGTGAACGCGGTCTTGGCGCCCGGTCCCTGGCGCAGGTCCGGTATCTCGCCCGCCCCGAGCTGCCCGATCATCTCGCTGAGGTTGACGCCGTCGATCGCACCATTGCTTACGGCGATACTACCCTGTCCGGCGAGCGAGGATTTGATCTCCTCGGCGCTTCGGCCCATGCCGCTGATCTCAAGCGCGAGCTTTGTGTGGCCCTCAAGCAAGCTGAACTGGGCCGCATCGGAGAGCAGGGTCTTGGCCTGCACGCCGTCGAGCAGAAAGTCCCCGGTGAAGGCGGGAACCGGTTTGGTGGCGTCGAGCACGAGCTTCCCGCTGGCATGACCGTCATAGAGGTCCATGCCGCCGAGCGTGGCGTTCAGCACGCCGTCGCGGAAGGCAAGACCGAGCGAGCTCGGCCCGAGCTCGAGATGAAAGACGCGGGTCTTGCGCACATTGAGATTGACGTCGGCGTCGAAGGAGGCGGGCGAGGCCGTCTTCGCCGGCACGGGAGCGGCGGGAGCGGTTTGCGGAGCCGGACTTGCGGATTCGGACGGGGCGGTCTCGGCCGGGGCGGTCTCGACCGGGACGCCGGGCTCGGCGTCTTGCACGCCTGCACCTGCGCTCCGGTCCGCTTCCGGCTTGGTGAACCAGTCTTTCGCTCCTTGAGCGTCAGCAGGCGTGCCACTCTCGGCCCGGGGCGCAGCGCTTGGCTCGGAAGGCGACGGCTTGCGGTCCGCTTGCTCCGCCTTCGGCCCCGCCGCAAGAAATGGATTGAGGTCGAGATAGTCGAGCGCCAGCGCCGCCCTGATATGAGGTCGCGGCGCGCGAAAGGCGACCACCGCTTGCCCTTGGCCGCGCGCGTGCTCGAGCGCAAAGCGGGCGTTGCTGAAGGTGATTTCATCGTTCTTCCACGCGACATGGCTGGCAAGCTCGCCATCGCCGATGCCGGTGGTGGCGGCGGGCTTTTCCCGCATCCAGGCGAGGAGCGAAGGAACCGAGTGGGCCTTGGCGGACAGTTCGCCCTGCCCGGTCAGGCTCGGCCGGGTCAGCAAGCTGCCATCGAAGCGCGCGGCGAGAGAAGGAGTGTCCAAAGCAAGCACCAGTCTCGCCGGGCGCTTCTCGCGGAGGTCGGCGACGGAGGTCAGCTCGAAACTGAAGTCGACCGTCTGCTCTTTCCAGTCGAACTTGCCCGATCCGGTGAAGGGCGCGGTGAGCGTCGGCAGGCTGAGACTAGCGGCGATGTGTTCGACGCGACGCGCGGTGCCTTTCGCGTCGTAAACGATGTTGACCGTGCCGTCCTCGATACGCACGTCCCTGAGCTTTACGTCGCGGCGGGGCTTGGCGCTGGGATCTGTGGCTTTGGCCGTTTTGGGCTTCTTTGGCTGCCGGTCGTCATCGCCGAGGCGCAGCGTCAGCACCGGCCGCTCCAGCACGATGCGCTCGGCATCGATGTTACGGCTCATCAGCTCCATCAGACTGACATCGATGACCAGTCGCGCCACGGAGAAGTCCGTCGTGCCCGCGCGCGCCTCGGGATCGACAAAGGTCGCGTCGGTGATGACGACGTGGGGACCCGGGGTAAAGAGGAGCGCAGTCGTGCCTTTGACTGTGAGTTCGCGCCCCGTTTGCTCCTTGATGCGATTGGCCACGCGGTCGCGGACCCAATCCGCCGAAATGAGGAGATTGACGGCAACGAGGACGAGCAAGGCTGCGCCGACAATCGTTCCGGCAACGATCAGCAAGAGCCGGGTGCGCCGGTTCATGGCCGGTTGCGCGGGGCGCTTTGGCGCCGGCGCGTTTCGATGCTCCTGAGACGGCGGTGTGGGGGGTTGGTGGCTGTGCATGGGCCTAGGGACCGAACTCTTGGACTCTAGCCCGACAATTAAGGTGAGAATAGGAATTGGAGGGGCGGGCGGCGCCGGTCAGCGCACCAGAATGGCGTGATTATCCCAATGAAATTGTGAAGCCCGGCGCGACACGGCACCGCGCGGGCCGGCGGTGACGAGCCACCCCTCGCCGCTGGTGAGGAGGAAGCTCGCGCTGCGATGCGTCGGCGCCAGTCCGCACCCGTCCCTCAAGTCGCAGGCGCCGAGATAGCGCCGGCTTGCCACGTCCCAATAGGTGACGTGGCCGCCTTTGGGCGCCGAAGCGGCGACGATACCGCCGCTCCGGTCGGCAGCCACCGACCCGATATAGTTGCGCAACGCGCTCTGCATCGGCCCGGGCGCCTCGACGATGACCGGCGTCTCTCCCCTGCGGTGAAAGCCGATCAACGCCGGCGCATCTCCTTCAGGCCCGCGATACTGGCAGCCGAATACGACCGTATCGTCCGCGCCGAGGGCGAGATGGCGGATCGAGAGCTGATGCAGCTCGGGGGCGAGACGATGTTCCTCCAGGAGATCGCCGGTCGCCACATCGACATAGACGAGCGAAGGCTGCATCTCGGCGAGGTTCAACTCGTCGGCGCCGCGATGGGGATGGGTGCGGATGCCGCCATTGGCGATCGCCATGACGCGGCCATCTGCAAGAAGCGCGATATCGTGGGGCTCCATGCCATAAGCCGGGAATTCGCCGATCTGCTTGTAGCCGCCGGTCGCGTCACGCACGCCGATCATTCCGGCGGCGCTCGTAATCGTTCTCCGTGGCGTAAAGCAGCCTGCCATCCGATGAGAAGGTGCCGTGGCCGAAGAAATGACGCTCAGGTTTCGAGGCGAACCAGATCGGGGGCTCTGACCGGAGCGACACCGCCACGCCGAACCGGCCGGCACGCCGCGCGAAGGCGACCCACTCGCCGCCGCCGGGCCTGAGCGCGATATCGTGGCCGCGTCCCGGAAGCTCGATCGCCTGCTCGTCGCCCGCAAGGGTGAACAGTGCGGCCTGAAAATTTCCCCTGTCGTCCTTGCGCGAGGCGGCGAAGCACTCGGGCTCAAACGGGACGGCACGCCGCGGACAAGACAGCGCAACGGCGCCGCCGGCAAGGCCGGCCAGAAGCGCGCGGCGGTCGAGCGTCATGGCCTAATCTCCATCCATGGCATTGAAGCCGAAGGCGAGGCCCGCACCTCGTGAAATCGCATCGGCAGCCGTTTGCGCCGCGCTCTTGAGCGAGACACGCAACGCCTCGATCTTGTCGCGCGACGCCGCATCTTGGACCACCTTCGCCATGGGCTCGTCGATACCGCTCAAGACATCGATGGCATGGTCGAGGTCGAACAGAATAGAGCTCTCGACGCCGGGCGCGTCCTTTGCCACGACTTGCGCGAAGCCGCTTTTGAAGAGTGCGCGCACGCCTTCAAGATTGCCGGCAGCATTGGCGAGGCTGAGACCGCTCCGCCAGAAGGAAGCGAGCCTGGGCTTGGCCTCAGTGGCGGCGGCGCCGAGGGGCTTGGCGAGTTTCTGGTCGCGTACCAGCTCGATGCCAGAGGTGAAGGATTTGAACAGGTCGAGCGTGACCTCTTTCGGCGCGCGATAGATTGAATCTTCGGGGCCGGGACTGAGGAACGCTTTGTCGTAGCGCGAGCCCTCGCGCCAATCCTCGACCACCGACTTGGCGATACGATCGATATTGACGGCGACGGCGAGAGCGAAGGCACAGCGAAAGGCGCCGTCGCCCGCGGGTGCGGAGAGCGTTTCCGCGCCGTCGCCGAAAAGCAGATATTCGAGGGCGGGCAGGCCCTGCAATGCCACGCTCTTGCCGGGAAGCGCGTCGGGGAGCGTTACGGCTTCGTCGCGGCCGGCGAGGGCGGCTTGTATTTGCCTTTGTCCGAGTCCCTTGGGATCTGGCCAGTAGAAGAGACGCTCATAACGGTTTCCCTCGGTGATCGGACCGAAGCGCAGGATCTCGACTTTGCTCCATGCCCTCACCGCTGCCGCGAATGCGGCCCTGCTTGCTTCGAGGGACGAAGCTGAGGGCTCTCGGCAAAGCGAGCCGACCTTGTCGTTGAGAGCAGCGGCCTGTTCGGCAAGCGCGGCGTAGCCCGGGCGAATGACCTCCCTCAGCGTGGCTAGGGCAATGGCGGAATGATCGGCCTCGGCATAAGCGAGCGTCGTGCTCGTGCAGAGCAGCGCTGTCGCGAGCACGTGCCTCATAGCGAGTTCACGAAGGCAAGCAGGGCGTCGCGGTCGGCTTTGGGGAGGCTTGCGAATTTGTCGCGCGCGCCCTCTCCCTCGCCGCCATGCCAAAGAATGGCCTCGGTCAGGTTCCGCGCCCGTCCGTCGTGCAGAAACAGCGTATGCCCGCTCACGGTCTCGGTGAGCCCGATGCCCCAGAGCGGCGGCGTGCGCCATTCGCTCCCGGTCGCCGCACCTTCGGGCCTGCCATCGGCAAGACCTTCGCCCATGTCGTGCAACAAGAGATCGGTGTAGGGCCAGATCAGTTGATGCGACAGATGGGGCTGGCCCGGCACCTCGCCGGTCACGAATTTCGGCCGGTGACAGCCTGCACAGCCGATGGCGTAGAAGATCTCCTTGCCCTTCAGCACTTCGAGGTCGCCGGGCTTACGCCGCGCGGGCACGGCGAGATTCTGGGCGTAGAAAGTCACGAGGTTGAACAGCGCGTCGCCCACTTCGACATTCTGATGTTTGGGCGAGTTGCCGTTCGGCGCCGCGAAGCATGCAAGCTGTTTTTCGGTGCAGTCGCCGGAGCCATGCGGAAGCATGGTGGTGGACAGGCCGAGATCGCCGCTGAAGGCCTCGGCGTCCTGCTGGGCGATGGTGGGAATGCCTGCCTTCCAGCCGAAGCGGCCGAGCATCACCTTGTCGTGCTCGCGCGACCAGACGCGATTGGGTCTGCCGGAGACACCGTCCTTGCCTGGGCCATCGGGAGCGGCGTTGGCCAGGATCTGCTCCTCGGGAACGGCTTCGAGCAATCCCAAGCCGATCATCGGCGGGGCCACCCGGGGCGAGAGCATGATTTCGGGGTTCGTCGGTCCATAAGCGAGATCGGCAATCGCGTAGCTCGGTTCGCGCAGAGAGACGGTTTCGCCGCCGGCAAGGTCCACTTGGCGCTCTCGGTATTCGATCTTGAGCTTGCCCTCGGACGCGATGCCTTGAATGGCGAAATCCTGGAGCTGCCCACCATAGACCGGATCGGGAAGCGCGTTCACGCGATGGGCTGCGATCTTCTCCCTCTCCTCTCCTGTCGCGGCGGGGACGGAGAGCCTGACCAGCATCGAGCCCGAATCGTCGGAGACATCGGATGAGAACGGCGGATGGCCGCGGCCATCCTTCAGATGGCAGTTCTGGCAGGCGCGGGCGTTGAACAGCGGCCCCAGTCCATCGGAGGCATCGGTCGAGGACGGCGCCGATATCCAGCTCTTGCGGAAGATGCCGTTGCCGACCTTGAAATCGAGTTCGCGCTTGAAATCCATGTTGCCGGAGGAGAGCGAGAAGGCGTTGGCGGTCGAGGTCGAGCCGCGCGACGTGGCGCCGCCGCCGGGTTTATCCTCTCCCCCTTCGAGCTTGGTGAAGTCCGTGGTGGGTCGAACCAAGTTTTCGGCGGCTTCATCGGCGCCTTCGCCATGAGTCTGGAGGACGCCGGCAAAGAGCGGCAGAGCCGCGCCGAAGAGGATTGCGCCAATCAGGCACGCAGGGCGCCCCCGTCTCGACGTTCGGCTCTCCGGCGACTCTGCTTTGGAACTGGAATGGGGTGAGTGCACGCGTCCTTCTTCAGAAGCCTATCGTGGTGCGTGCCCCCACAACCGTTGCGTCCTCGACGCCCGCCACGTTGCCGCCGGGCTGGAAGATATACTGGAAGTTCGGCTGTAGCGACCAGCCGGGATTGATTTGATAGGTGTAACAGATTTCGATCAGCGCCTCGTAGTTACGCGGCACGGGCTCGCCGAAATCGACATCGAAGGCCGAGACCCGATCGGAAATGTTGGTGTAGGCGAAGCCGACGGCAAAGGCATCGTCGGGACGGCCGGGGATCATGCCGGTGAAGGTGACGCCGCCATCGGCATAGAAGTCGATGAGATTGCGGTCTTGTGGCGCGCCGACGAAGCGGGCAAAGATGCCGACGCCTTTTGTCTCCTCGCTTCCCGGCACGCGCCAGACAAGTTGATCGATGATGCCGTAGAGGCCCCAATTGTGGTCGAGCGGCCTTCCGTCATTGGCCGTGACGGCAATGAGCGCGCCGCCCGAATCGAAGCGCTGGTCTTGGAACGTGCCGAAGTGATCCCATCCGCCGATCTTGACGGCGCCGGGAAGCCTGCCCTTCTGATTGTAGCGATAGACGCCTTCGACCATCAGCAGAGGGTCGTCGTCGAGCTCGAAGTCGAGACCGTGGTCGTTACACCGCTGCGGATCTTCATTGGCGCAAGCCGGAGCCGGATCGCCGTTATAGACGCCGATCATAAGGCCGAGCCTCTCGTTCGGATTGATGGCGACGCGGACGCCGGGCGTGGCCAAGGGATAGGCGGGCCCGCCGCTCGGCAGGTCGGCTGCGGTGATCGAAGGCCAGCCCCAGGTGCCGTTGAGAAAATATCCGCCACCATCGCTGGTGACAAACTCCTCATCGGCGGCAAGCTGGCCGATGCGCACGGACAGCTTCTCGTTGAACATGGTCTGCTGGAACCACAGCTCGAACAGGCGGGTGGCGTCGGTCGCTTCGAGATTGGAGACCGGCATGAGCGAGCCGATATTGGCAGCGGTGATCGAATTGCCGTGGATTTGATAACCGTTGGCGTGGAAGCACAGGCCCCGCCAAAAGCCAAGCTTCTTCATGTCGGCATTGATATAAAGCTCGAGCACGCCGTCATACTCGCCGCCTTGGTCGAAGCCGCCCCAGTTGTAGAACGTCTCGCCGTAGTAATAGCCGCCGATGCCGATGCCTGCCCGGGCAAGCCCCTGGCGCACGCCGCCTGCGTCGAGCTTGAAGGCTGCGTCGTCGGGAATGCCGGTATCGGTCACGTCGCAATCGGCCCTCGCCTCGGCGGGAAGGGCGAAAAGCGCCATGGCCACGGCGAGGGCGCCCATGGCTTTGGAAAGGCTTGCGCGATAAGCGCCCCGGTTCAGTTCGTGGCCCGATCGTGATCTTGCCAAATCGCTCGGCGCGATCTGCGTCTTCCGCATTTTCGGCCCCCCAAGGCTCTGGCTGTCCTCGTCCCCTGTCTCACCTGCCCCGTCAATTGGGATTTCCCGCTCCCCCGTCGCTCGTGGCCTTGTTTTCGGCTTGCACCTTCTCCGGACTATCGAGACTGTCGGACCCTTCGAACGCAATAGCTTTCAGGTCGAGAGTGGCCACGGCACGCTCGATCGCCTTCGTCTGGCCGAGCAGAGCCGAGATCGCGCGCTCGACCACTTCGTTTCCGGCCTCGTTCCCCTCCCCGATCATCTGATCGTAGGATTCGGTCGTGAGCGCCCGCAAATAGAGCGCGTTCATCGCCTCCATGGTGGCGTCGAGCTTGGCCCTTAACTCCTCATCGATCTCGGGCGATTTGGCCCTGACCAGTTCCGAGATGCTCGGACCTGACACCAGAGACCTGTCGATTCGGCGATAGGCGCCGAGATAGACATTGCGGACGCCGAGCGCGTCGAAGAAATGGGAGGCGTGGGTGGTGTCGGAGAAGCAATCGTGCTCCTCCTCGGGATCGTGGATCATCAGCCCGAGCTTCATGCGCTCTCCGGCGAGCTCCCCGTAAGAAAGGCTGCCGAGACCGGTCATGATCGCGGTGAGGCCGGCCTCGTCGCCGCCCTGCTCGATCGTTCGGCGCGCCTCGCCGCCCCGTCCCCATTGCCCCGCCATCCAAGCGAGATCGTCGACCAGCAGCTCGGTCACGGCGCGGAGATATTCGGCGCGCCGCACACAGTTGCCGTTCGTGCATTTCGCGATGTCGAAGTCGCTCGCCCGGCGGGCGCCGTTGCCGGGGCCGGTGCCGTTCAAATCCTGGCCCCAAAGAAGAAATTCGACCGCGTGATAGCCCGTGGCGACATTGGCCTCGACGCCGCCGGCCTCTTGCAGCGTGTCGGCGAGCAGCTCTTTGCTGATCTTGCTCGCCTCGAGCGTCTTGCCGCCTATGGTGAGCTTGGCGTTGGCGATCACATTGGCGGCGTAGAGCTCGTTTTCGGGCGACTCGGTGCCGTAGGCCGAAGCGACATAGTCGATCAGTCCCTCGTCGAGCGGCCAGGCGTTCACCTTGCCTTCCCAATCGTCGACGATGGCGTTGCCGAAGCGATAGGCCTCGGTCTGCATGTAAGGAATGCGGGCGGCGATCCAGGCGGCGCGCGCGGCGCGAAGGTTGTCCTCCGTCGGCCTGGCGAGCAAGGCGTCGATGGCGAGCTTCAGCGTCCTCGCCGTATCGAGCGAGTCGGTGTAGGCGGCCTGCGCGATGTCCGCATAGACTTTCAGCACTTCGTTGGGGGCTGGCGCGGGCTCGGCGATGGCAGGCGCGGCAAGACAGATCGCGAGCGTGGCGACCGGCACAACAGTCGATAGCCGTCTTATCATCGGCGCCCCTTTGTCGTTAGAAGCCCAGAGCCCGGGCCCTCTCGTGGTCTTGGCCGGCAAGGCGTGCACGGCAAAGAGGAAATTGCGGCGGCCTTTGGGCCGGGACCCTCAGGCCACCGCAAGGTTGAGACGAGGAAACGTCCAAAGGCTTATGCCGCGGGACGTTTCAGACCTCCGGGCTGGGCAGCCGGATGCCTTGTCATGACCCTAGTGCCAAAGGTAACATGCACAAAGTGAACTCTTTTCAGCAGAATTATTGCAAGCAATGCACCTAAGGGAAGTTGACGCCAATCTCCTGGTGACGCTTGACGCGTTGCTCGTCGACGCCAGCGTTACCCGCGCCGCCGAGCGGCTCGGGCGGAGCGCCTCGGCGATCAGCCATGCGCTGGCGAAGCTCCGCGAGATCTTCGCCGACGAGCTGTTCGTGCGCGCGGGCCAGCGGCTCGTGCCGACGGCGAAGGCGCTCGAGCTTGCGCCCACGGTCCACGTCATTCTCGCCGGCATGGAGAGTTTGCTGCGGCCGAGCAAGCCGTTCGATCCCTCCGAGACCTCGCGCGACTTCGCGATCGCCACGAGCGAAGCGGGGGAGCTGATGCTGGTGCAACCGCTGCGCCGGCGGCTCCAACAGCTTGCGCCGAGCGTACGGGTCGGGTGGACACCCTCGAATCGCGAGGACAACACTGATGCGCTCCGCAGCGGACGATCCCATTTCGTGATCGACATCGAGGGCACGCCGCTCCAGGCGCCCGACATCCGCGTGCTCAAGCTTCGCGACGACACCCTCGTCACGCTGGCGCGCCCGGGCCATCCGCTCGCGCGAGCGAAGCCGAAGGCCGCGGCGTTCGCCGCCTCCGGCCACATCGCCGTCCATGGGCTTCCCGCCATCGCCCTGATCGATGGCGAACTGGCCGCGCAGAAGATCGTCTGCACCGTCACAGCGCGCGTCTCCTCGATGCTGGTTGGGCTGCTGCTCGCGCTCAACAGCGACGCGTTGCTCACGGTTCCGGCGTCGCTTGCGGCGATTCTCGAGAGGCAGTTCGGGCTTAACCGGGTTCGTCAGCCCTTCAGGCCGATCGGCTTTCCGTTGAGGCTGATGTGGCATTCGAGCTACGACCGCGACGAATGCCATGCCTGGGTGCGCGCGGAGCTTGCCAATCTGGTCCACGCGATGGAAGGCAGCGCGTGAAGGTATCGCCATGAGCGTCGCGTTGCGGCCGCCTCTCCACCGCGCCCTGATCGGCATCTTGATTGCCATCGCTCTTGTCCCGGGCGCGCCGGCGCTCGCCATCGAGCCCTCGGAGCTCGAGAGCAACCTCACCATCACGGTGGACGGGGTGGCGAAGACGCTGAACCTCGAAGCCGGGATGGAGGCCCTCAAAATTCCCTCGGTCAGCTTCGCACTGATCGATGGCGACCGCATCGAATTCGCCAGCGCCTACGGTGCAAGCGCCACGCTTGAGACACTCTATCAGGCGGCGTCGCTGTCGAAATTCGTGGCGGCTGTCGGCGCCATGCGGCTCGTCGAAGCGAAGCGGCTCGATCTCGACGCCGACGTCAACACCAAGCTCACCTCATGGAAAGTGCCGAGCAACGGGTTCGACCAGGCCCACCCGGTCACATTGCGCGGGCTGCTGAGCATGACGGCGGGGATCGGCGTGCCCGGATTCCTCGGTTACGAGATAGGGGTGCCGGTGCCGAACCTGACGCAGATCCTCTATGGCGCACCGCCCGCCAACTCGCCGCCGGTCACGGTGATCGCCGAGCCCGGCAGCGTCTACCGGTACTCCGGCGGAAGCTACGAGGTCGCCGAGGCACTGATGGTCGACACTATGCAAACGTCCTTCCCCGATCTGATGAGTGAAATCGTGCTGAAGCCTGCCGGCATGGCGCGCAGCACCTTCGCGCAAGAGCTGCCGGCCGATCTCGCCCGTCAAGCCATGCGCGGCCATTTGACCGATGGCAGTAAACTGCCCGGCGGCTACCACCTCTTTCCCGAGCATGCCGCGGCCGGCCTGTGGTCGACGCCCACCGACCTCGCCAATCTGCTGCTTCTGATTGGCCGCTCCTGGCGCGGCGAGAGCCAACTCTTTCTTCGGCCCGAGACGGCGCGCCAGATGCTGACGCCGCAAAATGATAGCCCTTATGGGCTCGGCGCCGCCATCGGCGAGGCCGAGGGCGCGCTCGCCGTCATGAAACGCGGACAGAATGTCGGCTATCAGGCCTATCTCATCCTGCTCCCCGCCGAGGGCAAGGGCATGGTGGTGATGACCAATTCCGACAATGGCGCGATCCTCGCCGAGGCCTTGATCCGCCGCGCCGCCAAGCTTTTTGGCTGGCCCGCTTTGGGGACGCTTGCCGATTAAGGGGAGGCCCAAGACCTCCCTCTGGTTTCCGTCACAAGCCTCGACTACCATAGGGTCTTGCACCCGTCTGCCGAGTACGGGTCCCCGGAGGATGTCCATGTCCGCATGGTTTCGCGCCGGCCTGTTCGCCGCGCTGCTTGTTTTCGCCACCACCCCTTCCCACGCCGCCCCCAAGACCTTTCACGACGACGCTTTCGACGACGCCGCAATCACGCTCGAGGCCGACCTCAAGCAGGAAGCGGGGACCGTCGCCAAGCCGATCGTCAAGTTGAAGCAGGAGGCCGACGCGCTGCTCAAGCGCCAAGACCTCGAAGGCGCCGCCAACCTTTATGTGCAGATCGTGACGATCGCGCCCGACGACGCCAAGGCTTGGCGCCGGCTGGCCGATATCTGGCTGCTCGTTCCCGCCACCGAGGAAGATGACGGCTCGACGCGGATCGAGCGGGCGCGCACGGCCTCGTATATCGCCTATCAGCGATCGACGACGCCGGAGGAGGAATCCACCTCGCTCGTGACTCTCGCCAATGCCCTCGCCAAACGCGAGGAATGGCGGCTGATGCTGAATGCGCTGAAGCTCGCGCTCGATCTTCACGAAGCACCCGAGCTCAGGACAACCTACGAGGCGCTGCGCGAGAAATATGGCTTCCGCGTTTCGAATTTCAGCGTCGACTCCGATGCGGCGAGCCCGCGCGCCTGCTTCCAGTTCACCGAGACCTTGCCCAAGCGCACCGACTTTTCGCCTTACGTATCGGTCGCCGGGCAAGACAAGCCGGCACTGTCGGTCGATGCGCAGCAAATCTGCGTCGAGGGATTGAAGCACGGCGAGAGCTACGCCGTCGCGCTCCGCGCGGGGCTGCCCTCAACCGTCGGAGAAGACCTGCTCAAGAATGCGGAATTCAATATCTATGTGCGGGACCGGAGCCCGTCAGTGCGGCTCTCGGGCAAGGCCTATGTGCTGCCGCGTACCGGCCAGCAGGGCATCCCGCTCATCACCGTCAATACCGACCTGGTCAAGGCTACCATCTACCGGATCGGCGACCGAAGCCTCATCGACAACGTGCTCGGCTACGATTTCGAGCGCAATCTCAACAGTTACACGCTCGACGAGATCGCCGACCAGAGGGGCGAGAAAGTGTGGACCGGCGAGCTCAAGGTGGAGAAGGAGCTCAACCAGGAAATCACCACCGCCTTTCCGATCATGGAAGCGGTCCCCGAGATGCAGCCCGGCGTCTACCTGCTGGTAGCGCGGCCGGGCAACGTCCCGGGCGACGATTATGGCGAGCGCACCACGCAGTGGTTCATCGTCTCCGATCTCGGACTGACTGCGTTCTCCGGAACCGACGGCATCCACGCTTATGTCAACTCGCTGGCGACGACGGCGCCGCTTGCCGATGTCGAGATCCGACTGCTCGCCCGCAACAACGACGTGCTCGCGATCAAAAAGACTGACGTCAACGGCGCCGTCACGTTCGCACCCGGCCTTGCGCGCGGCGAAGGCGGGCTGGCGCCGGCGCTGATCGTGGCGTCGGGCGACGGCGGCGATTACGCCTTCCTCAGTCTGAAGCAATCGGCGTTCGACCTGACCGACCGGGGCGTGGCCGGACGTGACGCGCCGCAAGGGCTCGATGCCTTCGTATTCACCGAGCGCGGCGTCTATCGCACCGGCGAGACGGTGTATGTGACGGCACTTCTTCGCGACGCCGCGGGCATCGCCGTCCCCGGCGTCGACGTGACCCTGGTGGCGGAACGCCCCGATGGCGTCGAGTATCGCCGCACCGTCGTGCCGGACCAGGGGATCGGCGGACGCTCGCTCGACCTGCCGATCATCGCCTCGGCGCCGACCGGAACATGGCGCGTTTCCGTCTATGCCGACCCCAAGGGGGCGGCGATCGGGACCGCCACCTTCCTGGTCGAGGACTATGTGCCGGATCGGCTCGAATTCGATCTCACCACCAAAGCCACCGCGATCTCGCCCACCTCTCCTGTCGAAGTGATGCTCGACGGCCGTTTCCTCTATGGCGCGCCGGCGGCGGGGCTCGGCATCGAAGGCGAGATCAATATCGCCAAGGCCGCCGAACGGCCGGGCTACCCGGGCTATTCGTTCGGCCGTGACGCGTCCGACGGGGCCGACCAAGACGAGGACGTGGGCACCGAGAGCATTCCTCTGGCCGATCTGCCTCTGACCGATGCCGACGGCAAAGCAATTTTTCCGGTCGCCCTCGGCACGGTACCCGCCTCGACCAAGCCGCTCGAAGCCAATGTCGTGGTGCGGCTCGCCGAGCCGGGCGGAAGGGCGATCGAGCGCAAACTCACGCTTCCCATCGTGCCGAACGCGCCGATGATCGGGGTGAAGCCGCTCTTTGCCGGCAAGTCTCTCAGCGACAACGACACCGCCAAGTTCGATGTCGTCATGGTCGCGCCCGACGGCCAACAGATCGCAGCCGCCGGACTCAAATGGCAGCTGCTCAGCATCGAATCCAAATATCAGTGGTACCGCAGCAGCGGCTATTGGAGCTACGAGCCGATCAAGGTGACGCGTCGCGTCGCCGACGGCATTATCGACGTTGCGGCCGACCGGCCGGGCTCGATCTCGGTCCCCGTCACCTGGGGACGGTACCGCCTCGAAGTGTCGAGCCCCGCGCCGCAGGGACCCGAAACCACGATCGGTTTCGATTCCGGATGGTACGCGGAAGCCTCCGCCGACACGCCCGATCTGCTCGAGATCGCGCTCGACAAGCCGGAATATCGGCCCGGCGACACCATGATTGTCGCCGTCACCGCGCGAAGCGCAGGCAAGGTGACGGTATCGGTGATCGGCGACCGGCTCATCACCCAGACCACGACCGATGTCGAGCCCGGCCTCGTGAAACTTCCGCTCACCGTGGGCGAGGATTGGGGAACCGGCGCCTATGTGCTTGCTACGCTCAGGCGTCCGCTCGATGAGGTGGAAAAGCGGATGCCCGGCCGCGCCATCGGCGTGCAGTGGTTCAGCGTGAACAAGCAAGCCCACACGATCGGGGTTGCTCTCGATCTGCCCCAATCGATCAGGCCCCAGACGACGCTGCGCGTGCCGGTTAAGCTTGCGGGACTGGTCGCGGGCGAGGAGGCGCGCATCGTCGTTTCCGCGGTCGATGTCGGCATTCTCAATCTGACCAACTACAAAGTTCCGGCGCCTGATGACTATTATCTCGGGCAACGCAAGCTGTCGGCCGAGATCCGCGATCTTTACGGCCAGTTGATTGACGGCATGCAGGGCACCAAGGGCCAGATCCGCACCGGCGGCGATGCCGGCGAAGGCGCACTACAGGGAAGCCCGCCGACCCAACCTCCGCTTGCCCTCTATTCCGGCATCGTCACCGTCAACCCCGACGGCACCGCCGAGATCAGCTTCGACATTCCCGCCTTCTCCGGAACGGTCCGCGTCATGGCGGTCGCCTGGAGCCAGGACAAGACCGGGCATGCCTCGGGCGATGTCGTGGTGCGCGATCCGGTCGTGGTCACCGCCACCCTGCCGCGCTTTCTCTTGACCGGCGACCGGAGCACGCTCCGCCTCGATCTCGACAATGTCGAGGGGGCGAGCGGCGACTATGAAATCGCCGTGACCGCCGACGGACCGTTGCGCGTCGAGGGCGCAGACCACAGCATCGCGCTCGACGCCAAGAAGCGCAACGCGGTCACAATGCCGGTCTCCGCGACCGGCGTCGGACCCGGCACCGTGGCGGTTGCCGTCACCGGGCCTCAAGGCTTCAAGCTGTCGCGTACCTATCCTCTGACGGTGAAGCCGGCGACGCAGATTCTCGCGCGGCGAACGGTAAAACCCCTCGATCCCGGCCAGAGCATCACGGTTGCGAGCGAGGTCTTCTCCGACCTCGTGCCCGGGACCGGCAAAGTCGCGCTCTCGGTCACGCCGACGGCCGCGCTCGACGTGGCGACGCTGCTCGCCGCGCTCGACCGCTATCCGCTCGGCTGCACCGAGCAGATCGTGAGCCGGGCGCTGCCGCTCCTTTATGTCAGCGAGTTGTCGGCCGATACGCAACTCGCGGTCGATACCGGCGTCGACGAGCGCATCGCCAAGGCCATCGCGATTGTTCTTGCCCGTCAGGGCTCTGAGGGCGCTTTCGGCCTGTGGTCGCCCGGAGGGGACGATGCCTGGCTCGACGCTTATGTGACGGATTTCCTCACGCGGGCGCGGGCGCGCGGCTTTTCCGTTTCCGACGATCAGTTCAAGCTCGCGCTCGATCGCTTGCGCAACTATGTGAGCACGGCGCCCGATGTCGCGACCGATGGAGGGCTTGCGCTGTCCTATGCACTCTATGTGCTGGCGCGCAACGGCCTGGCGCCGGTGGGCGACCTCCGTTACATCGCCGACGTCAAGCTGAACGATCTGTCCACGCCGGCGGCAAAGGCAGAGATCGCCGCCGCGCTCGCCATGCTCGGCGACCGCGTGAGGGCGGAGAAGACATTCGATGCCGCGCTCGGCTCCCTGCCGCAGGACCCGAAATTCGAGGGCGGCCGCACCGATTACGGCTCGCCGTTGCGCGATGCCGCCACCCTCGTCACCCTTGCGGCCGAAGGTGACGCCCCGCAAGTGATCTTGGTGAGCGCAACGGCGCGGATCGAGACGGCGCGCGATCGCGTTACCCAGACTTCGACGCAAGAGAATGCCTGGCTTGTGCTCGCCGCGCGCGCGCTCGGCAAGCAGAACATCAGGCTGACCATCAATGACAGCGCCGAAGAGGGCCCGCTCTATCGAAGCTTCACCGAGCACGAGCTTGCCGCGAGCCCGCTCGTGGTGGCCAATACCGGCAACGCACCGCTCGACGCCGTCATCTCGGTGAGCGGCGCGCCGACCACGCCGGAACCGCCCGCCGAGCATGGCTTCAAAATCGAGCGCAGCTTCCACACGCTCGACGGCGCAGAGGCCGACGTGAGCAAGGCGAGGCAGAACGACCGCTTCGTGGTGGTGCTCACGGTCATCGAGCCGCAGCCCCAATTCGCGCGAGTGGCGCTGACGGATTACGTGCCGGCCGGTTTCGAGATCGACAATCCGCGGCTGGTATCGTCGGGCGACACGGGCACGCTCGGCTGGATCGAGAACGCGGGCTCGCCCGTCCATACCGAGTTCCGGGACGACCGCTTCACTGCGGCCTTCGAGCGGCGAAAGGACAACCCCACCACTTATAGCGTGGCCTATGTCGTCCGCGCTGTTTCGCCGGGAAGCTACGTGCTGCCTCAGGCGGTGGTCGAGGACATGTACCGGCCCGACCGGTTCGGCCGGACCGATACCGGCGCGGTCGAGGTCGCTCCGGCAAGATGAGCGCGGATATTTCAGCGAGCGGATTTCCCGCCTCCCGCCTCGAGCGGGAAGGGGGTGGTCCAAATTCCAGAGCCGAGCCATCGGCACGCAAATGGCGAAGCCGGGCCATTTACGCTGCGATCAGCGCGGTCTGGCTCATCGCCGCGCTGGCCGGCATGATTGCCGGACTGGTCGAGGCCTATGGGCCGCCGCCGCTCGGGCGCGATCTCGATCTCTCGCGCGTTGTTCTCGACCGCAACGGCACGCTGCTCAGGGCCTACCTCACGCGCGAAGGCCGATGGCGGCTTGCCGCCACCCGCGATGATGTCGATCCACGTTACCTCGAGGCTCTGCTCGCCTATGAGGATAGACGCTTCTTCGCGCATCACGGCGTCGATCCGCTCGCGACGGGGCGCGCCGCCTTCCAGCTCCTAAGCCAGGGCCGCGTCGTATCGGGCGGCTCGACGCTTACCATGCAGGTGGCGCGCTTGCTCGAGCCCCGGCAGCTTCGCTCTCTCGACGCCAAGATCAGACAGGGGCTGCGTGCGGTTCAGCTCGAATGGGCGCTCGGCAAGGACGAGATCCTCAAGCTCTA
>JACMJU010000141.1 GCA_014380485.1 Methyloceanibacter sp.
GACGCCGCCCATGTGGTAATGGGCCGCCGGCGCCACCGGGATCGGCTCGCGCGCGGGATCGATGCCCGCCGCGCGGCAGGCCGCCACCACCGTTGGGAAATGCTCGATGAACTTGGCCCCAAGGGGCCTGCAATCGAGGAAGGCGCCGCGCCCGCTCACGTCCTCCCGATAAACCGCGCGTGCCACCACGTCGCGCGGGGCGAGCTCGGCATCGTCATGGACCGGGCGCATGAAGCGCTCACCCCTCGCATTGATCAGGAGCGCGCCTTCGCCGCGCAGCGCCTCGGTAGCGAGCGGTGCCGGGTCGCGGCCGATATTGATTGCGGTGGGATGAAACTGCACGAATTCGGCGTCGGCGATCACGGCGCCCGCCCGGGCGGCGATGGCAATGCCTTCGCCGCGTGCTTCGCGCGGATTGGTGGTGATGGCATAGATCTGACCGGCGCCTCCGGTGGCGAGCACGACGGCAGTTGCGGGTAAGATGAAGCCGCGCGCCGAAGGCGCCACGTCGGTCGGCGCAAGCTCGACGCCTCGAACGCTTCCCTCACGTAGCACAAGGTCGCGTGCGGTGAAGCCTTCGAGCACGGTGATCGACGGCGTCCGCCTGACCGATTCGATCAACGCGTGCATGATCGCGCGTCCCGCCATGTCGCCTTTGACATGAAGGATGCGGTTTCGGCCATGCGCCGCCTCGCGGCCGAGTGCCAAACGTCCTTCCAGATCCTGGTCGAAGGGGACGCCGCAAGAGAGCAAATCCTCGATGCGCTCGCGCGCTTCCCGCGCCATTAGCAGCGCAATCTTCTCATCGACGATGCCGGCGCCGGCACGGACGGTGTCGGCGGCATGGGCCTCGGCCGTGTCGCCCTCGGCGAGCGCCGCTGCGATGCCCCCTTGCGCCCACAGGCTCGACGCGCCCTCGCCGAACCGCGCGCCCGACACCACGGTGACGGGCAGGGGCGCGAGCTTGAGCGCGGTGAACAGTCCGGCGAGCCCTGCGCCGACGACCACCACGCCGCCATTCGCTTTCGATGAGAACTTGACGTGTACTGTCATCGAGGATGCGCCTTAGCCCGGGGAGTTAGCGTCAATGGTTGAGGTTGATCATGCGCTCGACGGACGCGCGCGCCCGCTCGGCGATAGCCGGATCGATGGTGACCTCCTCTTTGAGGAACACCAGGGAGTCGAGGATCTTCGGCAGCGTGATCCGCTTCATATGCGGGCAGAGATTGCAAGGCCTGACGAACTCGACCTTTGGCGCCTCGACCGCGACATTGTCGCTCATCGAGCATTCGGTCACGAGCAGCACCTTGGACGGCTGATTGTCCTTGACCCACTTGATCATGCCTGAGGTCGAGCCGGTGAAATCGGCCTCCTGGAGCACGTCCTGATCGCATTCCGGATGGGCGATGATCTTCACGCCGGGATCGGCCTCGCGATAGGCGCGAAGCTCCTCGCCGGTAAAGCGCTCATGCACCTCACAATGGCCTTTCCAGGCGATGATCTCGACGGAAGTCTGGTTCGCGACCCATTTGGCGAGATACTCGTCGGGGATAAGGATCACCCGCTTGACGCCGAGCGACTCGACCACGCGCACGGCGTTGGATGAGGTGCAGCAAATGTCGCTCTCGGCCTTCACGTCCGCCGAAGTGTTGACATAGGTGACCACCGGGACGCCGGGATAGGCTTCGCGCAAGGCGCGCACGTCGGCGCCGGTAATGGATGCGGCCAGCGAACAGCCGGCGCGCAAATCGGGGATCAGCACCATCTTGTCGGGATTGAGCAGCTTCGAGGTCTCGGCCATGAAATGCACGCCGCCCTGAACGATGATGTCGGCGTCGGTCTTGGCCGCCTCGCGTGCAAGCTGAAGCGAGTCGCCGACCACGTCGGCGACGCAATGGAAGATCTCGGGCGTCATGTAGTTATGCGCCAGCACAACGGCGTTGCGGGCGCGTTTCAATTCGTTGATGGCCTTGATATAGGGGGCAAAGCCCGGCCACTCGATGGGCGGGATGACGCGCGCGACGCGATCGTAAAGATGCGCGGTCGCGCGCGCGACCTCTGGCGTATAAGCGAGATCGGGCAGGAGCGTAGGCGGAAGCGCAGTCTGCGTCTTGCGACCGCCGAGCGGCGTGCTGCCTTGAAGCCTCGTCATCGTAATGTCTCTTCCCGCATTAATGCTCATAATGAGCATATATGGGTTGTTAAAACATCCGGCGCAAGGGCCGGCCTCCGGGGCTAATTCTCACCTAGAGTATAGGGTATCGAACAGCGACTTCAAAGGGCTCAAGCCCGCCGTCATGACACTGAACTGCCTCTAGAAACCTGCCGCGAGCTCGTGGGCGCTTCAGGCGCAAGCGTTCGCGGCAGTCTGAATCCTATTGGCCCTCGCAGCCAACTGGGATTAACCTAAGGGTTGGGTATGCGGGGGTTTAGGAGATGCGTGGACGGTCGTTGATAGCCGCCCTTGCGGCGGCTGCTCCGGTTCTCCTGTTGGTGGCTGTGGTCGGCCCGCCGGTTTTCGCGCAAGCCGCGACGGCCGCGGCAGAGCCTGACGATCCGAACGCTGACGGCGCCACCCCTGCCGACCAACAAGCCGCAAGCCCGGATGCCGC